>NZ_JBHYMQ010000168.1:0-1201 GCF_042742985.1 Streptomyces sp. NPDC058864 | reverse complement strand
GCTAGTGGCTCGGCTCGGATGGTCGACCAGGTAATTGATCGGCCTTAGGTCTCCCGGCAGGGTGTCTCCAGGATCTGATCGTGGAGGTGGCTGTGGGGCGTCGACCGGGAGTGTTTGTCCGGCCGGTGGGCATGGAGGAGGGCCGGCGACTGCAGCGGATAAGCCGGACCGCGAAGGATCCGGTCAGGCTGCGGCGGGCCATCGTGGTGATGATGTCCGCCCAGGGCCAGTCGGTGAAGGACATCACCTCGTTGATGCAGGTCAGCGAGGATTACGTGCGCGATGTCATCCACGCCTTCAACGAGCGGGGGTTCGAGGCACTGGACCCAAAATGGAGCGGGGGACGCCCGAGGGCGATCAATGAACGGATGCGTGAGCGCATCTGTCTGATCGCCCGGACGTCCCCCTCCGACTGGGGCATCGCCGCCTTCTCCACCTGGAGCCTGGCCAAACTGGCCGACCACCTGGTCGCCCGGAAGGTCGTGCCCGCCATCAGCCGGGAGACCCTGCGCCGGATCCTGCGCGAAGGCAACATCTCCTGGCAGGCCACCACGACCTGGAAGGCCTCCAGCGACCCGGACTTCATCGCCAAGATGCACCGGGTCCTGGAGTTGTACGACGTGCCACCCGCGGACGGCCGGGTGATCTGCGTGGACGAGTTCGGCCCGCTCAACCTGTTACCCCGCAGAGGCAAAGCCTGGCGGCCACACGGCAAGCCTCGCCGGATGCGGGCCACCTACCACCGCTACGACGGCGTGATGCACATGATCGCCGCCCTCGACCTGGCCACCGGGAAGATCTACTACCGGATACGCCAACGCAAACGATGGCAGGAGTTCCTCGGCCTCCTCAAGGCCCTGCGTGCCCGCTGGCCCGGGGAGAAGCTGCACGTTGTGCTGGACAACTTCTCCCCTCACAAGCACCCCAACGTCCGTGCGTGGGCTGCCGCCAACCAGGTCGAACTGGTCTTCCTGCCCACCTACGGATCCTGGCTCAACTGGATCGAATCCGAGTTCGCGGCCCTACGCTACTTCGCCCTCAACGGCACCGATCACCGCAGCCACGGCGAGCAGAACGCCGCCATCGGCGCCTACATCCGCTGGCGCAACGCCCGCGCCAACCCGAAAACCAACTTCGCCCCCGACTCACCGATCCGCACCTGGACCGATTACCCGGCCAAGGCTGCGTGACAAGCCACTAG
>NZ_JBHYMQ010000167.1:0-1217 GCF_042742985.1 Streptomyces sp. NPDC058864 | reverse complement strand
TACTCGAGCCGATAGTCCTCGGCGTGGCGGACCAGGTCGAGGGCGTCGGGAATCTCCTCCAGGAATAGCTTCTCGTACTTCAGCGAGCCGAAGCCGCGCTCGCGTGAGCCGTTCTGCCCTGGCGTTCGGACCCGGGTGCGGACGTGCCGCAGCTCGGGGCGGGTGGCGATGAATGCCTCGAAGCGGAACGAGCGGAACGGTCCGCCGTTGTCGGTGACGATCGTGACCAGCGGTTGCACCGCGCCGTCGGCGTCGCGTGGGGCGAGGTCGGCAAGCGGCCGGCCGGCCAGCCGCGCGGCCTCGGCCAGGGCGAGCTCGACGGCGGCGATCGCGTCGTGCTGGTTCGCGGTGGGCGAGATGTGCCAGCCCAGTTCGTACTTCGACCAGTAGTCGCGGCAGCCGGCCAGCCGCCAGGTGCCGCCGGCGGTGGTCTCGAACTCGGAGAAGTCCAGCTGCCAGACCTGGTTCGGGCCGATCGGCTCGGTGGCGAACGCCGCTTTGCGCCGCGCCGCGAGCTGCCGACGTTCGCGCTGGTAGTTCGCCTCCAGCAGCAGACCCTCGTCGCGCAGCAGCCGCAGCACGGTGGCCTGCGAGACCCGATGGCCGTCCCATCGGCACATCGCCCACACCTTCCGATGCCCCCACGCCGGATGCGCGAGCGCGTGCCGACGGGCGGTGTCCCGGACCTGCTCGCGGGCCGGACGCGGCCACGACCCCCGCGGCTCGGCGTCGCGGCGGGCACGGGCCTGATGGCGGCGCCAGGTCCGCTCGGGCACGCCGATCAGACGGCAGAACCTCGCGGTCGGCATGCCCGCGTCGACGCGGATCACCTCGAGGTCCTCGAAGGGCCCGGCCGACCCTCCGCGGACTTCTTCCACACCCGCAGCTCGACCGCGGCCTCGCCCAGCGCCTGCGTCAAGTCGGCGACTTGGGCCTCGAGCTGCTGTTCACGGCTGCTCGGGCCGGACCTCCCCGCCACCAGACCGGCCCGGCCGGACTCCAGGAACTGGCGCTTCCAGTTCCCGACCGACTGCTCCGACACCTTCGCCCGCCGCGCGGCCTCGGCAACGGTCATCTCACCAGCCAGGATCGACAGCACGATCCGGACCTTCTCCTCCGGCGGCACCGCCGGCGGTCTCACCATGATCGATCAGACTCCTTCACGGGACAGGACCCGCAAGAAACGAGCCCTGCCACAAAGTCTGACGCGCGACAAC
>NZ_JBHYMQ010000166.1:0-1291 GCF_042742985.1 Streptomyces sp. NPDC058864 | reverse complement strand
CGGCAGGTGCCCACCGTGGGCAACATGCAGGCGCTGGTCAACCTGCAGTGGAACCGCCCGGCCGACGCCATCAGCGACGACGAGCGGGCGATGGGGTGGCTTCACCAGTACGACAAGAACGCGGCCTGGCTTGCCGCGATCGGCTCCGCCTGGCTCGGGATCGGTGACCCCACCCACTACCCGGACGGCACCCGGTTCCTGGCCAACAAGGCCGGGTACTGGCGGCTGCTGAACCTGCCCTACAAGGCCAACGAGAGGATGCCGGAGCTGCGGTTCCTTCCCTCCGAGGAGGGCGGGCACTGGGCCCGTACCCCGGCGGTCGTCCTGCTGGCCGACCTCTACCCGGGGTGGGAGCCCGAGGTGGCCGAAGCCTGGGTGTGGACCACCTCGAAGCGGGCGCTGTACGGGATGTACGACAAGCTGCGGATCGCCCGTGAGCGGGTCATGGCCGCGCAGGAGGAGGGCCGCCCCGGCGCCCGGTACGCCAAGCAGGTCGTGGGCCACCTGTACCAGTCCTTCCGCGGCTACCTCTCCCGTGCGGACGGGCCGAAGAAGGACCTGAGCGACCCGACCGGCAACACCCTGTACGCCGCCGACATCTACTGGCGCCCGGACTGGGCCGAGATGGTCCTGGACCTGGCCCTGTGCAACACCTACCGGGACCTGGCCAAGTTCGAGGCAGAGGGCCGCCCGCCCCTGAGCCTGAAGGTGGACGCCGTCACGGTGGCCAGCAACGAGGCCGACCCCCGGGCCGCCGCCCCGGCCTCCATGAAGTTCGGCTCCAAGGGCGGGGAGTGGAAGCCCGAGCCCGAATACACCGTCCCGCTGGCCGAGTTGCTGCCCGCGATCGACGCGGGCAAGCCGGTGACCGTGGCCCGCAAGTCCTACCTGAGCGCGAAGGAGAACTGACATGGGCATCATCGGGCGGATCTTCGGACGCAAGGGCGGCGAGGAGCCGGAGGAGCCCCGCGAGGAAGCGGCGGCTCCGGCGCCCCAGCCGGAAGGCGAGGCGCCCCGGCAGGAGGCACCCGCGCCGGAGCGCAAGCCGGGGCTTCTGGGCAGGGTCAAGCGCGCGTTCAGCCGGAAGGAGAAGAAGCCGCGGCCCCCGGCCGAGGAAGCGCCGGCCCCCGAGGAGGCGGCGCCCCCGCCTCCGACCCACACCGTGCCCCCCGGCACCCAGGAGGCCCTGCCCGGGACCGAGGACCTGGCCCCCGAGGAGGAGGGCGAGGCCGAGAAGGACTACTCCGACGCCCCCGGCTCAGCCAACATCCAGATCCCCGGGACCTGGCAG
>NZ_JBHYMQ010000165.1:0-1309 GCF_042742985.1 Streptomyces sp. NPDC058864 | reverse complement strand
AGAGGTCGTTAAGTCCGTTTCTGGTAGCGGCCTCGTCCGGGCTGGGTGAGGAAGCCTTGGCGGGTGAGGCGTCCGAGACGGCTGCGGGTGATGTTGACGGATGCCTCGTCGGTGGGCATACCGAGGAGTTCGTGCAGCTCACGGGCTCGGAACTCTTGGTCGGGGTGCTGGTTGAAGGCGCGCACGATGGCCTGGTAGGCGGTGTTCGTCTCGGGCGGTGCGGGTTGGCCTCCAGCCGGTGCGAGTTCGGCAATGACCTTCCGGGTGGTGGCCAGGTCCGCGAGTCGCGCTTCGGTCTCGGCCAGGGCGGCGGTCAAGTGATCGATCTGTTGGCGCAGTTCACCGGCCCGGGCGGCGGTCTCGTCGTGCTGGGCCTGGAGGTCGGCCAGGAGATCGATGACGTTCACGCGGCCAGCCCGAGGGCGTCACGCCAGGCGGGACTCGCTGTGGTGAGGCGGCGGGCCATGTTCGCGATCGAGGCCCAGTAGACGCGCGAGGTGGAGGTGTCGGGCCGGTGGTCGTACTCACGGGCGAGACGCCGGTGCAGCATCAACGTGCCGTTGACCTGCTCCACGATCCACCGCTTGGGCTGCGGGACGAAGCCTTTGCCCTGGTCAGCCGGGTTGCGGCGGACGACCTCGACGTCGATGTCCAGCAGGGCACCATGGATGAGAACCTCGTCCTTGAAGCCCTGGTCCACCAGGGCCTTCTCCAGGCGCATCCCGCACCGCTCGGCCGCCTGGTCGAGCAGGGCGGTGCCGGCGGCGTTGTCGTGGGTGGAGGCGGCGAGCACGACGACGCCGATGATCAGCCCCAGAACGTCGACGGCCAGTCCTCGCTTGCGGCCCGACATCCTTTTGTTGGCGTCCAGTCCCGTCGTGGTCTTCGGGACACCGGCGGCCGCGCGCACGGACTGAGTGTCGATGATCACGAGGGACGGGTCCTCTAATCGGCGGGCTCTCTCCCTCACCTGGCAGCGCAGGAGTTCCTGGATCCGCTGGTCAAGCCCGTCCTGACGCCACAGCGTGAAGTAGTAGAACACCGCCGACCAGGCCGGCAGGTCGTGCGGCAGATAGCGCCACTGGCAGCCCGTCCGGTTCTGGTAGAAGATCGCGTTCACGACCTCCCGCAGGTCGCAGGACCCGGGATCCCCGGTCGCCGACCGCGCTACCCGGCCCTCCTTCCAGGCCGTGATCATCGGCTCGATCAACGCCCAATGCTCATCCGATAGGTCGCTCGGATACGGTCTTCGCTCCATGCCCGCATCCCAGCATGGACATGACGAGCAGTCGGCCGGGACGAGGATCAG
>NZ_JBHYMQ010000164.1:0-1384 GCF_042742985.1 Streptomyces sp. NPDC058864 | reverse complement strand
GGGACTGTAAAAAGAACGGTGTAACTCCCGATCAAGGAAGAACACCTGATGAGCGACGTGACTGCCTCTGTCGAGGCGGTTGAAGAGGTTCGGCCGGTCGAGCTGTCGGCGGACCTGCTGGATGACCAGTTGATCGGGCAGTTGGTCGACCGGGCCCGCGCTGGCGGGCTCCAGTTGACCGGCGAGGGCGGGCTCCTGCAGCAGCTGACCAAGCGCGTGCTGGAGTCCGCTCTGGAAGGCGAGATCACCGACCACCTGGGCTACGACAAGCACGACCCGGCCGGTACCGGCAGTGGGAACTCCCGTAACGGGGTGAGGTCCAAGACCGTGCTGACCGACGTCGGCCCGGTCGAGATCGCGGTGCCGCGGGACCGCGACGGCAGCTTCGAACCGCAGATCGTCAAGAAGCGTCAGCGGCGGCTGACCGGCGTCGACGAGATGGTGCTGTCGCTGTCCGCGCGGGGGCTGACGCACGGAGACATCTCCGCGCACCTGGCCGAGGTCTACGGCGCCAGCGTGTCCAAGCAGACCATCTCGACCATCACCGACAAGGTCATGGACGGGATGGCCGAGTGGCAGAACCGGCCGCTGGACCCGGTCTATCCGGTGATCTTCATCGACTGCGTGCACGTGAAGGTCCGCGACGGTCAGGTCGCCAACCGGCCGATCTATGTCGCTCTGGCGGTGACCGTGGACGGCACCCGCGACATCCTCGGCCTGTGGGCCGGCGACGGCGGCGAGGGCGCCAAGTACTGGCTTCAGGTCCTCACCGAGATCAAGAACCGCGGCGTCGAGGACGTGTGCATGGTCGTCTGCGACGGACTGAAGGGCCTGCCCGATGCGATCGGCACGGTCTGGCCGCAGGCGGTCACGCAGACCTGTGTGGTCCATTTGATCCGGGCGTCGTTCCGCTACGCGGGCCGCCAGGACTGGGACAAGATCTCCAAGGCGCTCAAGCCGATCTACACCGCACCGACCGCAAGCGCGGCCGAGGACCGCTTCCTGGACTTCCAGGAGGAATGGGGCGCGAAGTATCCGGCGATCGTGCGGCTGTGGGAGAACGCCTGGGCCGAGTTCGTGCCGTTCCTGCAGTTCGACACCGAGATCCGCCGCGTCGTCTGCACGACCAACGCGATCGAGTCGGTCAACGCCCGCATACGCAAGGCCGTCCGGGCCCGCGGGCACTTCCCCAACGAGGCCGCCGCCCTCAAGTGCGTCTACATGGCCCTCATGAGCCTGGACCCCACCGGTCAGGGCCGCAAGCGATGGACCATGCGCTGGAAGCCCGCCCTGCAAGCCTTCGACATCGCCTTCGACGGCCGACTCTCCCTCGGCCGCCGCTAACTCACACCACCCGAGTTACACCGTTCGTTGGACAGACCCG
>NZ_JBHYMQ010000163.1:0-1419 GCF_042742985.1 Streptomyces sp. NPDC058864 | reverse complement strand
GATGGCGTCCCTTCTTGTGGTGTAGCCGATCATGTCGGGGGTGTGCGCCGGGGTGTACCGGCTGTGTAGCCTCCGCTCCCTGCCCATGAGGCGGGCCACCATGCAACTCTTCCTGGTGAACGGCCAGTTCAACCCGGGAGGTGCGTGGTGGCCCTGTCCCAGTCTGACCTACTTCGCCTGCTAGAGTCACTACGCTCGGCGGACGGACTCGAACTCGTCCGGAACGTGGCCGAGCGGATGCTGCAGGAACTGATCGAGGCCGAAGCCACCGCGAAGATCGGCGCCGGCTGGAACGAGCACACTGACACCCGCACCGCACTGCGCAACGGGCACCGCGATAAGACGCTGAGCACCCAAGCCGGCGACCTGGACCTGGCGATTCCCAAACTGCGGTCGGGAAGCTTCTTCCCCAGCCTGCTGGAACGACGGCGCCGGATCGACCAAGCCCTATACGCCGTCATCATGGAGGCCTACGTCCACGGAGTGTCCACTCGCTCGGTCGATGACCTGGTCAAAGCCCTCGGAGCGGACACCGGGATCTCCAAAAGCGAGGTCTCACGGATCTGCATCGACCTCGACCGACAGCTGACCGCCTTCCGCACCCGGGCACTGGACCACACCCGCTTCCCCTACCTGTATCTGGACGCCACCTACTGCAAGGCCCGCGTCGAGCACCAGATCGTCTCCCGAGCCGTGGTCATCGCCACCGCGGTGACCGAAGACGGCGGCCGTGAGGTCCTGGGGGTGATGGTCGGGGACAGCGAGACCGAACTGTTCTGGACCCAATTCCTCCGTCACCTGCGCGAACGAGGCCTGACCGGCGTCCGCCTCGTGATCGGCGACCACCACACCGGCCTCGTCAAAGCCATCCGCAAGGTGATGATCGGCTCGGCCTACCAACGCTGCCGAGTCCATTTCCTGCGCAACACCTTCGCGGTCATCCCAAAGGACGCCGGCGAGATGGTCGCCGCCACCATCCGCACGATCTTCGCCCAGTCCACCGCCAAGGCGGTACGCGCCCAACTGCAGACCGTGGCCGACATGCTCGGAGCCCAGTTCCCCAAGGTCAAGGCGATGCTGCTGGACGCCGAGGAGGACCTGACGGCCTTCGCGGTCTTCCCCGAACGACACTGGAAGAAGATCCAGTCGACGAACCCCCTGGAGCGGGTCAACCGCGAGATCAAGCGCCGCATCGATGTCGTCCAGGTCTTCCCCAACGACGACGCCCTGCTACGGCTCGTCACCGCCGTCCTCTTCGAGATGCACGACGAATGGATCGCCTTCCCCCGCCGCTACCTCCCCGAAGGCAGCATGGAACAGATCTACCCCGCCGAGCTCCCGAAAGGCGCCCCCACACTCCCCAACACCACGAACACAACCTCCGGATGATCGGCTACACCACAAGAAGGGACGCCATCC
>NZ_JBHYMQ010000162.1:0-1432 GCF_042742985.1 Streptomyces sp. NPDC058864 | reverse complement strand
GGTCACGTCCGTTGGAGTGGTGTATCGACGGCCACTCGGTGATCTCTTCTTTGAGGCTATGCGGTGAGTTCGGTGGGCAGGACGGTGCCGTGGGTTTGTGACTCGTTCGAGTGGCGCCGGGTCTTGGCGAGGAGGTCGCGGCCCATGTAGCGGCGGGCCTCGGTCCACTCGTCGTTCTGCTCGGCCAGGACCGCGCCGACCAGACGGATCACGGCCGTGCGGTCGGGGAAGATCCCGACCACGTCGGTCCGGCGCCGGATCTCCTTGTTCAGCCGCTCTTGCGGATTGTTCGACCAGATCTGCCGCCAGATTTCACGCGGGAACGCGGTGAAGGCCAGCAGGTCGTGCCGGGCCGCGTCCAGGTGCTCGGCGGCATTGGGAAACTTCCCCTCCAGGGTGTCCAGGACCTGCGTCATCTGGGCCTGGACGGCGTCGGCGTCCGGCTGCTCGAAGACCGTCCGTAGCAGCGTGGCCACCCACGGCTGAGCCGACTTCGGGACCTGGCCGAGCAGGTTGCGGGCGTAGTGGGTGCGGCAGCGCTGCCATGAGGCGCCGGGCAGGGTCGCACCGATCGCGTCGACCAGACCGGTGTGGGCGTCGGAGACCACCAGCTGGACCCCGCCCAGGCCGCGGGCGATCAGCGAGCGCAGAAAGGCCAGCCAGCCGGCGCCGTCCTCGGCGGTGGCGACGTCCAGGCCGAGGATCTCGCGATGCCCGTCGGCGTTGACACCGACCGCGATCAGGGCATGGACGTTGATGATCCGACCGCCCTCGCGGACCTTCTGGGTGAGCGCGTCGACCCAGAGGAACGCATACGGGCCGGCGTCCAGCGGCCGGTTGCGGAACGCGGCCACCTGTTCGTCCAGGTGCTTGGACATCGCGCTGACCTGGGACTTGCTCAGCTGTGTCACGCCGAGGGACTCGGCGAGTTTCTCGACCCGACGGGTGGAGACCCCGAGCAGGTAGGCGGTGGCCACCACACTGATGAGGGCCTGTTCGGCCCGGCGACGCCGTTCCAGGAGCCAGTGCGGGAAGTAACTGCCGGACCTTAGCTTGGGAATGGCCAGCTCGACCGTTCCGGCCCGAGTGTCCCACTCGCGCGGGCGATAGCCGTTGCGATGGTTGACGCGTTCGTCGCTGACCTGCCCGTACTCGGCATTGCAGAGGGCATCGGCCTCCGCGGACATCAGCGCGTCGGCGAACGTCTTGACCATCGCGCGCAGCAAATCGGGACTCGCCGCAGCGAGGTTCTCCTCGGCAAGGACGTGCAGGGGCAGACTGTCAGGTGCGGTCATCGTGCTGATCTCCTTCGAGGCTTCGACACTTCGAAGATCAGCCGGTGGCCGTCTCTATATCCGGGCACTCACTCCGACGCCGGGACAAACACCCGGATCAGGTGGGGAACCCGTACACCACTTCCAAGGACGCAACC
>NZ_JBHYMQ010000161.1:0-1471 GCF_042742985.1 Streptomyces sp. NPDC058864 | reverse complement strand
CCCCGTTATGTTTTTCGCGGTCCTGCAATGGGGCCGCTGGCCTTCGGGCCCGGCATGACTGTTACCCCCTGTCGAACGGATGACCTGGGGGGTGGTGTCACCGGGCCCGAGGGGTGTCGTCGGAGACGCTGATCAGAGGCCCGACTACCGCCCGGCCGGGCGCAATGCCCGGCCGTATCCGGGCGGCAGGTCTGCATAACGTGGATGCGCGCGTACGACACCGACACGGGGGCCGGCACGGCAAGCGACCCGCTGGGGAGAGGGAAGCGATGACCTTCGACACCACCGACGTGGGCGTCTACCTGGGCCTGGACGTCGGCAAGAGCACACATCACGGCCACGGCCTGACCCCGGCCGGCAAGAAGGTCTTCGACAAGCCCCTGCCCAACAGCGAACCGAAACTGCGGGCGGTGTTCGACAAGCTCCGGGACAAGTTCGGCACGGTGCTGGTGATCGTGGACCAGCCCGCCTCGATCGGCGCCCTCCCACTGACCGTGGCCCGTGACGCGGGCTGCCAGGTCGCCTACCTACCGGGCCTTGCGATGCGCAGGATCGCCGACCTCTACCCGGGTGAGGCCAAGACCGACGCGAAGGACGCCGCGGTGATCGCGGACGCCGCCCGCACCATGCCCCACACGCTGCGCTGCCTGGAGCTGACCGACGAGGTCACCGCCGAGCTGACCGTTCTCGTGGGCTTCGACCAGGATCTGGCGGCCGAGGCCACCCGCACCTCCAACCGCATCCGGGGCCTGCTCACCCAGTTCCATCCCTCGCTGGAACGCGTCCTGGGGCCCCGCCTGGACCACCAGGCCGTCACCTGGCTGCTGGAGCGTTACGGATCTCCGAACGCCCTGCGCAAAGCTGGCCGCCGCAGGCTCGTCGAGGCCATTCGGCCCAAGGCCCCGCGCATGGCCACCCGGCTGATCGACGACGTTTTCGACGCACTCGACGAACAGACCGTCATCGTTCCCGGCACGGGCACCCTCGACATCGTCGTGCCTTCGCTGGCCAAGTCGCTGGCGGCCGTCCACGAACAACGACGAGCCTTGGAAGCCCAGATCGAGGCCCTGTTGGAGGCCCACCCTCTTTCCGAGGTCCTGACGTCGCTGCCCGGCGTCGGCGTCAGGACCGCCGCAGTCCTCCTGGTCACCATCGGCGACGGCAGCTCGTTCCCGAGCGCCGCCCACCTCGCCTCCTACGCCGGCCTGGCCCCCACCACCAGACAGTCCGGCACCTCGATCCACGGCGAACACGCACCCCGAGGCGGAAACCGGCAGCTGAAACGGGCGATGTTCCTGTCAGCGTTCGCCGCCCTCCACGACCCCGCATCCCGCACCTACTACGACAAGTGCCGAGACCGCGGCAAAACCCACACCCAGGCCCTGCTCCGACTCGCCCGCCACCGCACCAGCGTGCTGTTCGCCATGCTCCGCGACGGCACCCTCTACCAACCCAGAACCCCCCACCTCGC
>NZ_JBHYMQ010000160.1:0-1591 GCF_042742985.1 Streptomyces sp. NPDC058864 | reverse complement strand
CCCGCCTCATGGGCAGGGAGCGGAGGCTACACAGCCGGTACACCCCGGCGCACACCCCCGACATGATCGGCTACACCACAAGAAGGGACGCCATCCGACCGGGAACACCAAGTGCGCGGTCACGCCCTCTCCAACGCAGAACTCCGCAGCCGTGGGCAGCGACGGCGCGGCGCATCACGGGTGGAGCCGGTCTCAGGAGCGGCTCCACCCACGTACTGCAAGTGCCGCTCAGAACGCTGTCAGACCGGCCCACAAGTTGAGCCTGAGGGGCGTCAAGCCGGCCACTGGTCTGGTTCCCCCAGGCCCGCAATGTCTCGCTGTGGCAGTCACGAAACGACTCAGCTCTTTTGGCTCCGCCACCGTGCGCGAGATTCGTGGTCCTATCTGTTGTTCCGCGCCGTGTGGCTATCACCAGCAGGAACAGACTGACGGAGTCCACCCAAGGGCGTTCGCCTCAATACTGGAGGCCATGGCTCCGCACTCCGTTTGCTGTACCGACCCGGATCCAAGCCCGGGGGTCGTGAGCGCGTCTCAACTTGCGCGGCAGGGTCAACACGCCTTCACGGCCCCGCAATTACGGCTACAGCCAGCCTGGCCGGGGGCACCGGCGGCGTGCGATGTCGCGTGTCGTGTGGGGTCGCCGCGTGACAGCGTGAACCTGCACCATTGCATCGCCACGTCAGCAGCATCGGCATCAGTCGCGACAGTAGATCGACTGACTTCGACTCGCACCTGCTCCCGTGCTCTTTTCGTCGACCAGCATGCCGGTGGAGGAGTGCCGACGGACGTCGACCGACTCTTCAGCACGCTTCCGACGATGTCACCAAGGTCTCCCTACTGAGGATTAATGCGTGATGTCGTCGGGGCTTGTGGCGAGGCCGGTGCCGATGAGGCAGCCGGTGATGAGGGCCGGTACTGGATCTGACGTAGGCCCCGGCGGACTGCGGTGACCAGGTGCGTGTAGTCGGCGAAGGCGATGTTGGCCAGGCTGGTGCGTCGCAGGCTGGACCAGATCCCTTCCACGGGGTTGAGGTCGGGCGCATAGGCCGGCAGCTGGAACACGGTGAGCCAGTCCCGGGCCGTGGTCCAGGCGCGCATCGCACGGCTGAGGTGCAGGCCAACGTTGTCCCAGACCAGCACGATCGGTCCGCCGAGCTTGGTGTGGGCGGCGGTAAGCAGGTCCCGTAAGTCCTTCCAGGAGAAGCCCTTGCGGCCGTCGGCCCGCCGGTCACCGGTGTGCCGGAACACCAACCGCGGCCGCTCGCCGGGCTTGTAGCAGCAAAGAGCGGCCACTGACAGGTGACGTCTGCTGCCGCCGTTGACCCGGATCACCGGGGTGACGCCTGCGCGGGACCAGGTGCGGGCGGTATGCGGCGTCATCGAGAGGCTCAGTCAAGATTATCGTGAAGCGATGACGCGGCGTCATGCAAGGAGGACTCGTTTACGGAGAAGCGGGAGGCTTGCACGTCCGTACATCTGTCGTTTGAGCATCTTGGTCCGGTTCACGTGGCCTTCGACGGGGCCGCTGCTCCACGGCAGGGTGAGGCCGGCCAGGACAGCGTCCCAGTCGCGTTCGAGTCCGTCGGCAAAA
>NZ_JBHYMQ010000159.1:0-1639 GCF_042742985.1 Streptomyces sp. NPDC058864 | reverse complement strand
GCTCCATGCCGGTCTTTTCTTTTACATCTTGCATAAACTGCTCAATATGATCGGAAAACGATGTTTTCCAGTCAGGGTCTTTCATGATCTCCATCATCTGATCTCTTGAAAATGACAAAACCCCATCCATGAATGTATTGGCGGTTTTTTGTATTTTCTTATTTTTAATACCTTCTACTTGATTAAAAACGTCCTTATATCGATCATAGATGTTATAGCCACAACCAAAATTATCTTTGGCGAATTCGACTATTTGGTTGGTATTTTTGGCAAAGGCACGTTGAACGTGTCCTATCTCACCAGACGCATTTGAATTTTTATAATACTTGGCATTGAATGAAACGAAATTTTTCATGGTGCGATATCATTGTTATATGATCATGTTGTAACATTTATTTTCAGATAATCAAGTGCTTATAAAGCACTACTTGTGCTTTAAAGCAACTTGGTGCTTTATAAAGCCTTTAAATGCCTCTATTTTATTCCTTGATACATCACATTCCGAAGGAGTGTTTTAGCCCATTAAAGCACTCTACGAGTGCATGGGCCTCGCTACGCGAGGAAGATCAACAGCAAGATCAAGATCAAGATCTACAACAGGTCAAAAGCTTACAATCAAAATCGGCAATGTCTTACATAAACCGTTCCGGTTTATTCCAGAGGCTGTCTGTTTTTAAAAGCTGCGTTGCCCTTGCTTTTATCACCAGAACAGCACCGGCAACGGTGCCATTACACCCCTGAACATTTCCCTCCAGGGAATGTGGGGGTGTGCTGTCAGTCCCCGAAAATCAAAAGCGGGTTGGACAGTGACGATGGTGATCCATCGATCCCATTCCACCCTAGAAGCTCCTGATAGCCCATTAGCGAGCCGATTAAGGTCGTTTGACATGGTTGGCCGGCTTTTTGGCCAAGCGTGTCAAATGGCCCAACAACGAACGCAGTGAGGCGTTAGGCTCGATTGCAGCACATAGATCCGACGGAGCTACCGCATTTACAGGACGCCAGCCCATTCGGGCGATGGCTTTCCCCAGTGCTCTCGCTCTGTTGATCTCATGGTTTGCCGTCGTCCTACGGCCTAGGCCACCCACTCAATCACCATAACGAGGCTTGTGGAACCTGCTTCGCGTTGCGGTAGATCCGTCCTATCCGAATGCAATCTAACGGGCTGAAAATGCCCTTATTTTTGATTGCTATAACGAAGGTCAAAAGAGGGTAATACAAGATATAAGATACTGGGAACCACGTATTCCGTGGCTTTCAGCCAATTTTTATACTCTGTGGAGGTAAGTTTTATACTCTGTGGAGGTAAGTTTTATACTCTGTGGGGGTATGAAATGAGTGTAAAAAAAAGTATACCCTCGCTATTTCAAGGCTCTAAATTGTACTTTTTTAAAAGTAAGTTCGTTACCGTGTGGGGGTATGCTTTGTACTCTTTTAAGGGTATTGACAATACTTTTAAAATGGTATATACTGGGAATAAGCAACTATTTATAGGAACATATTATGTCTTCTAAAAGACCTACAAAAAACCATATATACACACATGAAACACATGCAGTAAATAACGAAACCGGCGAAGTTATTTCATCATCAAAAGAAACTATTATTCAGTTTCCTGCTGAACCTGAATATATAAAGC
>NZ_JBHYMQ010000158.1:0-1646 GCF_042742985.1 Streptomyces sp. NPDC058864 | reverse complement strand
CGGGACTGTACAAAGAACGGCCCTGTCTCACATTCGGTGGTGACGGAGCGTGCTGCTATCCGAGGAGGATGCGGTGGCGAAGTAGGGTGAAGCCTGCCCGTCCGTGCATCTGGCGCGCGATCCGCTTGGTTTTGGTGTTGACGCCCTCGGTGGGGCCGTTGCTGAACGGAAGCGTGAGCGCGGCGATCACTGCGTCCCGGTCTCGGTCCAGGCCCCGCGCGAAGGAGTGCAGGTGGGGCAGATCGGTTGTGCGGACCCGGACGATCCATCGCGAGAGGCCGTCGGCGTTTCCTTCGCGAGGCGTCAGGAGCTGGGCGAAGTCCGCAACTCGGGTGGCCAGTTGGGTCATCTCGGGGCAGACGGCGGTGAGCCGTCCCAGGAGGTCGCGATGCTCGCTCTTGAGGTTGTCGGGCCTGGTGAGGAGCATCCGGGCGAGCCGGCGAGGGGAGATATGGCTGCGGTCGGCGTCTGCGCGGCCTTGGTTGATGTACTTGTAAAGCAGGTTGAGGCAGCCGGTGTAGCCGAGTGCCTTGATCTCTTCGAAGAGGTGCCTGACAGGGACAGCGGGGTTCTCGGCCCGGCGTTTTCGCAGGTGCTCGCGGTAGGGGTCGAGGAGGCTGGCTCGGTATTTGGGGACGCGGAGAATGCGCTCGGGCCGGTCGGCTCGTGCGTAGCGTTTGACGGTGTTCAGGGCCAGTTGCAGTCGGCGGGCGCATTCGAGCAGGCCCACGCCCTGATTGAGCAGGTCGTGGACCTGGTGCCAGCGTTCCAGGGTGGTTCGGGCGCGTGGCCCGTCATAGATGGGTGCATTCAGTACGGTGGCCCAGCAGCTGCTGTGCGCCTTCACCTCGCTGAGGGCGGCCTCGCACAGGTTGTGCCACAGATGCCACCTGTCCGCGACTTGGACCGCGTCGGGCAGGGCCCGGCGGATGGCCTCGGCGTAGGTGGTTGAGCCGTCGCGGCAGACGACCTCGACGCCCGGATGCTCCCGCAGCCACGCTTCCAGCGTTCCGGCGGTGCGGTCAGGCAGCACGTCGATCCGCTCATGGGTCTCGGCGTCGATCACCACGGTGGCATAGCGATGCCGCCGGCGCAGGGCGAAGTCGTCGACGCCGATCACGCGGGGCGTCCGCCCGGTGGGCAACGGGATGTGCAGCAGGGTGCGCAGGGCCGTGTGACGGGACAGGCCCACCGCCAGTATCGCCAGCAAACGCGCTCCCGCCCGGCCCGCTAACTCTTTGACCACGGCCATAACCTGCCTGGTTAGACGAGCGGTGCGTCGCTGGTATCGCTCCAGCACCCCAGGCACCTGCTCGCGGAAGGTGTGGCGGCAGCCTCGTGTGGGGCACACCAGGCGCCGTACCCGCACACGAACCACCACCCGTCGCCCGTCGACCGGAACGTCGGCCACCGTCCGCCAGTGATAGCCGTGCACCCGTCCCGACGACGCCTCGCACACCGGACAGACCGCGGTGTCCAGCGGCGTCCGGGCCCGCACCACGATCCGCTCACCCTCGTCGGCCACATCCTCTATGACCAGCGGCGACAGACCCGAAAACACCATCTGCACAAGCTCGTTGACATCCATCACATGAAGATCAACGACCCTCGCAACTCTCCGTCACCACCGAATGTGAGACAGAGCC
>NZ_JBHYMQ010000157.1:0-1749 GCF_042742985.1 Streptomyces sp. NPDC058864 | reverse complement strand
CTGGCCCGCCACTCCGCCGCCGAGGGCGTGCTGGAACCCGACTCCGCCGAGCTCTTCGTCCGCACGCTCCACCTGAGCGAGCTGACCGCGGAGAACGTCATGACCCCACGTGTGGACGTACGGGCCCTGGAGGTCCATGCGACCGCCGCGGACGCCGCGGCCCTGTCACTGGCCACCGGCCTGTCGCGCTTCCCCGTCTACCGGGACGGCCTCGACGAGGTCATCGGCACCGTCCACATCCGCGACGTGCTGGCCCTCCCGGCCGGCGAGCGCGCCGGCACGCCCGTGGGTGCCCTGGCCACGGCACCGCTGCTCGTGCCCGACAGCCTGCCCGTGAACCGGCTGCTGGACCGGATGCGCAGCCGCCGCACCATGGCCGTCGTCATCGACGAGTACGGCGGCACCGCCGGGGTCGTCACCGTCGAGGACGTCGTGGAGGAGGTCGTCGGCGACGTGCGCGACGAGCACGACCCCCAGCAGCCGCCCGACCTCGCCCCCGCGGACGACGGGTCCTGGGAGGCCGACGGCAGCGTCCGCATGGACCAGCTCGCCGGCATCGGCCTGACCGCGCCGGACGGCCCCTACGAGACCGTCGCCGGCCTCGTCTCGACGGAGCTGGCCCGCATTCCCGCCCCCGGGGACAGCGTCGATCACGACGGCTGGCGGCTGACCGTGCTCAGCGTCGACCACCACGTGGCCGAGCGGGTCCGTGTCGCACGCATCCCGGAGGACGCCCGATGACCGCGCTGCAGCTCGCCATCGGCGCCCTCACCCTGCTGACGAACGCCTTCTTCGTGGGCGGCGAGTTCGCCCTGATCTCCGTACGGCGCAGCCAGATCGAGCCACGCGCGCAAGGAGGCGACAAGCGTGCCCGCACGGTGCTCTGGGGGCTGGAGCACCTGTCCGCCCTGCTGGCCACCGCGCAGCTGGGCATCACCGTCTCCTCGCTGGTGCTGGGCGCGGTCGCCGAACCCGCCATCGCGCACCTGCTGGAGCCGGGCTTCGAGGCCGCGCACGTACCGCACGCGCTGGTGCACCCGATCTCGTTCGTGATCGCCCTCGCGGCGGCCACCTACCTGCACATGCTGGTCGGCGAGATGGTGCCCAAGAACATCGCGCTGGCCGCGCCCGAGCGCTCCGCGCTGCTGCTCGGGCCGGCGCTGGTGGCCGTCACGCGTGCGCTGCGGCCCGTGGTCTTCGGCGTCAACGCCTTCGCCAACGCCCTGCTGCGGCTGCTGCGCGTCGAGCCGAAGAACGAGGTCGCGGCGGTCTTCACCGACGACGAACTGGCCCGGCTGGTCCAGGACTCCAGCGCCGCCGGGCTGCTCGACGCCACGGGTGGCGAGCGTCTGCGCGACGCCCTGGAACTGGGCAGCCGTCCGGTGGGGGAGATCCTCGTGCCGGCCCGTCGCATGGTCACCGTCGGCGAACGGGTCACGCCGGACGAACTGGAGCGGACCGCCGCCGCGTCCGGCTACTCGCGCCTGCCGGTCACCGGTGCCGACGGCGGCGTCCTGGGCTTCCTCCACATCAAGGACACCCTCGGCGCCGCCGAGCGCGACCGCCCCTTCCCCCGGAGCGCCTTCCACCCCGTCATCCGGCTCCGCCCCACCACTCCGCTGGACGACACGCTCACCGCCCTGCGGGCCGCGGGCACCCACCTGGCCGCGGTCACCGGGGACGACGGCACGCTGCTCGGCTACGTCACCATGGAGGACGTCCTCGAGGAACTCGTCGGCCCCGCCACGG
>NZ_JBHYMQ010000156.1:0-1846 GCF_042742985.1 Streptomyces sp. NPDC058864 | reverse complement strand
GTCACCCTCAGCCCGAGCCGGATCGGCGACATCGCCCGCGCCGCCCTCGTCCTCAACGGAACCTGGAAATGATCACCGCTGAGAAAACGTCACTGTCGTGGCTGTGAGAGATCTGGCGGGTTGGCACTGTTGTAGGGGTGTTATCGCACGCTGTGTGACGCTGTCTCAGCTTGACGTTTAACCTCGCTGAGCTTTGTGTTCCTTGATCGATTCGGCGCGTTTGACCGTCTTGCCGACGTCGTGGCGCTTGGCGCGGTGCTTGTTCTTCGAGCCGGGAGGCCTGCCGGGTCCCGGCCCGGACGGTTTTGGTGCGGCCGCCGGACGGGCCGTGATCGCGCGGACGTTGCGAAACCCCCGCCGCACCCGGGCGGGGGTGAGGCGGCGTGGTGCGGCGGGACGTTCCCAGGGCCGGCGCAGATCTTCGGCGAGGGGTCGGGCGAGGCGGAGCTGGGTGTGGGCGGCGATGATGAGCCAGGTCCACAGGTCGGCGCTGTCGGCGTGGCGGACCTTCGGCGCGATCCAGCCGAGGGTCTGTTTCATGAGCCTGAAGGTGTGCTCGAGATCGAATCTGCGGAGGAACGATTGCCACCAGCGGTCCACGTCCGCCGGCGTGGCGGCGGTGGCCGAGCACCACAGCCAGACCGGTTTCGGGTCGCGGTCGCCCGGCAGTCGTTCGACCTTCAGGCGGAGCAACGTGCCATGCAAGATGGGAAGTTCGGCCTCCGCGTGGTTCAGCCAGGGGCCGCGGTGAGTGAGTCTGGGGTGCATCCTGTCCCAGGCTCTGGCCTCGGCTTTGCCGTAGCGGGTGGTGTCCGTGACGGTGGTGATCTCGGGTTCGTGCCAGGTGTCGGGTTTGGCGAAGGTGAGGACGCCGCCGTGTCGGCGGGGCCGGCCGCCCTTCGGCCCGGAACGGGCGGGGCCGGGGTCGCGGAGCATCACGCGATCCGAGCGCAGTCGGCCGACCAGGACGACGGGCAGGTCTGCCAGGGCGTGGGAGAGGTAGGTGACGTCGTAGCCGGAGTCCATCACGATCAGGATCTCGGGATCACCTGGCTGCCAGTGCCGGGCCTGTGTCAACCGCTGGACTGAGTAGCGGAGTTGGGCGGCCGTGATGGCGGTCGCGTCGTCGGCGGGCCCGAGGCGGACAGCGTCCAGCAGCGCGACCCAGGAGGTGCGGCCGGTCTCCAGGGCGGCGACGAAAGAGTACGGCCAGCCAGGCACAAACTGGTCCGTGCTGCGGTCACCGCGTCCGTAGACGTGGCAGAACAGCCGGTCGTCGCTGGTGGGGGCATCAGGACGCAGCCAATTGCTGACGTCCACGGCCAGCACGATGCGCCCGTCGGCCGCCTTCGGTAGCGGCAGGCCGGCCAGCGCGCGCCGCAACCGCACCGGCTCCAGCCAGCCCCGGTCCAACGCGGCGTATAGGGCGCCGTGCCCGCGCCGGTGCTCGGCCGCCAACGACAGCTCGACCAGCGTCTTCACCGGTTCCTCCGCGCACAGCACCGCGTCCGTGAGCTCGAAGAGCGTGTCCGCACGGGCGTACAAGCAGTCGTAGAACTCGACCCGAAAGCGGGACAACACGTCCAACGCCTCACCTGCGGGCGCATCGGCGGGGAGACTCATGGGCAGCGGCCGTTCTCTCGTGCTTCGTGACTCGACATCTCGAAGGGTGGAGAACGGCCGCCCTCACTGTCCCGGGAAAAACCGCAGATCAGCAGGTCGAGTGACCTGCGAGGTTAAACGTCAAGCTCAGTAGCCGTTGCTCTACCGGTCATGGTGAGCGTGGGTTCGAGTGTGGCTTCCCGGTTGGGTGATCTTTCGGCCGGGTGCGCATGACAGCAGGGCC
>NZ_JBHYMQ010000155.1:0-1969 GCF_042742985.1 Streptomyces sp. NPDC058864 | reverse complement strand
CCACCAGACCGCCCCGACCAGCCAATAGGAGGTGAACCAGTGAAGTTCTTCGACCCCGAGGGCCACGAGTTCGGAGTCCCGACCTTCCCCCGGAAGCTGGCACCCGAGGGCCTGGACACCCGCCGCCAGCTCCGCGCCCGCGGCCTGCGGCCCGGCGGTCAGCCGGTCGTCGCCCAGATCCTCTGGCTCGGCCGGCGCCCGCCCGGAACCCGCGAACGCCTGGTCCGCGCCGCCTACCTCTACCGCCTCGACCTCGCCCTCCCGGTCCGACCGATGACGCCCGGCCTGTGGCGCGCACACCGAGCCATGATGCGCGCCCGCCGGACCTGTCCGGTCTGCCTGGTCACCTATCCCTACGTGATCCCGACGTCCCTGGGCTGCTGCTCCAGGTGCGCCGATGCCCCGGCCCTCGCGGCCTGAAGGAGACGAACACCGTGGACACCACCCCGACCCCGTACATCCCCCAGCAGCTCCCCGCGGCCGTCCCGCCCGGCGTGACGATCGGCTACACCCCGCAGGGTCAGCCGGTCTACATCCCGCAGACCGCGCAGGCCCCCGTCGTCGTGCAGATGCCGACCCAGCCCATCCCGGCCTGGCTCCGCAACGGCCTGATCGCCGCCGTCGGCCTGCTCATCCTCTGCACCCCCGCGACCGTCCTCCTCGTCGTCGCCGCGCCGGCCATCGCGGCCATGGGCCAGGCCATCGCCTACGGCGGCATCGGCATCGGGATCGGCGTCATCGGCGTCGCCGCCGCCATCAAGGAACTGCGCGTCACGCCCCGCGCCCCCCGCCCTGTGAAGAAGGCGAAGTGATGGCCCTCTCCTTCATGACGTCACGAGTCCACGACGCCACGACGCCACAACAGACCCAGGAAGGCAGCACCACCATGAAGAACCCCATCAGCCGGATGCAGAAGACCCTCCTGTGGGTGACCATCGTGCCGATGCTCGCCATCGGCATCCTCGGCGGCGTCGGCACCTACTCCAACCTCTCCCACCGCTACGGCGGCGAGACCGCCCTGGGCGCGCTCGCCGCCGGTGAGGGCGCCACGGCCGTCATGGCCCTGGTCCTCCTGGTCACCACCCTGTTCAACCGGCCCGCGCCCCTCGTGGTCCGCCTCGGCCTGTGGGCCCTGCCGGCCGCCGCCGCCGCGATGGGTGCCACCGCCGCCAAGGGCATCGGCCAGACCATCGTCTACGCCCTCACCCCCATGGCCATCACCGCCGCTGCCGAGGCCATCGCCTACCTCGCCCGCATCGTCGTCATCCACCAGGACGGCCGCGACATCGAGGCGGAGACCCGCGCCGCCGCCGTCATCCGCGACCTCGCCTACCACCAGGCCCGCGCCGCCGCCCACCCGGACAAGAAGGTCCGCGCCAAGTCCGTGAAGAAGTCCTGGAAGCTCGCGGCGAAGGTGGGCGCGGGTGACACCACCCTCGGCACGGACCTCCTGGACGTCCAGCGCGACCGCCTCACCCAGAGCGCGGGCGTCGCCCTGGAGCGGATGTTCACCCCCGGCATCACGGCCCCGGTGCCCGCCCTCCTCGCGGCATCCGCACCCCAGGCCCCGGCCATCCTTCCTCCGGCCGCTGGTGACGCCACGACGGCACGAGCCCACGAGTCCACCATCCACGCGGACACCAGTGGATATCCGTCCGACACCAGCTCTGACCAGGTCGAAAAGACCCCGAACATCCGCCCGGCACTCTCGCTCGTCCGCGCCGGAAAGGAGAAGACGGCCAGCATGTCCGCCGACGTCAAGCAGATGGTCGCGGACGGGGTCCAGGACGTCCGTCACGTCATCGACGCCGTCGCCACCCGCCACCAGCGGGACCCCGAGGACCGGCGCTTCCGCCAGACGGTCACCCGCTACTGGCGCGATGCCACCAAGGCCGAGACCGCCCAGGCCATCAACCAGGCCGACCAGCCCAGCCCCTACCGGTAGCCCCCGCGCCGGTGACTCACCAGC
>NZ_JBHYMQ010000154.1:0-1991 GCF_042742985.1 Streptomyces sp. NPDC058864 | reverse complement strand
GCACCAGCGTGCTGTTCGCCATGCTCCGCGACGGCACCCTCTACCAACCCAGAACCCCCCACCTCGCTTGACGAAGAACATAGAGGCACCCCCCGCTGACACTGCGTTACCGTGACTTGGGAGGATTGGTTTTGTGAGTCGATCCGGTACCCCGCGCCCGCTGGCCCATGAGGCAGACCCGCGCATTCCCTTCCCCTATAGCGCCACCCCCACCGCGTGCCGGGCAGAACCCCGAGCTGTTCGCCTACGAGCACGGCGACAGCAACAGCGACGACATCACCGCCCGCGTCGACCAGGCCACCGCCGCCTGCGTGCCGTGCCCACTGGCATCCGACTGCCTGAAATGGGCCCTGGCCAACCCGGACCTCACCCAGACAGGCATCTGGGCAGCGACCACACCCCGCCAACGCTGCACCCTCCGGCAACGCCTGGTCGCCCGACTCGGCCCGGACTGGGTCGCCATCGTTGCCGGGTGTGACCGCCGGCGCGGTGTGGCTGATCAGGCCAGAGATGTGGATAGATCGCAATAGTCAAAGCTGTGCCACCCCGGCCGTTATGGAGGTAATCCCGATAGCAACCCAGAGGGCTCCGGAAATTTTCTGCAGTCGCGTTTTTCGGGGGCGGGCGTGAATCCGGATTCCGGCACCGAGGCACGCGGCGCCGAAAGCCAGGTCGAAAATTGCTATCGCGATCATTTTGCGAAGATCGCGAAGATGATTCCGAATGCTGTAGCAAGAGAACCCAGGATCACATTCACTCTTCCTATTGTTCGAAGTGCCGAGGAGCTCATTTCCTCGCCGGGTGCCAGGTTGATTCGCGAAGTGAGCATTTTATCAAAGAACCCTCGAAAGTTTTTTACCATCGCTAGGCCAAATGTCAGCCAGGCGAGGCCGATAAGTAGAGGGATAAATCGCATTGTTGTGTTTCCTTCGAGAGTCTCTCGTGCTCGCTTCGGGTACGTCGCTAAATGTTGCACCCGAAGCGGCTTATGTTTTTATTTAGCTGCATCCAAGATTTAGTGAGCGGCCCCAGGTGTAATTGATTCCCATTTCCATTCCTCTCCATCGCCTACAGTAGACCGGTTCGCCTTTACTGCCAGAGGCCGGTTCTGCCATTCGGCCATCCCGTCCATGACCTTGTCGGTTATCGTCGAGATCGTCTGTTTGGACACGCTCGCGCCGTAGACCTCGGCCAAGTGCGCGGAGATGTCCCCGTGCGTCAGCCCCCGCGCGGACTGCGACAGCACCATCTCGTGCACGCCGGTCAGGCGCCGCTGGCGTTTCTTGACGATCTGCGGCTCGAAGCTGCCGTCGCGGTCTCGCGGCACCGCGATCTCGACCAGGCCGACGTCGGTCAGCACCGTCTTGGTCCGGACGCCGTTGCGGGAGTTCCCGCTACCGGCACCGGCCGGGTCGTGTTTGTCGTATCCGAGGTGGACGGTGATCTCTCCTTCCAGGGCGGACTCCAGCACCCGCTTGGTCAGATGGCCCCGAGGGCTACCGGGTCTGTGGCCGTGTGCCGACTGCAGGCGCGGCGTGGTGAGGCCCGGTCGCCACTCCAGCGGATGCGCACGGTGTGGTGTGCTGCTGGCTTTGCTGTGGTCAGGCGTGCGCATCGCGGGTGCGGCAGGCTGGAAGGGTGGATGATGCGCGGTTCGTGGTGCACGGTTTGTCGCCGCGGGGCGGCCGGCTGGTGACGATGCACCGTGAGGACCGGATGGAGGACGACTACGTCGGAACGGCGTTCTCCGATCATGACCTGCTGCTGATTCTGCGTTCGGCTGGCCTGCCCGATCCGGACCTGGTGGTGGACGATCCACGCTGGGTCGAATGGCGGGGCGCGGCTGCGCACCGGTGGGTGAGCGGGTGAGTGGGGCCGCGGTGTTGTCGACCTATGCCAAGGGTCCTTGACGTGCCTTAGGGGCTTGCACGTCGGGGGGAAGCTGGCTCGGCTCCTTCGTATCCTTCCTCGCGGCGGTGAGTGGCCGTTGT
>NZ_JBHYMQ010000153.1:504-2030 GCF_042742985.1 Streptomyces sp. NPDC058864 | reverse complement strand
CTGGGGTGTCACGCCGGGTGTACCGCAGCCCCGGGGCGTGTCACCACGACCAGCGGTTTATTCGCTCAGACCCCCCACAGAACCCCCCGTCCGGCCTTCGAGCCCAGTGTCACGTGACACGCGGCGCAGGAGGGCCGGCGCGACCTCCGGGGAGTGCGCGGGCGGGGCCGCGTAGAGCCCCGTGGTCTCGTAGCCGTGGGTCTGGCGCAGCTCCTCGTAGTAGGCCGTCAGGAGCCTGTACGCGTGCTGCTGGTTCTCGTCCTTGGTGTATTCCGGCACCCACGAAACGTAGGGCGTCTGAATACGGCTGACGTCTCCACTGTCCAGCGCGAGGACCATTCGACCGGCCTTCTTCTGGATAGGCGGCATGGGGAAGGAGTTACCCATAATCCGCTTCCACTGGCGTTCGCTGTAGCTGCCCAGAATCTTGAAGGGGAAAAGCGGGACGAGGGAGACTCCGCCGAATTGCGTGTCCTTGAAGTCCTGGAATACGGCGATGATGTGGACATTCACCTCACGGCCGAGACGGAGTGCGGTTGCCACGCCGTCACGCCAAATGGGGTCACCGCCTGGATCACTGCTTGCCTTGGTGGCGGTGTATTCCTCTTTGAGAATGTCGGCGAGGTGGTTGCATTCCTCCAGGATCACGTAAAGCGGCGGGAAGTCCGTCCGGATGCGGTGCTTCTTTTCGTAGTTCCGCGCGTTGACCACTTCGGCCACCCATTCAAGGGTGGCGCGCATGTCCTGGGGTGCCTGCGGATTGACGTAGGAGTGCGTTCCCTCAATTCCGATCAGGGGCGTCATGCTGACCATCTTGCCGTCGATGATGACGACCGTTCCGCGCTTCATCAGCATCTGAATGGCGAGCCACTGAAGGAATGCCGACTTACCGCCACCGGAGCCGACGGACAGGGCCCAGTGGGCCTGTTCGTCGGACATCTTCTGGATGACGGGGCGGTCGAAAGTGTCCTGTCCCAGGTAGAACTCGTCCGGTCCGAGGGAGGCCAGGATCTCCTGGACCTTGGGGTCCCAGATATCCACGGCGCCGGGCGGTTCGGGCGCGGGGGCCGGCGGCTTGGGCGGGGGCTTGTGGGTGTAGACGGCGCTGAAGTGCTCGCCGGTGAAGGTGTACCTGCCCTGCCACTCGCCCGGGAGCCGGGAGTTCAGCAGGCTGGTGACGTCGTCCTTCTCCCCCTGGGTGCCCCGGAACGACCAGGGCAGGCGGATGAGGATGCGGGCGCCCTCGGCGCCGAGCTTGTCGGGGAGGCGGAGCCAGTTCTCGCTGGGCTCGTCCTCGGGGAGCGCCAGGTCTTCGCGCAGGATCACCCAGAGGCGGGGCCCGTAGACCGCGTCGTCTCCGGGGGGCGCCGGCTTGAAGCGGTGCGCGAGCGCGACGGCGACGACCAGGAGGACGGCCAGGACCACGAGGGTGAGGGTGCGCCAGGCCGGGAGGGTCAGGCCGACGAGGGCGGCGGTGAGGACGAGGCGGGCCAGGCCGCGGGCGGCGTACGGCCAGAAGTGCCAGG
>NZ_JBHYMQ010000153.1:0-494 GCF_042742985.1 Streptomyces sp. NPDC058864 | reverse complement strand
CGCGCGCCCTCCTCCCACACCCGCCTCGCCCGCTCGCGGCGGGCGGGGGGGGCGAGGACCGTGGCTCCCGCCTGGTAGACGGCCCGTACGAGGCGGGCGACGTTCTGGTAGCCGCGGTAGGTCTTCTGTGCCCAGCGGACGGCCCACAGGAGCACGCGCAGGCCCCTGTCGAGGGCGGTGGCGCCCCAACCCTGGTAGGTCTTCACCCAGGCCGCCGCGGTACGGGCCCAGGGGCTCGGCCGGCGGCGCTTGGGCTTGATCAGGCTCACGACGGGCGGGGCGAAGGCGACGGACCCGAGCGGGACGGGGCCGGCGGGCCCGGCCGGGATGGTGGAGCGGGTTCCGCGGCTCCAGAACGTGGCGTCGGTCTTGGCCTCGCCCCGGATCGGGTAGCCGCCGTAGAACCGGACGATGGCCCACAGGCCCTTGAAGACGCCCGTGATGAGCGACCACAGGCCCTTGAAGACGCCCGTGATGAGCGACCAGAGGTTGGC
>NZ_JBHYMQ010000152.1:0-2331 GCF_042742985.1 Streptomyces sp. NPDC058864 | reverse complement strand
ACCCCGCCGAGCTCCCGAAAGGCGCCCCCACACTCCCCAACACCACGAACACAACCTCCGGATGATCGGCTACACCACAAGAAGGGACGCCATCCGAAAGGGTCTGCTGCAGGTTTGGGTGAGGTTGACCTGCCCTACCTCTCAGCTTCCAGTTCTGCTGGCTATCTGACGGCATTCACGATGGCTGCCGGACATGTCCCGCGCCTACCCCGCCGAGTTCTTCGCCCCCCGTCGCGTTGGCGCGGGCAGGAAAAGATGTCACCCGACGTGCCGCAGAAACGTGCCACTCCGTTGCGGTGAGCGTGGGACGTCCGTGAGGGCCTGCTGCGCCCCTTCGGGTTCATTGACACCGCCGCATGACGTCACCTGGCCCGGACAACGTGCTCCTGCGGGCGCCGAGTCCGTGTGCCACGGCGTGCGTCTCCGCAGGGGACCTGAGTAGATGTTGGCCGAGTCGACGATGGGTCACCGTTCAGGTATCGCCGCGCCGCTGGCAGTAGTTGTCCCGTCAGCGACCACAGGAACTACCGGAAATCGGACCCTGGGCGGCCCCCCAGCCACACACCGAACGAGCGTCGACGCCCGCTCACCGGCATGGCGGCCAAGGGGTGGTCAGCGAGGTTGTGCGCGAGCTGGTTGATTCCCTGCGTAAGGTGTGCAAGTTCCTCAGGCGCTTCCAGGAAGGCTATTTCGGCTGCTCTGTTGAGGACTCCGCTGCGTCCTTGGGCATGTAGGTCAGCAGTTCTTTGCGGATCCACGTGGTCGGCATGGACGGGTCGTGCCGCGCGGCAGCGAGCGTACCGAGCTCCGGGTTCGCGTCGGGGGATCCCAGCGCGAACCCGGAGCCGAAACGAGCGGTTGCCGTCAGCTCAGCGTCTGGAAGTCAAGCCAGCCTGAGGAGACGCCGACCAGCACGGGTGTTCCATATCCGGTGCTCGTCAATTTGGGGTAGAAGTATAGGGCCTTGCCGGTTTCTGGGCTGGTTGCCCACAGGTCGGGTTTGCCGTCGTTGTCGGCGTCGCCGCCCGATGTGATGAGTGGCTTGTTGGCTGCGGTCCAGTCTGTCGCGATCTGGATGCGTGTGGTCACGGTGCCGAGGCCTTCTCCGGCGGGGCCGGTGCCTGGGTAGAAGTACAAGGCGCCGCTGGTCTTGTTGCGGCCGATGAGATCGACGTATCCGTTGTTGTCGACGTCGCCTGGGGCGGTGATGTCGTAGCCGGACCATGATGCGTCCCCGATGAGGACTGGTTCCAGGGTTTCGTCAAGGTAGAAACTGTTGGAGCCGTAGTACAGCCACAGGCGGTCGCCTTCCTTGACCAAGACGTCAGGGAAGCCGGGGACGTCGATGGTTCCGTCTCCGTCGGCGTCCAGGGGGCCGTCCACGTCGCCGATCGCCAGGATCTGATCGGCGTTCTGCCAGTGGTTGTTGGCAGGGTCGTAGACGGTGAGTTCCTGACGGCCCATGGTGCAGGTACTGCTGCCGCTCGGGGGCTCTTCGCCGGTGGTGGTGCAGGGGTTGCCGTAGCCGTTGTTGGGGTAGATCTGGAGGGTCTTGTTCCCACTTGTGCCGCTGGTGGCGATCAGGTCTTCGTAGCCGTCGTCGGTCCAGTCGCCGCGGTGGGTGATGGATGCGCCGCTGAAGTTGGTTGTGCTGGCGACGGAATAGACGCTCGGGGAACCGTTGCCGCTGCCGGGGTACAGCCGCAGGGTGCCGTCGGTGCGTACGCCGTACATGTCGCTGTTGCCGTCGCCGTTGAGGTCGCCCGGCTCATCCTTGAGGTTCAGGCTGTTCACGTAGAACAAGTAGGCCGCGCGGTCCGAGAGATTGTTGCCGCGATCGAGGCTGCGGACGTAGAGGAAGTGAGTTCCGGCGGAGGCAGGGGTCAGCTTGACGTCCTTGGGGCCACCGGGCGTCTCAGGGGTGGCGGTACGCACCGTGGGGTCCCAGTCGGTCCAGTACTCGTACTTGGCAACGTCGCCGATACCACCACTGCCAAGAGTGAACGTGCCTTCAGTTCGGACGGGGCTGGTGTTCTCGGGCCAACCGTCGGACCCGTCGGGGAACTGCGTTGACATCACGGTCGGCGGATTGCTCGGCCTGGTGCTGTCGAAGCCAAAGTGACATTGGGTGCTCCACGCGCTGGTGGTGGTGGCGTCTTCGGCACGGACATACCAGGTAAAGGTGCCTATGCCCGTGACGCCGGCGTCAGCCAGCAGGGATGCCAATTTTGCCACAGTCACTGAGGTTTTCTCAGCGAAATGATCTACGCGAAACGGCGTGAGCCGCGCATGTGTGAGCAGGCCGGACAGGCTGGGCCCGGCTGCGGACAG
>NZ_JBHYMQ010000151.1:0-2766 GCF_042742985.1 Streptomyces sp. NPDC058864 | reverse complement strand
TTCTACGTAACTGACGGTCCGTCGTACGAAGAGGTTGCCGTCTGTGAGCGAACCGATACCGAATTCACCCTTGCGAGTGACAGGAGGGGTCCGAGTCCGCCGTCGACCCAGTTGAGCAGGATCTGGTTGACGCCGCCGACCACCGCCATGGCCATCGCGGTGACGTCCGCGCCGGGGGCGGTCCAGGCCTCGTGGAGCAGGGACTCCACGAGGGAGGCGAGCCGGCGCAGTCCGCGGCGTCGTTCGGCGGCGGTGAGCGGTCCGCCGGCGAGTGACTCGACGAGCTTGATGCGGCCCTTGCGCGGGTCGTCGACCACACCGCCGGCCAGGACGTCGAGCATGCCGCGTGCCCGGTCGCGGCGCGTGCCGCCCGCGGCGAGCGCCGCCCTGCACTTTTCGGCCTCGTCCCGCTGGATCTCCTCGAGGATCCCGGCGAGCAGTTCGTCGAGGGAGGCGAAGCTCTCCGTGAAGTAGCGGTCCGGCAGACGGCAGCGGCGGAGCACCGCGCGCATCGAGGTCCCGCCGTAGCCCTGCGCCGAGAACAGCTCGATCGCCGCGTCCATGATGCGGCGCCGCCGCGCCGCGACGCGTTCCTCGGCGGTCATGCCGCCGTACTTCCTCATGCGGTCACCCCGGTCCCTATCTGAGGGCAGATGCCATCAGATAGGAGTATTCTCGGTCATCTGTTGCGAAAAGAACGCTTCCCACGCGGCGGAAGCCCCTACCAGCCGCTCGACGGCCGGCTCGACGGACGCACGCCGGTTTCCCGCCGCGCCGAATCATCCGAAGCCGGGTGAAGACGGCCCGGCCGCAGCCGGAAGAAGTACCCATCATGGATGTGAAAGACCTGTTCATCGGGGGGCAGTGGACGACACCGGCCGGCAGCGGGACCATCACCGCCGCTTCCGCCGGCACGGGAGCCCGCCTGGGCTCGGTGCCCGAGGCCGTCGACGCGGACGTCGACGTCGCCGTGCGAGCGGCCCGTGCCGCCTTCGACGCGCCGGGCGGGTGGCCCCAGTGGGAGCCGGAGCGCCGCGCGGCGGCCATGCTGCGGCTCGCCGGTGCGCTCGAGGCCCGGAGCCGGCTGACGGCGCGCACGGTCAGCGCGCAGAACGGCATGCCGATCTCCACGGCCGAGCCGTTCGAGGGGACGGTCCCGGCCGCCCTGCTGCGCTACTACGCCGCCCTCGCCACCGGGACGCCCCTCGAGGAACGCCGCGCCGGGCTGCCGGCCGGCAGCACTCTGGTCCGCAGGGAGCCGGTGGGGGTGGTCGCCGCGATCATGACCTGGAACTTCCCGCAGACCATCGCCTTCTTCAAGATCGCGCCCGCCCTCGCGGCCGGCTGCACCCTGGTGCTCAAGCCGGCGCCGGAGACGGTGCTCGACTCGATGGTCCTGGCGGACGCGGTCGAGGAGGCGAGCCTCCCCCGCGGGGTCGTCAACCTCGTGCCCGGCGGTCCGGAAGTGGGTGCGTACCTGGTCTCCCACCCCGGGGTCGACAAGGTGTCGTTCACGGGGTCGACCGCCGCGGGCCGGCAGGTCGCGGCCGCGTGCGCGGCGCTGCTGCGACCGGTGACGCTTGAACTGGGCGGCAAGTCCGCCGCGGTCGTTCTGGACGACGCCGACCTGGGCTCCCTGTCCGAGCGGTTCTTCATGGCCGGCCTGCTGAACAACGGCCAGACGTGCTTCGCGAGTACGAGGATCCTGGCCCCCCGCGGCCGCTACCAAGAGGTGGTCGAGTTCTGCACGGCGCTGGCACTCGGGGCGGTCGTGGGCGACGCCCTGGACCCCGCCACGCAGATCGGCCCGCTCGTCAGCGCCCGGCAGCGCGACCGCGTGGAGGGCTACATCGCCAGGGGCCTGGAGGAGGGCGCCCGGCTGACGGCGGGCGGGGGCCGGCCGGCCGGTCTCGACCGGGGCTGGTTCGTCGAGCCGACCGTGCTCGCGGACGTGGACAACGCCTCGGTCGTCGCACAGGAGGAGATCTTCGGACCCGTCCTGACGATCACGCCGTACGACGGCGAGGACGAGGCCGTCCGGCTCGCCAACGACTCCGCGTACGGCCTCGCGGGCACGGTCTGGACCGCCGATCCCGAGCACGGCACACGAGTGGCCCGGCGGATCCACAGCGGCACGGTCGGGATCAACGGTTACGTACCGGACCTCGCCTCCCCGTACGGCGGCGTGAAGTCCAGCGGCCTCGGACGGGAACTGGGTCCGGAGGGGCTGCAGGCGTACCAGCAGTTCCAGTCGGTCTACCGGCAGTGACGTCCGGGCCATGGCGCGGCGGCCGCCGCAGGTCCGGAAATCGTCACCTCCTTGACAGGTGACGATGGCTGTGCGACCGTCGGCACCAGCCGCGGTGGTATCCGACTCCGCCCATCCCCCACCGGAGGAATCCCGTGAAAGTGCTCAGCGTCATGAAAGTGGCCACGGTGGCCGTGGCCATCGTCACCGTCGCCTGCGGGTGCTTCCTCCAGGTCTTCTGAGGACGGCACAGCGAGAGAGAGGACCGGCATGCCGAACACGCAGAAGGTCGTCAAGGTCGTGAAGGTGGTCAAGGCCGCGGACAACGGCGCGGTGGTGCGCCGGGCCCGCTTCGGCGCGCTGCCCGAACGCGTCCGGCCCGAGGACATCACGGAGGTGGTCCCCATAGTCGAGCGCTACCCCTCGCAGGACCTCTACGACCACGAGAAGTGGCTCACCTGCAGGTGGGTGTAGCCACGGCAGCCGCGCCCCCGGGCGGACTCCGGTCCGCCCGGGGG
>NZ_JBHYMQ010000150.1:0-3150 GCF_042742985.1 Streptomyces sp. NPDC058864 | reverse complement strand
TCCGCTACCTGGTCGCCGGCGGCATCACCTGGCGGGCGATGCCCGCGGACTTCCCCGCCTGGGACCGCGTCTACGCGTTCTGGCGGCGCTGGCGCGACAACGGCCTGATCGGTGAACTCCACGACCGGCTCCGCGATCGCGTCCGCAGTGCCGAGGGCCGGGATCCGGAGCCGACCGCAGGCGTCATCGACGCCCAGTCGGTCAAGGGCTCCGCCTCAGTGCCGGCCGCCACGCGAGGCTTCGACGCGGGCAAGAAAATCAACGGACGCAAGCGGCACATCGTGGTCGACACCCTCGGACTGCTGCTGGCCGTCACCGTCACCGCGGCATCGGTCACCGATCGCGAGGCCGGGCAGACACTGCTGGCCCGGCTACGGCAGCGGCACTGGCGCGTGACGCGGGTGTGGGCCGACGGCGGATACACCGGCCAGCTCGTCGACCTCGCCCGCAGCATCCTGCGGATCGCCCTGACCGTGGTCAAACGCAGCGACGACACCAGCGGATTCACGGTGCTGCCCGAAAGGTGGTTGGTGGAGCGCACGTTCGCGTGGCTGATGCGCACCCGCCGCCTGGCCCGCGACTACGAGAGGCGCACCGACAGCTCGGAGGCAATGATCTACTGGTCGATGAGCATGGTCATGAGCCGCCGCCTCGCGAAGCGGGGACGCTGAACATCCCCGGGCTCACTTCGGCCAGCCAGCCCCGCGCCACCAGTCGCTTGGCCTTCGACCGCACCCCCTCGACCTTCGCCGGCACCGGCTGGAGACCAAGCGCCACCGCCAGCTGCCGGCAGTCCATCCCTCCACCACCCGGGCCGGCCACGATCTCCATGATCCGCCGGTAGTCCGGCGCCAGCACCACGGCCTCCAGGCCTTCCCGCCACACCGGCACGACCGAACCGCGCACCGCACCCGCCACCGTCACCGGCCGGTCCTCGGCCATTGTTACTGGTGCCTGTCCGCGGTCGCCCGGTTCCGCCAGGACCTGCCCGAGCGTTTCACGAGCGATCACGAACCGCTCCCACGCGGCCTCCGCCTCACGCAACTCTGCCTGCAGAACCTCCACCCGCTGCCGGGCAGCACGCTCCCTCTCCTCCAACAGCCCCATCACCGACGGCATCCGGCACCTCCACCGAAGAGACGACACGACACGTCATCCCTGCCGCCGAACCGCCGACATCATGCCTGACCAGCGGAAACGCAGCGATCACCTACGGAAAGACAACAACTTCCAAGACCCGGGCACAGTGCAGGGACAGCACCGATGCCCGTCAGACCCCCTCCAGAGGAGAAGTCCGACCCGTCCGCACCGAAAAACAGGGCCCTGACCAGCCGCAACGCGCGCCGCCGCCACGTGGACCCGCAAGTGATAGTGCAAGCAATACCGCAAGGGATATTGCAAGCGCCTCCGGAACCGCCTCCACGACCACGAAGGCCGGAACGGGCCCGTTCCGGCGAGCCGTTGAGCCTGTCCCGAGCCCAGCCCGGGCGCGCCGTCTCATGCCAGGCCGGGGTGGGCGCCGGCCGCGCAGCGGGGCGGCGTCCCGCCGTCGGACCGCCCAGCGGCGGGGAAGCGTTCCCAGCAGAACCCGCCCGCCTCATCCCACCTCTCCATCCTGCTTTTGTGGCGTTCAAGGGGGCGGTTCCAGGGAAAGTCAGCGCCGCAGACTCCGCTCACCACCAGATGCGAACTGCAACGACATGCCCGTGAGTCACGGCAGACCCGCAGGTGATGGCGCAGGCAATAGTGCAGGCGTTGCCGCAGGCGATGGCCAGGCGTTGTCGCGGACCAGGACCGGGGTGCACGCGATGGTGCACGGGATCGTGCACGCCATAGCGAACGGGATGGTGCACGGGGTGGTGTCGGGTGCGCGGGGCTGCGTCGTTGAACACTCCAAGCACAGCCCCGCTTGGCCCCCAGGGACACATGGACCTGGGGGTCACGTGCTGCCAGGTGCGTAGAATCCATGGCCATGCCCGCTTCCGTGTCCTTGCCGGTGCCCGCGGCTGTCACCACGCCCCGTCGGCCGGTGCGCAGTCGGGTGCGGCATGGTCAGGCGTCGTGTGCGGACTACGGCTGCGCCCGGCCGGTGTGCCTCAAGGCCGCGCGCCGTGCCCGCTACCGGCGTGAGCGTGACCATGCTGCTGGTCTGCCGGCCCGTGTAGAGCCCGCTCAGGCTGCAGAGCATGCCGCCCTGCTCCGCCGGCGCGGCATGGCGGCGCAGGACATCGCGGACGCTTCCGGGATCTCTGTCACCCTCGTCCGGCGTCTGCTGCGCCCACCCGCTGCCCGGCCCGGCCGGATTGCCCGCGCCACCGCCGACGCCATCCTCGGCATCCACGCCCCGGCACCCCACACCCGGAGCAGGGGCGCGAGCCGTGGTGGGCGGGGCTTGACCGACGCCACACACGCCGCAGCCATACTCAACGCCCTCGCCGCGGCCGGGTGGCCCGCCACCTACCTCGCCGCCCGCCTGGGCATCAGCCCCCAGACCATCGCCGCCATCCGCGACCAGCGGCGCCCTCATCTGCGGATCCCGCTCGACCAGCGCATCCGCCGCTTGTACCCAACACTCGCTGGCAGCAACCCGGCCACGGCCGGGATCCCACCCGGCACCATCGCCCGCGCCCTCGCCCACCACCAACGCCGAAACACCACCGGGCAGCCACCGGCCACGCCAGCGTGAACACCGGCGAGGGGCCTCCAATGGCACCGGAGCCGAGGACCGGTCAGCTCTGATGACCGAGGGCGGCCGCCAGCAGGTTCCGGACCTCGGTGACATCCCGGCCCGTACGCTCGGCAACCCCCGCCACGCTCTCCCCCGCCTGCACCGCAGCAACGATCGCCTCGTTCAACCGCCGACGCGCCAACCGCACCGCAGCCTCCGCCTGACGCAGCCCCGCCACCGCTGCCTCCAGACCCCCCGGGCCCGAAGCCTGCCCGTCATCACCAGCCATCACCGCCCCATCCTGACAGAACCCCACAACCCGGCCCCACAGTTGTGAGAGGTCGTTAAGTCCGATCTTCCCTGGTTCGCGATCGCTCGATCGTGTTTCTGATCCTCGTCCCGGCCGACTGCTCGTCATGTCCATGCTGGGATGCGGGCATGGAGCGAAGACCGTATCCGAGCGACCTATCGGATGAGCATTG
>NZ_JBHYMQ010000149.1:0-3170 GCF_042742985.1 Streptomyces sp. NPDC058864 | reverse complement strand
GGACAAGCCCTCGGCTTATTAGTACCGGTCAGCTCCACCCATTACTGGGCTTCCACATCCGGCCTATCAACCCAGTCGTCTACTGGGAGCCTTAACCCCTCAAGGGGGTGGGAGTCCTCATCTCGAAGCAGGCTTCCCGCTTAGATGCTTTCAGCGGTTATCCCTCCCGAACGTAGCCAACCAGCCATGCCCTTGGCAGAACAACTGGCACACCAGAGGTTCGTCCGTCCCGGTCCTCTCGTACTAGGGACAGCCCTTCTCAAGACTCCTACGCGCACAGCGGATAGGGACCGAACTGTCTCACGACGTTCTAAACCCAGCTCGCGTACCGCTTTAATGGGCGAACAGCCCAACCCTTGGGACCGACTCCAGCCCCAGGATGCGACGAGCCGACATCGAGGTGCCAAACCATCCCGTCGATATGGACTCTTGGGGAAGATCAGCCTGTTATCCCCGGGGTACCTTTTATCCGTTGAGCGACGGCGCTTCCACAAGCCACCGCCGGATCACTAGTCCCTACTTTCGTACCTGCTCGACCCGTCAGTCTCACAGTCAAGCTCCCTTGTGCACTTACACTCAACACCTGATTGCCAACCAGGCTGAGGGAACCTTTGGGCGCCTCCGTTACTCTTTAGGAGGCAACCGCCCCAGTTAAACTACCCACCAGACACTGTCCCTGATCCGGATCACGGACCGAGGTTAGACATCCAGCACGACCAGAGTGGTATTTCAACGACGACTCCACAATGGCTGGCGCCACCGCTTCACAGTCTCCCACCTATCCTACACAAGCCGAACCGAACACCAATATCAAGCTGTAGTAAAGGTCCCGGGGTCTTTCCGTCCTGCTGCGCGAAACGAGCATCTTTACTCGTAGTGCAATTTCACCGGGCCTGTGGTTGAGACAGTCGAGAAGTCGTTACGCCATTCGTGCAGGTCGGAACTTACCCGACAAGGAATTTCGCTACCTTAGGATGGTTATAGTTACCACCGCCGTTTACTGGCGCTTAAGTTCTCAGCTTCGCCCCGACGAATCAGAGCTAACCGGTCCCCTTAACGTTCCAGCACCGGGCAGGCGTCAGTCCGTATACATCGCCTTACGGCTTCGCACGGACCTGTGTTTTTAGTAAACAGTCGCTTCTCGCTGGTCTCTGCGGCCACCACCAGCTCAGGGAGCAAATCCCCTCACCAGCAATGGCCCCCCTTCTCCCGAAGTTACGGGGGCATTTTGCCGAGTTCCTTAACCACAGTTCACCCGAACGCCTCGGTATTCTCTACCTGACCACCTGAGTCGGTTTAGGGTACGGGCCGCCATGAAACTCGCTAGAGGCTTTTCTCGACAGCATAGGATCATCCACTTCACCACAATCGGCTCGGCATCAGGTCTCAGGCACATGTTGCGCGGATTTGCCTACGCAACGCCCTACACCCTTACCCCGGGACAACCACCGCCCGGGCTGGACTACCTTCCTGCGTCACCCCATCGCTCACCTACTACCACCTCGGGTCACCGGCTCCACCACTCCCCATCACTCCGAAGAGATCAAGGGCGGCTTCACGGGCTTAGCATCAGAGGGTTCAGCGCTGGCGCTTCAAAGCGGGTACCGGAATATCAACCGGTTGTCCATCGACTACGCCTGTCGGCCTCGCCTTAGGTCCCGACTTACCCTGGGCAGATCAGCTTGACCCAGGAACCCTTAGTCAATCGGCGCAAGAGTTTCCCACTCTTGTATCGCTACTCATGCCTGCATTCTCACTCGTGAACCGTCCACGACTCCCTTCCAGGGCCGCTTCACCCGGCACACGACGCTCCCCTACCCATCCGTACACCCGTTGGGGCTCCTGTACGAATGACACGACTTCGGCGGTACGCTTGAGCCCCGCTACATTGTCGGCGCGGAATCACTTGACCAGTGAGCTATTACGCACTCTTTCAAGGGTGGCTGCTTCTAAGCCAACCTCCTGGTTGTCTGTGCGACTCCACATCCTTTCCCACTTAGCGTACGCTTAGGGGCCTTAGTCGATGCTCTGGGCTGTTTCCCTCTCGACCACGGAGCTTATCCCCCGCAGTCTCACTGCCGCGCTCTCACTTACCGGCATTCGGAGTTTGGCTAAGGTCAGTAACCCGGTAGGGCCCATCGCCTATCCAGTGCTCTACCTCCGGCAAGAAACACACGACGCTGCACCTAAATGCATTTCGGGGAGAACCAGCTATCACGGAGTTTGATTGGCCTTTCACCCCTAACCACAGGTCATCCCCCAGGTTTTCAACCCTGGTGGGTTCGGTCCTCCACGCGGTCTTACCCACGCTTCAACCTGCCCATGGCTAGATCACTCCGCTTCGGGTCTTGGGCATGCGACTCAAACGCCCTATTCGGACTCGCTTTCGCTACGGCTACCCCACACGGGTTAACCTCGCCACACACCGCAAACTCGCAGGCTCATTCTTCAAAAGGCACGCAGTCACGACATACAAGCAAGCTTGCATGCGACGCTCCCACGGCTTGTAGGCACACGGTTTCAGGTACTATTTCACTCCGCTCCCGCGGTACTTTTCACCATTCCCTCACGGTACTATCCGCTATCGGTCACCAGGGAATATTTAGGCTTAGCGGGTGGTCCCGCCAGATTCACACGGGATTTCTCGGGCCCCGTGCTACTTGGGTGTCGTACAAGCAAGCCGCTAATGTTTCAGCTACGGGGGTCTTACCCTCTACGCCGGACCTTTCGCATGTCCTTCGCCTACATCAACGGTTTCTGACTCGCCCAGCCGCCGGCAGACGACTGAAGTACGATCCCACAACCCCACATGCGCAACCCCTGCCGGGTATCACACGCATACGGTTTGGCCTCATCCGGTTTCGCTCGCCACTACTCCCGGAATCACGGTTGTTTTCTCTTCCTGCGGGTACTGAGATGTTTCACTTCCCCGCGTTCCCTCCACACTGCCTATGTGTTCAGCAGCGGGTGACAGCCCATGACGACTGCCGGGTTTCCCCATTCGGACACCCCCGGATCAAAGCTTGGTTGACAGCTCCCCGGGGCCTATCGTGGCCTCCCACGTCCTTCATCGGTTCCTGGTGCCAAGGCATCCACCGTGCGCCCTTAAAAACTTGGCCACAGATGCTCGCGTCCACTATGCAGTTCTCAAACAACGACCCGTCACCCAA
>NZ_JBHYMQ010000148.1:0-3840 GCF_042742985.1 Streptomyces sp. NPDC058864 | reverse complement strand
GACGCGGGGGCGAGGGCGATGCGCTGGAGCTGCCGGGTGGTGAGGACGGGTTCCGGCCGGGTGGCGGGCAGCAGGTAGGCGGGCGCGTTGACCGCGGTGATCACCACCCGCAGCCCGTCGGTGCGCAACGTGTCGACGGTCCATTCGACGGCGCCCGCTCCGCCGTGCGCCGACGGGGCGGTGCGGACGCCGACCCGCGTGCCGTCGGTGAGGGTGCGGGCGTCGTGGAACAGTTGGTCGAGGGTGGGGTTCCCCGGCTTCCACTGCTGGACGTTGACGGCGACGAGGCCCTTGCCGTCGCCGTCGTCGGCCGTGAGATGGCCGAAGCCGAGCGATCCGCCCCGCTGCGCGGTGCGCAGCCCCGGGGGCAGCAGGCCGGCGATGGTGTCCGCGATCTGCAGGCCGGTCATCCTGGGGACGAGCGACGAGTCCTGTGGGGCGGCCCTCGGGACGGTCGTGGCGGGCAGCACCGGCTTCCAGGCGGGGGATCGGGCGACGGCCGCGAGTTCCTCCGCCGTCAGGGGGAGCGCAGTCCTTCCGGCCGCCGCTGTCCCGGACGGGCCGGGGCCCTGCGAGACGAAGACCTGGCTGCCGTCCTCGTGGGTCAGCAGCGTCGTCAGCACCTCCGCGCCCGACGGGTGCTTCTCGTCCGCCGGGGAGCGGTCCTGTGTGAGCAGGGCTCCGCCGGGCAGCCGGGCCCGGGTGCAGCGGCTGTAGGGGTGGTACGCCGAGTCGGGGCAGGTCGCGAACTGCTCGGGCACGGGCAGCGCGTACCGGTTCACGGTGACCGTGAGCCGTGCCGCCCGTCCGCCCCTTGTGAAGACCACCTGGGCGGAGGGCGGCCCGCCGGTCGCGCCGGCCGGCCCCGGGCCGTGCTGCTCCGAGAGGGTGCCCTCGGGCAGCACGGTCCGCAGGATGTCCAGCATCTGCCGAGCCGACCCCGGCGCGGTCACGGGAGGGGCGGGCCGCTGCGCGCCGTGCGGGGAACCGCATCCGGCGAGCGTGAGCACTGCGAGGCCGGCTGCGACGAGTGTCCTGCGGCCGTGCTTGATGAGGTCGGTCGGCATGGCTTCAGGTCAGACGCCGGGACGGGACATCGAGCTGATGGCGTCGCTGTACGGGTAGCTCAGGTTGCTCCACTGCGAGTTGGGGGCCCAGTAGCCGTAAGTGCCCTGGAAGTTGTAGTCGTTCCAGGTCTCGATGGCCCGGGTTCCCGTCCGCAGCGACTGGATGTTGTCGTTGAGGTCGATGCTGATGGTGGTGATCTTGGGCAGGCGGGGGACGTCGGTGTAACCGCGGCTGGGGCCGTTGGTGCAGTTGGCGAAACCGGGATCCCGGCACAGGCTCCAGTTGCCCTCGCCGGTGGCCGGCGCGGCGGCGGCGGAGCCGGCGGCGGCACCGAGGGCGCCGACGGTCAGTGCGAGTCCGGCGGTGGCCCCGAGCAGGCCCTTCATGAGGTTGCGCATGGGTGTTCCCTTGGTCGACGGTCAATGCGCGGGCTCCCTGGGGGATGCCCACGCCGGAGCAAGTACTTGCAGTGACAAGCATATTGAGAGTTGTTGCTCAGTCAAGTTCCTTTTCCTGCCTCCGACTTCGTCGCCGGCGGCAGCTCCGGACCCGGGGCGGCCGCGAGCGGACCGCTGGGACCGCTGGGAGCGCGCCGGGTGCGTGCGCACGGCCCCGGTCGACGGCCGGCTCACGCTCACCGCCGCCCGGGCGGTGACGGCCGTGTGCCTCCTCGGCGCCACCGAGGCGGTGACCGTGCGCGTCGCCCTGTGCCGGCCATTCCGGTGCGGCCGGCACGGGCGGCCGGCTGATCCTGCTCGCGCCGGGCGTGAGCACCCTTGCCGGGCGCGGGGCGGGGCCTGAACAAGGCCCGCCAGGGACGCCGCCGCAGGGCTTCCGGCCGCTGGGCCCCCGGTACCGTCGCGGAGCGTCGATAATCGACATATGAGTCAGCGCAACGCTTCGAACACCACGCTGGGTGACTTCCTGCGGGCGTGCCGTGCACGGGTGAACCCCGGGGACGTGGGCCTGCCGGACGACGGGCGGCACCGCCGGGTCCCGGGGCTCCGGCGGGAGGAACTGGCGCAGCTGGCGAACGTGAGCGTGGACTACGTGGTACGCCTGGAGCAGGGCCGCACGGTGCACGTCTCGACGGCGGTGCTGGAGTCGCTGGCGCGGGCGCTGCGCCTGCGGCCCGACGAGCGCGACTACCTGCTGCGGGTCGGCGCGGCCGGCGCCGGACCGCCGGCCTCGGCGCCCGGCCGGATCCGGCCGCAGACGCAGACCCTGCTGGACGGTCTGCAGGAGTACCCGGCCCTGCTGCTCAGCCACCGGCTGGACGTTCTGGGCTGGAACGCGCTCGGCGCGGCGCTGCTCACCGACTTCTCCGCCGTGCCCGAACCACGGCGCAACCTGGTGCGCATGGCGTTCCTGGACCCTGCCTTCCGCGAGCTGTACGTCGACTGGCGAACCGTCGCCCGCGAGTGCGTGGCCTACCTCCGCATGGGTGCGGCGCGCGACCCGCAGGACCCGCGGCTGAGGGCGCTGGTGGAGGAACTCGCCGACGCCGACGCCGACTTCCGCCGCTGGTGGTCGGACCACCGGGTGCGGACCCGGGCGGCCGGCGAGAAGACCTTCCGGCACCCGGTGGCCGGCACCATGACGCTGGACTTCCAGAGCCTCGTCGTGGGCGACGACCCGGACCAGACCGTCTTCGTCTACACCGCGCAGCCCGGAACCCCGGCCCACGAGGCGCTGCGCTTCCTGGCCACGTGGTCGGCGAGCCCCGCGGCCGCGCGACCGTGACCCGATCCGGCTGGTACAGCCGGTCCCAGGCAGGCGCCTCCTACGGTTGATCCTTCTCTGGTCCGCCCTCCGCCGCGGACGGACGCTGGGACACGTCGACAGAACGACCCCCAGTGATCATGAGGAGCACATCACATGACGACGTGGTTCATCACCGGCGCATCCCGCGGGTTCGGCCTGGAAATCGCCCGGCAGGCCCTGGAGCAGGGTGACAACGTCGTGGCCACCGCCCGCACCCCCCGCGTCGTGGAGGACGCCCTCGCGGCCCACGCCGACCGGCTGCTGGCCGTACCGCTCGACGTGAACGACGAGGAGCAGGCGCGAGCGGCCGTCGAGGCCGCGGTGGAGCGCTTCGGCACCATCGACGTCCTCGTCAACAACGCCGGCCGGGGCCTGCTCGGCGCGGTGGAGGAGACCAGCGACGCCGAGGCACGCGCGGTGTTCGACACGAACGTCTTCGGACTGCTGACGGTGACCCGTGCCGTCCTGCCCGTCATGCGGGCCCGGCGGTCGGGACGGATCGTCAACCTCAGCTCCGTCGGCGGCTTCGTCGGCTGGGCGGGCTGGGGCCTGTACTGCGCGACCAAGTTCTCCGTGGAGGCCGTGACCGAGTCCCTGCGGCTGGAGCTCGCGCCGCTGGGCATCCAGGCGACCGCCGTCGAGCCCGGCCCGTTCCGGACCGACTTCCTGGACTCCTCCTCCCTGCACCGCACCGAGCGGGTCATCGAGGACTACCTGGCGAGCGCGGGCGGCATGCGCGACTGGGCCGACAACAGCAACCACGCCCAGGACGGGGACCCCGTGAAGGCGGCGGCCGCCATCATCACGGTCGCCCGCGCGGCGGAGATGCCCGCCCGCATCCCCCTGGGCAAGGCCAGCGTCGCCGACGTGGAGGACAAGCTCGCCGGTGTGGCCCGTGACGTCGAGACGTGGCGGAACCTGGCCCTGTCCACCGACTTCACCTCGTGACCCCGGCCGGCCCCGCGGCGTGACGAGGGTCCCGGGTCCCCCGCCTGCGTGGCGGGGGAC
>NZ_JBHYMQ010000147.1:0-4255 GCF_042742985.1 Streptomyces sp. NPDC058864 | reverse complement strand
TGGCCGTCTCTATATCCGGGCACTCACTCCGACGCCGGGACAAACACCCGGATCAGGTGGGGAACCCGTACACCACTTCCAAGGACGCAACCTGGGCACTCTCGATCAGTTGCCGAACCAGCAGAGAAATTCGAGATACATTGAGGCTAAAGGATGCTGCCGTACTTGGACCGGCCGGAGTTGCGGCCGGGATGGCGCGCACCGGAGACGCGGCCGGAGCGGCGCTCCGATCCCTCCTGGCTCACTCGGCCGCCGCCATCGCGATCTGGGACACCGACCTGCGGTGCATATGGGTGAACGATGCTCTTGAGCACTACGACGGCATCCCGCGCGACCGCCGATTGGGCCGGCAGCCGCAGGAGGCGCTGGCAGGCGATACGGTCGAGATGGCGGCGATCATGCGGCGGGTGCTGGCCACGGGTGATTGCGTCACCAGCCGCGCGTACCACGTTCCGGCCGCCCCTCATGCTCCTCACGACGGGACGTTCCGGGCATCGATCTTCCGCTTGGACGACGCGGCCGGCCGCACGCTGGGCGTGTGCGTAGTGGTCCTGTTCGTCAGGGAGAGGATGCCCTGGGACGGGGACCGTCTGGCCGTGGTGAGCGAGGCCGGTGCCCGGATCGGGACAACACTGGACGTCGTGCGTACCGCGCAGGAGCTGGCCGATTTCACAGTACCGATGCTTGCCGACTACGTCACGGTCGACTTGACCGAGGCTGTACAACTCGGCGAGGAGCCACTGGAGCGGCACGGGCTCTCCGAGGGCCGCATACCGACCTTCCGGCGCGCGGCCAGAGCATCGATCCACACCGGGTCCCCGGAATCCCTGTGGACGCCCGGCGACGTCGTCTATGTCCCTCAGCCCTCTCCCTTCCTGCAGGTCTTGGCCTCGGGCCGCCCTTGGCTCGAGCCGATACTCGACCCCGCCCAACTGTGGCTGAAGAACGATCCGGCCCGAGCCGAAAAGATCCGCGACTGCGGCATGCACTCGCTGCTGATCCTTCCCGTCCTGGCTCGCGGGCTCCTTCTGGGTGTCACAGTCTTCGTGCGAACGGACAACCCGGTGCCGTTCGACGAAAGCGATCAGCTGTTGGCCGAAGAACTGGTGGCCAGGGCGGCTCTGAGCTTGGACAACGCCCGTCGGTACACCCGTGAACGGACACATGCCCTGGCCCTGCGCCGCAAACTCATGCCACGCCGGGTCAACGGCGGAGCAGCGATGGACGTGGTGGCACGCTATCTCCCCGCAGACGGCCAGGACAGCGTCGGTGGTGACTGGTTCGATGTCATCGAGCTGCCGCGCGGCCGCTTGGCACTCGTCGTCGGTGACGTCGTCGGACACGGTATCCACGCCGCCGCCACGATGGGCCAACTGCGCACCGCCGCACGCACGCTCGCCGAGCTCGATCTACCACCGGGCGAACTGCTGACCAGACTGGACCGCACGTTCATCCGGCTCATGGAGGAAGAGGAAGCCGGCGATCCCGTCCCGTCCATGGGGGCTACCTGCGTCTACGCAATCTACGACCCCGCCACCCGGAAGTGCTCGATAGCGCTGGCCGGGCACCCGCCGCCGGCCGTTGTCCATCCCGATGGTGATGTGCACTTCCCCGATCTGCCACACGGCACACCTCTCGGGCTCGGCATGACAGCCTACGAGGCCTCGGAGCTGCACCTGCCCAAGGGGAGTCTGATAGCTCTCTACAGCGACGGGCTCGTCGAACAGCGACACGAAGACATCGATGTGGGTCTGCGGAGGCTGAGCGAAGCTCTCAGGCTGCCCGCAACGTCTTTGCAAGATGTGTCCGATGCCGTGATCAACTCGCTGCCGAGCCACGCAGCCGGCGACGACGTGACTCTGGTACTGGCCCGCGGTCTCTGAGCCGCCCGCAAAGCTCACCCAGACGGGGCAGCGAGCACGGATCCTGACGCTCCCGCGAGCACCGTAGGCAGTCTCAACTGCTGCCGGGTACTCGAAGATCTTCCTTGGATCGTCGTTGAATACCTGGCGACCGGCGGCGTCCTGGGCGATGGACCGGTTGAACGCCACCTACGAGCCCCGGCGTGAGGTGCTGGCCACGAGCTGAGTGAGCGTGGTGGTCATGCCGGTACCGCCGCCGGCCTGGATCACCAGGTGGTCACCGGTGGCGAAGGCATGGCGGCCGCGATCTGTCCGTCAGCAGGCTTCAGCACTGTTGAGCGCCGAGACCAGACCCCGGTGAACAGTCCGGCGCCGACTTGCCTCAGCCCGCAACCCGCGACAGACACCCTTCAGGAGCCGGTAACGGAAGTGCCGGCAGCGACCACAGCCGAGATTCGCCGGATGCCGGCCAAAGGACGCCCAGGAACTTGAACGGGCCATAGAGGGCTCGCGGTAGACGTCGAAGACCCACGGCAACGCTGTCATGGCCGATGTCCGAGTTCCGGAGTTGCACCTCCTCACTCGCCGCTCATGCCGGCGGGCTGCGTCGTGATGACCTCGCAGGGCAGACGGTGACGTGAAGCGGGATACTGCCCAACTCGCAGGGCAGGCACGACCGAAGACGTGCGATCACGCGGACGGCAACCCGCGCGGGATCGCCGTCCGCGCGCACGTCAGGCGTTGGGGTCGAAAGGGATCCCGGACGGCTTGGAATTGGCGAGAGTGGAGTTGAAACGGGCGTCGTTGATCTTGATGGTGGCCGACCCGAAGTCCGCATTCATGAGCTTGTCGCGGAAGCCCGCCGGATAGCCCTCCCAGCCGACGAGACGGGGGTAGAACCAACCGCCGGTGACGTTCTCCGCGGGCTCGTCGTTGGTGTTGGCGAAGCGGAAGCAGTGGGTCGAGGCGCCGTCCTTGTGGTACACGATCTTGGGGTGGGTACCGTCGAAGCGGATCCCCGAGCGGGCGGCGATCTGGTAGCCGGAATGCTGGGACACCGAAACGTACTCGACCTGGTTGTTGTGGATCCAGACCACGACATGCTCCCAGTCGTGGGTGTGGCCGATGGCCGCAGGGCCGAGCGTGGCCTGGTCCTTCTCGAAGTAGCTGGCGTACACCACGGCGCACCAGTCGTTGTTGCACTTCTCGCGCGAGTACGTGTTGGCGTTGGCCAGCTGGGCGTAGTCGTGGCAATGCCCGTTGACGTCGCCACCCAGCTTCAGACCGGGATTGAGGGTGCCATCGGCGCCGATGGCAGCGGTGGCGTAGCAGCCGTCCCCGTCGTAGTCGTAGGCCGGGGAGAAGGACTGCTCCAGGCCGTCGGCGTTCTGCGGCAGCAGCTGCAGGACGGAGGCACTGGCCTCGGTGGGGAAGGCCAGGACGGCCATCGCACCCAGAGCGGTCGCCACGGCTCCCAGACGGAGACGGTTGGGGCGACGGGTAGTGGATGCCGTTCCAGCGGGATTCTTTCTCGCCGGCCCAAAACTGCGCACGAGAACTCCTCGACTCGAAAGGGGGCAAGAGGTCCCTATTGAGAATTCCCTGCCCGAGAACTGACGGCTCTATGTGACGAAGTGTCCGACACGCCGGAACCCGGTCGGCCATCTCCGGTGCTGCTTGCACTTGTTGACGCGCCGACAAGTTATACGAGCCCGATCCGACGGCACAAGCACGCATTTCCGCATAGCCATTTCCGACATGTCATGGATTCCGGTGAGGAGAAGAGCCGGAAAATTAAGTAGCGCCGTATATTGAGTGACCGACCGGCGCCCATGCGTGCGTCCCCTCGGCTGCCGGCGCCACCCCAGCCTCAGCCTGGCGCGGGCCGTCGGGCATGGATTCCTCGTCCGTCGTGTCGAGCGCCGCGTCCGGCGCCGCACCACACCCCCGCGCCCACGCCTGGCCGGGCACACCCCAACCCCCACCCGGGCGCCGCCGTCCTTGAAGCCCGAACGGCTGCTGGCTGCACGAGGCATGACGGTCACCCACCGCGAAGTGCCCGCCGTCCGCGAGGTCGACCTCGACCGCGGTCACTCCCCGACTGCGTCGAGGAGGACCTGCGCCAGTTCGCGCGGCTGGGAGAACATCGGCCAGTGGCCGGTGTCCATCTCGATCAGCTGCCAGTGCTCGCTGACCAGTAGCTTTGCCACGTCGTCGCTCGGCTCGGGGTCACCGAGCGTGCACTTGATGTACGTCGCCGGGAGGTCACTGAGCGGCCGTTCCAGCACGGCGGGTTCAGTTGTCGCGCGTCAGACTTTGTGGCAGGGCTCGTTTCTTGCGGGTCCTGTCCCGTGAAGGAGTCTGATCGATCATGGTGAGACCGCCGGCGGTGC
>NZ_JBHYMQ010000146.1:0-5003 GCF_042742985.1 Streptomyces sp. NPDC058864 | reverse complement strand
TCAGCTGCTGTAGACGGTGAGGACGGCGCCGCTGACCTCGATACGGCGTTCCTGGAGTTTCTCCCCGCAGCGCAGTGCGGTCAGGCAACTGCGGAAGAGGGTCATCTCCTCGGCCGTGAGGACGGCTGCCGCCAGATTCAGCAGTTCGTTCAGGGCGGCCGGAGTGAGGACCGCGGGGAGTTCGCCGGAAAGCAGGACCACCGGCTCTCCGGTCCGGTGGCGGACGACGGCGGTGGCGGTCGCCCCTTGAACGACAAGCACGTGCACCCCTCTCACCGGAGGCCTGGTGGGCCCAAGCGCCTCGGGGATCGAGAGGATAGCCACCGGTTCGTCGTGCTTCGCCCCGTCCGCCGGGACTTCCCCACATCGGGCAGGGGGCGGATTGACCCGTTCGAGTGATATCCGGTGGGCCGGCCCGGTCCTCCGAGGAGCCCCGCCCGTGCTCTCACCTGTCGTTTCCCTTGCACCGCCGTCGTGTTGACGGACAGTCACGGGTCCGAGTCGCTTGTCGAGGCCGGGGCGCCCGGCTACTGTCCAACGTCGTCAGACAGATCGTCCGGTGTGAATAGACGGGTCCGGGGACCCGGTCCCCGTCCGCACCCCTCGTCCGAAGGATCCCCCATGCTCGACATGCGTGAGCTGGACACCGAGTCCGCGGAGCTGCTGCCCGGCCGCGAGGCCCTGGGCAAGCTCAAGTTCAGCTTCGTCAAGACCACGCACGTGACCAAGCACGTGGCCCACGTCGACGCCCACAACGAGTCGCTCGCGGCGAACCAGTTCTCCCCGTTCGCGGTCGCCCAGTCCGAGGCCGTCCAGGCCATCAACATCCGCCAGTAACAACACCCGTACGTGTGCGGACCGCGCCCGTCGTGGCGCGGTCCGTCTCGGGAGGAAGAGCAGGACGGTGACGGAAAGTCACATTGCTCAGGGCCCCGGACCCACGGGGACGGCGGTGTACGGCGCGGACGTGCTGGCGCCTCCCCCCTGCGACACGGGATTCCCCGTCCCGCGGCTGGGCGCGGGCCTGCAACTCCTCGGCGAGTACAAGGGATCGGGGACGACCGAACCCCGGTACATCGTCCGCCGGGGGGACGGGCAGGTCGTCCAGCTGAGCCGGCTGCTGTACCTGGTCGCCCGCGCCATCGACGGGCGGCGCGACACCGAGGCCATCTCACACCGGGTGAGCGGGCGCTTCGGCCGTGAGGTCAGCGCCGAGAACGTGCACTACCTGATCGAGAACAAGCTCCAGCCGCTGGGCGTCACCGTCCCCTTCGGCCAGGAGGGCGACGAGGTCACCGGGCCCACCGCGGACCTCCTGCTCGTCCTGAAGGGCCACCGGGTCATCTTCCGCGAGCGGCAGGTCGCCCGGATCGCCCGCTCCCTGGCCTGGCTGCACCGCCCGCTGGTGGTCGCACTGGTGCTCGCGACGGCCGTCGCCATGGAGATCTGGCTGTTCGCCCTGCACGGGGCCATGACCCCGGTGCTCCAGGTGCTGGAACAGCCGGTGCTCATGCTGGTGGTGTTCGCGCTGACCGTGGCCTCGCTCGTCTTCCACGAGTTCGGGCACGCCTCCGCGTGCCGTTACGGCGGTGCCCGCCCCGGGGCCATCGGCTGCGGCATCTTCCTGATCTGGCCGTCGATGTACACCGACGTCACCGACGTCTACCGGATCGGCCGGGGCGGGCGCATGCGCACCGACCTGGGCGGCGTCTACTTCAACGTCGTCTTCATACTGGCCCTGGCCGGCGGCTACTTCGCCACCGGGCAGTCCTTCTTCCTCGCCGCCATCTACCTGGCCCACTTCGAGATCATCGAGCAGCTGATGCCGGCCGTCCGGCTGGACGGCTACTACATCCTCGGCGACCTCGCCGGCGTCCCGGACCTCTTCGGCAAGATCAAACCGATCCTGCGCAGCATGCTGCCGGGCCGTCCGGTGCCGCCCGAGGTCTCCGACCTCAAACGCTCCGCCCGGATCATCGTCACCACCTGGGTGCTGACGATGGTGCCCCTGCTGCTGGCCGAGCTCGGTTACGTGCTGTGGAACCTGCCGCGCCTGCTCGAGACGAGCCTGCGGTCCCTGGTCGAGCAGTTGACCGGGACCGGCGCCGCCTTCGCCGACGGCCAGTTCGCCGCCGGGGCGGTCGGGGTCATCGGCAGCCTCATGCTGGTCTTCCCCCTGGCCGGGGCGGTGTACCTGTCGGTGCGCCTCGGGGGCCGGCTCGTCCGCCACGTCGTCCGCGCCACGGAGGGGAATCTCCGGCTGAGGCTCCTCATCGGCGGAGCCACACTGGCCGGAGCTGCGGCGCTGTGCGCCGCGTGGGTGGGCGGTGTGACCCCCAAGCCGCTGCCCCCGCAGCCTCCGATCGCCCCCATCCTGCAGCCCGGGGTGCCCGAGATCCGGCCCCTGCGCCCGGTCGCCCCCGCACCGCTGCCGAGCGCCACCACCACACCCCCGGTGACCGTGGCCGCGGGCGAGCCGTCGGCGACCGCGCCCTCGGCATCGCCCTCGGAGTCCGGCTCGGCCGATGCCTCCGCCCCGGCGAGCGACAGCCCCTCGCCGGCGAAGTCGCCGAGCCCGCGTGCCTCGCGCAGCGAGCCGGAACCGAGCAGCACCCGGACCACGGCCACGGCGGGACCGAGCCCCTCCGCGAGCTCGCCCACCGCCTCGCCGTCGGACTCCGTCACGCCCTCGGAGCCCCCCATCCCGAGCTTCACCGTGTCCTTCCCCGCGCCCCTGCCGACCTGAGGCGAGGCCATTCCCCTTCCCCCGTTGTTCCTTCCATCCGTACAGGAGAAGTCCGTGACGCACCGAAAGCCCCGCACCAGCACGGTGGGCCGCAAGGCCGTCCGGCTGGGCATGCTGACCACCGCCGGCCTCGTCGCCCTCGCCACCGCGGCCCCGGCCGGCGCGGCATCGGGGTCGCACATCCCCCGCAGCGTGGGCGCCGCCGTGGACGAGGCGCACACCCTCGCCAACCGGGCGCACCCGGTCCAGTACGACGAGGAGTTCTCGATCCACCAGTTCGGGCCGCTCGTCGCGGCCGCCGCGCACAACCGGGCGGTCGCCGCCTCCGTCGGCTGCTCGCTCTCCCGGCCGTGCCGTTCGATCGCCCTCTCCTTCCAGATCGTCACCACCTCCGGTGTCGACCTCCGGCGGATCAACGCCACGAACATCAGCCGGGCCGTCAACGAGCACTGCACCGGATGCCAGACCTTCGCGGGCGCCTACCAGTTCATCGTGGCGACCCCGCGGCCGCTCACCCTGAGCGCCCGCGACCGGAACCAGCTCGCCGACATCCGGCGCCGGGTGGCCGAGCTGAGGCGGTGCGGTGACCCGATCACGGAGATCGAGCGCCGCGCGGACGCGCTCGCCGCCGAGGTCAAGGCCGTACTCGACCGGGCCGCGGCAGCGGCGCCGGCCGGCGTCGGTGCCAGTCCGCTGCGGGAGTTCCGGCCCACCGTGACCATGCGCCGCCACGTCAGCTGACGCCCCCACCGCTTCCGGGCCGGGGGCACGTCCCTCACCTCCCCAAACCCCCAGACGGGTCCCCGGCCCGGGACCACGACCGGCCTTCCGGAGGCATGAAGTGCCCAGACGATATCCGCCCGAGCTGCGCCGCAAGGCCCTCGACCTGCTGGTCGCCGGTGAGCCCGTGAAGAAGGTCGCCCTGGACCTCGGCCTCGGTGACCAGACGATCTACCAATGGCGGCGCACGCACCTGCCGCACCTGGGCAGGCCGCGGCGTTCACCGGTGGGCACCGCCGAACTGACCGCGGCGCGCAAGCGCATCACCGAACTGGAGACCGAACTCGCCGTCCACCGGCGGGTGACCGAGCTGCTGCGCGATGTGGTGTCCCCAAAAGGCGATTCGAGGTCGTGCAGCTGATGGCCGGGGAGGGTCTCCCGATCCGGACCTCGACGCGCGTCCTCGGCATCTCCGAATCGGGGTACTTCACCTGGCGCGGCCGGCCCCCCTCGGCCCGCGCCAACCGGCACCTGTGGCTGACGGACCTCATCGCCTCCATCCACACCGCCTCGCGCGGCACCTTCGGGTACCGGCGCATCCACGAGGAGCTCACCCTGCGGCACGGCGTCTCCATCAGCCACGGCACCGTGGAACTGCTCATGCGGCGCGCCGGGCTCCAGGGCCGGCCCGGTGTACCCGACCGGCTCTGGGTGACCGACGCCGTCGAACTCCCCACCGGCCAGGGCGGCCTGCTCTGCGTGGTCGTGCTCGACGTCCACGCCCGCCGGCTGATGGGCTGGAGCGCGGGCTCCGCACCGGCCGCCGCCGTGGCGGCGGACGCCCTGAGCAGGGCCGTGCTGCGGCACTCCGTCCACCCCGGGCCCCGGCCCGAGGGGCGCTTCACCACGCTGGTCTTCACCGAACGCGCCCACGTCAGGGGGCTCGCGCCCCCCACCGGTCTCGTCGCCGACCGGAACGACCACGCCGTGATCGGAGCCTTCTGGACCCGGGCACGCAACGAACTCCTGGACCACCGCGAATGGCACAGCCGGCTCGACCTCACCACAGCCCTGTCCGACTACTTCGAGGGAATCCGAGCATGACCGTGGACCGACCGACGCCCCCGTTGCCGATCTCCTACCTGCTGCGCTCCCAGATCCGGCCGGGCCAGACCCTGCCGCCCACCCAGGCGCACCAGATCATGCTGCACTGCGCCCTCGACGCCGCCGGTGTCCCGGTCCGCCGCGACGACGCGGACGCCGTCGCCAGGATCGCCGAACTCGACTACGCCACCGTCAACGCGGTCATCGGCTGGCTGCGCATCGTCAGACCGGCGGCGTGCTGAATGCCCGGGACCACCCGTGCGGGCCGGCCGCTGCCGCGCCCGTCGTGCGGTCGCGCGCTGCTCCGCAGGCCGGGGGACGGGCTACGGCGGTGTGGCGGAGCTGCGGAGGAGGGATTCGACGAGGGCGGCGACGTGGCGCCGGTCGGCTTCGGACAGTTGCCGGACGCTGGCGATGAGGGTGGCGACCTCGG
>NZ_JBHYMQ010000145.1:0-5368 GCF_042742985.1 Streptomyces sp. NPDC058864 | reverse complement strand
CTCGGAGATGTGTATTAGGGACAGGCGGTGCGGAGGGACGTTGTCGTGGACCCGCTTGGGGTCGGTCTCGGCGACCGGCTCCAGGATCTCCTCGATGCGCGCCATCAGCTCCTTCTCCAGGACGACGCCCGCGGCCTTCACGTTCTCCGCGACCTGCTCGGGACGCGAGGCGCCGACGATGGCCGCGGAGACGTTGGGGTTCTGCAGCACCCACGCGACCGCCAGCTGGGCCAGGGACAGCCCGGCCTCCGCGGCGAGCGGCTGGAGCTGCTGGACGGCGTCGAGCACCTCGTCGCGCATCCAGCGCGAGATCATGCCGGCGCCGCCCTTCTCGTCGGTGGCCCGCGAACCCGCCGGGGGCTCCTGCCCCCGCCGGTACTTGCCGGTCAGCACACCCTGCGCGATCGGCGAGAAGACGACCTGGCCCATGCCCAGTTCCTCGCAGGTCGGGACGACCTCGCCCTCGATGATCCGCCACAGGGCGTTGTACTGCGGCTGGTTCGACACCAGCGGGATGCGCAGTTCCCGGGCCATGGCGTGGGCCCGCCGGATCTGCTCCGCGGGCCACTCGGAGACGCCGATGTACAGGGCCTTGCCGGAGTGGACGACGTCGGCGAACGCCTCCATCGTCTCCTCGAGCGGGGTGTCCACGTCGTAGCGGTGCGCCTGGTACAGGTCGACGTAGTCGGTCTGCAGGCGGCGCAGCGAGCCGACGATCGACTCCATGATGTGCTTGCGCGACAGTCCGCGGTCGTTGTGGCCCGGCCCGGTCGGCCAGAAGACCTTGGTGAAGATCTCCAGGCCCTCGCGGCGCTCGCCCTTCAGCGCCTCGCCGAGGACGGACTCGGCACGCGTGCCCGCGTAGACGTCGGCGGTGTCGAAGCTGGTGATGCCGGCCTCGAGCGCCGCGTGCACGCACGCCGTGGCGGCGTCCGCCTCCACCTGCGAGCCGTGGGTGAGCCAGTTGCCGTACGCGATCTCGCTGATGACCAGGCCGCTACGGCCGAGATGGCGGTATTCCATGGGAGCGAAGCCTCCGTTGGCGTGTCCGTGAATGCCGGCCGGCCCGGGTGCGGGCGCACCGGGACTGCCGGGGGCGCGGCGCCCGGGCGGGCGTCGGCCGCAGGAAAGGTGGCAGGGGCAAATACATCTGATCATTACATGCCCGGGTTGCGGCCCGGGGGCGGGTCCCCCCGTCCCCCCGTCCACGCCTTCTCTGGCCCCGCCTCGCCCCGTCGCGTCGGGCTCAGCGGAAGTCGGGGGTCCACAGGCGCACCGTGGCGAACTCCGCACCCGGACGCGTCCGTGCGTACGAGGGCGTCCCGTCGTCCTTGAGGAACTCGATCGTCGGCCCGCCCCAGCCACGGGGACCGGCCGCCTCCGAACGGGCCCGGACGCGCGTCCCGGTCGGCTGGTTGGTGTACGCGCTCACCCCGCTCGCCCCGTCCACCTGCCGGTACCTGCGGGTCGCGACGTCGAGCCGGTACACCCCGTAGGTATCGGTGAACCACAGCGCCCCCGGGTCGCCGTACACCGGCTGCAGATCACGGCCCTCGCCCTCGAAGCGGACGGCGCTGTGCTCCGTCAGCGTCGTCGCCGTGCCCCGGCCCGACACCGCGTAGCGCACCAGCCGCTCGGCGCCGATCGCCCACAGCGCGCCGTGCTCCGGGTCGTAGAGCACGCCGCGCGCCCTCGGCAGCGGCACGGTGCGGAACGGCGCGGCCTGCTCCGTGTCCGCGTACAGGCGCAGCCGCCCGGGCGCCCCCGAGGCCACCACGATCACCCCGCCAGGGATGCGCTCGATGGCGTGCGGGCTGTCGGCCGGGGTCACCGTCTGCCACACGATCGCCCCGGTGTCCTCGCGCACCATCGCCGCCCTGCCGCCGGACGCGGCCACGAGCACCACCCGCCCGTACGCCCGCGTCCTGCGCAGCCGAACGTCCGACAGGTGCTGCCAGCTCGTGCCGGCCCCTCCCGGCGCGCTCCAGCGCCAGGTCACGGCGGCGGGCCCCGACCAGTCCCGGGCCTCGGGGTCGAAGACCAGGACACTGTTGCAGGACTGGTCCGCCGTGGCGATGGGATGGCTCTTCCGCGCGGCGTGCCGCGTCATGTCGTGCCCCCGTACGTCGTTGACGTGCCAACGAATATTCGGAGGATAGCGACGGCGGGTGCTGCCACGATGGGCCGCGTGACCGTACCGCGACCGAACGTCCACGCTTCGCCCGTATGGGAGATCGCCCCGCTCGCCGTTGACGACCCCGTCTCGAAGGAACTGCTGTGGCGGTACTACGACGACATCGTCAGCCGCTACTACGGCAGGCCGATGAGCCCGGAGGAGATCGACGACCTGCTCACCGAGCACACCAGTGACGACCTCGCGGGCGCCTCGGGGCGCTTCCTCGTCGGACGCCGCGACGGCGAGCCGGCCGGCTGCGCGGGCGTCCGCCTGCTCGCCCCCGGCGTCGCCGAGCTCCGCCGCGTCTGGGTCGTCCCCGCCGCCCGGCGCACCGGCGGCGCCGCGCTGCTGGTCGCGGCCGCCGAACGGGCGGCCCGCCGGCACCTGGGCGCCGCCGTGATCCGCCTCGACACCCGGGCCGACCTGGTCGAGGCGCGGGCCCTGTACACGAAGCTCGGGTACCGGGAGATCGCCGACTACAACGGCGAACGCTACGCCGACCACTGGTTCGAGAAGCGTCTCGGCCCGGACTCCGGCGCGGCATAGGCCCAGGCTCGCGGCCGGGCGGCCGGGCTCCGCAATAATGCACCGGTAGTCCAGCCAGAAAGCAGGTCGCACATCGTGACGACAACGGTCTCGGTCGAGCGCAGGATCGCCGAGGAACTCGGCGTACGGGAAGGTCAGGTCACATCGGCTGTCGAGCTGCTCGACGGCGGCGCGACCGTGCCGTTCGTGGCCCGGTACCGCAAGGAGGCGACGGACGGCCTCGACGACGCCCAGCTGCGGACGCTGGAGGAGCGCCTGCGCTACCTGCGCGAACTGGACGAGCGGCGGGCCGCGATCCTGGAGTCCATCGAGTCCCAGGGCAAGCTCGACGACGCTCTGAAGGCGCAGATCCTCGCCGCGGACTCCAAGGCCCGCCTCGAGGACATCTACCTGCCCTACAAGCCCAAGCGGCGCACCAAGGCGCAGATCGCCCGCGAGGCCGGCCTGGAGCCGCTCGCCGACCGCCTCTTCGGCGATCCGTCCCTGGACCCGCAGGCCGAGGCCGCCGGGTTCGTCGACGCCGACAAGGGCGTCGCCGATGCCGCGGCGGCGTTGGAGGGTGCCCGCGCGATCCTCACCGAGCGGTGGTCCGAGGACGCGGACCTCGTCGGTGAACTCCGCACCCGCATGTGGGAGCGGGGCCGGCTCGTCGCCAAGGTGCGCGAGGGCAAGGAGGAGGCGGGAGCGAAGTTCGCGGACTACTTCGACTTCGCGGAGCCGTTCACCAAGCTCCCCTCGCACCGTGTGCTCGCCATGCTGCGCGGCGAGAAGGAGGAGATCCTCGACCTCACCATGGAGCCGGAGGAGCCCGCCGAGGAGGGCCCCTCCACCTTCGAGCGCAAGATCGCCCACCACTTCGGCATCACCGACCGCGGCCGCCCCGCCGACAAGTGGCTCGCCGACGGCGTGCGCTGGGCCTGGCGCACCCGCTTCCTCGTCCGGCTCGGCCTCGACCTGCGCGTCCAGCTGCGCCAGGACGCCGAGGACGAGGCGGTCCGGGTCTTCGCCGCCAACCTGCGCGACCTGCTGCTCGCCGCCCCCGCCGGCACGCGCGCCACCATGGGCCTGGACCCGGGCTTCCGCACGGGCGTCAAGGTGGCCGTGGTCGACGCGACGGGCAAGGTCGTCGCCACCGAAACGATCTACCCGCACGTGCCGCGCAACCAGTGGGACGCCTCCATCGCGACCCTCGCCCGGCTCGCCGCCGCCCACAAGGTCGACCTCGTCGCCATCGGCAACGGCACCGCCTCGCGCGAGACCGACAAGCTCGCCGCGGACCTCATCAAGCGGCACCCGGAACTGAAGCTGACCAAGGCCGTGGTGTCCGAGGCCGGCGCCTCGGTCTACTCCGCCTCCGCCTACGCCTCCGCCGAGCTCCCCGAGCTCGACGTGTCGCTGCGCGGCGCCGTCTCCATCGCCCGCCGCCTCCAGGACCCGCTCGCCGAGCTCGTCAAGATCGACCCCAAGTCGATCGGCGTCGGCCAGTACCAGCACGACCTGTCCGAGGTGAAGCTCTCGCGCTCCCTCGACGCGGTCGTCGAGGACTGCGTGAACGGCGTTGGCGTCGACGTCAACACCGCCTCCGTGCCGCTGCTGCGCCGCGTCTCCGGCATCACCGAGGGCCTGGCCGCCAACATCGTCGCCCACCGCGACACCAACGGCCCGTTCCGCCGGCGCACCGCCCTGAAGGACGTGGCCCGGCTCGGCCCCAAGGCGTACGAGCAGTGCGCCGGGTTCCTGCGGATCCCCGACGGCGACGACCCGCTGGACGCCTCCAGCGTGCACCCCGAGTCCTACCCCGTCGTACGCCGCATGAGCACGGCGGCGGGCACCGACATCAAGGCCCTCATCGGCAACACCACGGTGCTGCGCGGGCTGGCGCCGCGGGAGTTCGTCGACGACACCTTCGGTCTGCCGACGGTCACCGACATCCTCTCCGAACTGGAGAAGCCCGGACGCGACCCGCGGCCCGCCTTCAAGACCGCCGCCTTCAAGGAGGGCGTCGAGGAACTCAAGGACCTCAACCCCGGCATGGTCCTGGAGGGCGTCGTCACCAATGTCGCGGCCTTCGGTGCCTTCGTCGACATCGGCGTCCACCAGGACGGCCTCGTGCACGTCTCGGCGATGTCCAAGAACTTCGTGAGCGACCCGCGCGAGGTCGTCAAGCCCGGCGACATCGTCCGCGTCAAGGTGCTCGACGTCGACATCCCGCGCAAGCGCATCTCCCTCACCCTGCGGCTGGAGGACGAGGCGGGCGCGCCCAAGGGCGGCGGCGGCGCAGGAGGCGGCCGCCAGGACCGCGGCCCCCGTCCCGAGCGCCGGGGCGGCAACCCGCCGCGCCAGTCGCGCGGCGACCGCGACCGCGACCGCCCGGCCCCCGGCGGCGCCATGGCCGACGCCCTGCGTCGCGCCGGCCTCGACAAGGGCCTCGGCGGAGGCAAGGGCCGCCGCGGCTGAGCCCACCGCCGAAGGCGCGCTCCCCCGGAGGCCCGGGGGGGCGGGCCGGCGGGGCGGGCCGAGCCGGCGACCCGGCCCCCGGGGGGGGGGGGGCCCCCGCGGGGCGAAAAACACCGCGCCCAAACCCCCCCCCCGGGGGGGAGGGGGGGGGCGGGGCGGGCCCGGGCCGCGGGAGGGGAACACCAAAAG
>NZ_JBHYMQ010000144.1:0-5434 GCF_042742985.1 Streptomyces sp. NPDC058864 | reverse complement strand
GTTCCGACGACGTCGGAACCGCCCGGTCCGCGTTTGCGGCCTCGGACTTCCCGCCCCGTCCCCGGTGTTCACGGCCTTCGTTGCCGAGCTGCGCAAGGCCGTCAATCTTTTGCGAAATCTGCGCGAGATCTTGCGGACATCTGTTTGTGGTGCTTGAGTGTGCGACGCCCCCGCTGCGTGTGGTCGGGGGCTTCCACGCTCATGCCCGAAGGGGACCACCGATGAGAAGCTCCTGGTTCCGCTCCGCCCGCCGTGCCTCCGCGGCCACGCTCGTCTCCGCGCTGGCCCTGGCCGCCCTGACCGCCTGCGGTACCAGCAGCAGCGCGGACAACGACAACAACGCGGGCGGCGGTTCGTCCGACCCCACCGCCCCGCTGGACCCGAAGGCCAAGGTCACGCTCACCATCGACTGCATGCCGCCGGCCGCGAAGAAGGCGGAGCTCAAGGAGTGGAAGGAGGACGTCGCCGCCTTCAACAAGAAGTACCCGAACGTGACGATCGACGGTAAGTCGACGCCCGGTCAGTGCGAGGAGCCGGCCCGCTTCACGGCCGCGCTGAAGGCCAAGTCCCAGCCGGACGTGTTCTACACGTACTTCACCGACCTGCAGCAGGTGCTCGACAACGACGGTGCCGCGGACATCAGCGCGTACGTCACCGACAAGACCGTCCCGGCGCTGGCGGACATCGACTCCAACGTGCTCGACGTGCTGAAGAAGGACGGCAAGCTCTACGGCCTGCCCACCAGCAACTACCGCATGGGCCTGCTCATCAACCGCAAGCTCTTCACCCAGGCCGGCCTCGACCCCAACAAGCCCCCGGCCGACTGGGACGAGGTGCGCACCGCGGCGAAGGCCATCGCGGGCCTGGGCAAGGGCATATCGGGCTACGGCGAGTACAGCGCGCAGAACACCGGCGGCTGGCACTACACCGCGACGATGTACGGCCTCGGCGGCGACGTCGTGTCCGCCGACGGCACCAAGGCGGCCTTCAACACCGACCTCGGCAAGGAGATCGTGCAGAACCTGCACGACATGCGCTGGACCGACAACAGCATGGGCCAGACCCAGCTGCTGAAGTGGGGCGACCTGCAGAAGCAGATGGCCGCCGACAAGCTCGGCATGTTCCTGGCCGCGCCCGACGACATCACGTACATGGTCCAGCAGCTCGGCGCCGACTACGCCAACTTCGGCATGGGCCCGATCCCCGGCGGCAAGGCCACCCTCTTCGGCGGCAACGACTACATGATCAAGAAGGGCAGCTCGCCCGACAAGATCAAGGCCGCGATCGCCTGGCTGAACTTCAAGACCCTCACCCCCGGCGCGGGCCAGTTCGACTACGCCCGCAGCAAGGCGGACGGCCTCCCCGTCGGCCTGCCCCAGCCGGCCTTCTTCACCGGTGCCAGCAAGACCAAGGACGACCAGCTGAAGGCCGCCAGCGCCACCATGCCGGTCGAGAACTTCCGCGCCTTCATGGACAACCCGGTTCCCGGCAAGGCCGAGCCGGCAAAGGCCCAGGAGATCTACAAGGTCCTGGACAACGTGATGTCCGGCGTCCTGACCAACAAGAACGCGGACGCCGCCAAGCTGCTGTCCACCGCGGAGACCCAGGTCAACCAGGTCCTCGCCAACCAGTAGCCCAGGCCCCCTCGGCACCCGGCACCCAGGAGCGACGATGTCGGCCCCCAGCGCCCCCACCCTGCCCGCCAGCACTCCCGCGAAGAGCCGGTCGCGCCGTACGGTGCGCCGCCCCGCCCCGGACGGCCGTCGTCCGGGGCGGGCCGGCCGCGCCCTGCGCCGCAACCTCACCGCGCACGCGTTCCTGATCGGCGCCGTGCTGTGCTTCGCGTTCTTCTCGTGGTACCCGATGGTGCGGGAGTTCCTGCTGGCCTTCCAGAAGACCGAGGGCGGGCAGACCACCTGGGTCGGCTGGTCCAACCTGAACTACGTCTTCCACGACCCCGCGTTCTGGCAGGCCTGGCGCAACACCCTGCTCTTCACCGGCCTGGCCCTGCTGCTCGGCTTCGCGGTGCCCTTCTTCGTGGCGCTGCTGCTCAACGAGATGCGGCACACCCGGGGTTATCTGCGGCTGCTGGTGTACCTGCCGGTCATGCTGCCGCCGGTCGCCTCGGTGCTGCTCTTCAAGAACCTCTACAACCCCGAGTACGGCCTGTTCAACCGCATCCTGGAGACGCTGCACCTGCCCACCCAGCAGTGGCTGCAGTCCACCGACACCGCCATGCTCTCGGTGGTCATCGCCTCCACCTGGATGAACATGGGCGGCGCCACCCTGATCTACCTGGCCGCCCTCCAGGGCATCCCCGGCGAGCTGTACGAGGCCGCCGAACTCGACGGCGCCGGACTGCTGCGCAAGATCTGGCACGTGACGGTCCCGCAGACCCGGCTGATCCTCTCGCTGATGCTGCTGATGCAGATCATCGCCACGATGCAGGTCTTCACCGAACCCTTCCTGCTGACCGGCGGCTCCGGCCCGGAGGGGTCCACGACCACCGTCGTCTACCTGATCTACCAGTACGCCTTCAGCTTCAACAACTACGGCGGTGCCGCGGCGCTCGGGCTGGTGCTGCTCGTACTGCTGGCGGTCTTCTCCGCCGGCTACGTGCGGCTCAGCCGCGCCGCGGACGAGTAGGACGGGACACACCGATGAGCAGCAGCACCCGAACGCTGATATCGCCGACGCAGCTGGCGAGCCGGCGCGGCCGGATCCTCTACCGGACCGTCCTCACCCTGGTGGTCACCACCTTCACGCTGGTCTTCCTCGGCCCGCTGTACTGGATGGCCTCCAACGGCCTCAAGAGCACCGAGGAGTTCGCGCGGATCCCGCCCACCACCTTCCCGCAGGCCCTGCACCCGGAGAACTACACGAGTGCCTGGGAAGTGATGGACCTGTCCCACCTCCTGCTCAACACCCTCTGGTACGCCTTCGGGGCGCTCGCCTTCCAGCTGGTCCTCGATGTCGCCGCCGCCTATTCGCTGTCCAAGCTGCGCCCGGTGTTCGGCAAGGCGATCCTCGGGATGATGCTGGCCACGCTGATGATCCCGGCGACGGTCCTGGTCGTACCGCAGTACCTGACCGTCCTGGACGTGCCGATCTTCCAGCGCAACCTGCTCAACTCGCCCTGGGTGATCTGGCTCCCCTCGGTCACCAACGCCTTCAACATCTTCCTGCTCAAGCGGTTCTTCGACTCGGTGCCGCAGGAGCTGCTCGACGCCTCCGCGATCGACGGGGCCTCGCAGATGCGGACCCTGTGGTCGGTGGTCCTGCCGATCTCCCGGCCGATCCTCGGAGTGGTCTCCATCTTCGCGGTGGTCGGGGTCTGGAAGGACTTCCTCTGGCCGATGCTCACCCTGAACGACCCGACCAAGCAGACCCTCAACGTCGGCATCTACTCCCTCGCCAGCGGGGTGCCGGAGAACTGGCTGCTCGCGGCCATCGCGATGGCCTCCGTCCCCACCCTGCTGATCTTCCTCGTCTTCCAGCGCAACATCATGAGCGGCCTCACCGCCGGCGGCCTCAAGGGCTGAGACCCGGCCCCGACGGCCTCCGGCCGTACCCGTCCAGCACCACGCCGCCCGCCACGGGGCGGGCGGCGCGGTCCCAGCTGCCCGAAAGGACCAGTCACGTGGCAGACATCCACCCGGCCGAGGCCACCGACGCGTGGTGGCGCGGCGCCGCCATCTACCAGGTGTACGCACGCAGCTTCGCCGACGGAGACGCGGACGGCACCGGCGACCTCGCCGGGGTGCGGTCCAGACTGCCGTACCTGGCCGCGCTGGGCGTGGACGCGCTCTGGTTCAGCCCCTGGTACCCCTCACCGATGGCCGACGGCGGCTACGACGTCGCCGACTACCGCGCCATCGACCCGGCGTTCGGCACCCTGGCCGACGCCGAGAAGCTGATCGCCGAGGCGCGCGCCCTGGGCATCCGCACCATCGTCGACATCGTCCCCAACCACGTCTCCGACCGGCACGTCTGGTTCCGGGCGGCCCTCGAGGCCGGGCCGGGCAGCGCCGAGCGCAAGCTCTTCCACTTCCGCACCGGCCGCGGCGAGGACGGCGAACTGCCGCCCAACGGATGGCGTTCCCAGTTCGGCGGTTCCGCCTGGACCCGGCTCCCGGACGGCGACTGGTACCTGCACCTGTTCGCCCCGGAGCAGCCCGACCTCAACTGGGCCCATCCCGCGGTGCGGCGGGAGCACGAGGACGTGCTGCGCTTCTGGTTCGACCGCGGCGTGGCCGGGGTGCGCATCGACTCGGCCGCCATGGTCGCCAAGGACCCGGACCTGCCCGACTTCGTGGAGGGCACCGACCCGCACCCCTACATCGACCGCGACGAGCTGCACGACATCTACCGGTCGTGGCGCGCCGTCGCCGACGCCTACGACGGTGTGCTGATCGGCGAGGTGTGGCTGCCGGACACCGAGCGCTTCGCCCGCTACCTGCGTCCCGACGAGCTGCACACCGCCTTCAACTTCGACTTCCTTGCCTGCCCCTGGGAACCGGAGCGGCTGCGGGCCTCCGTCGACGCGACGCTCGCCGCGCACGCGCCGGTCGGAGCGCCGGCGACCTGGGTGCTGGCCAACCACGACGTGACGCGCACGGTCACCCGCTACGGCCGCGCCGACACGGGCTTCGACTTCAAGACCAAGGCCCACGGCATCCCCACGGACCTGGAGCTGGGCACCCGGCGCGCCCGCGCCGCCGCGCTGCTCACCCTGGCGCTGCCCGGCTCGGTCTACCTCTACCAGGGCGAGGAACTGGGGCTGCCCGAGGTCGAGGACATCCCCGCCGAACTGCTGCAGGACCCGATGTACTTCCGCTCCGGCGGCACCGACCCGGGACGTGACGGCTGCCGGGTGCCGCTTCCCTGGTCGGGGGACGCGCCGCCGTACGGCTTCGGGGGCGACCACCCCTGGTTGCCGCAGCCGGCGGACTGGGCGCGGTACACCGCCGAGGCGCAGGAGGCGGACCCCGGCTCCATGCTGAGCCTGTACCGGACGGCACTGCGGCTCCGTCGCTCCGAACCCGGCCTGGGCGAGGGCCCGATGGACTGGCTCGACGGTCCGGGCGACGTGCTCGCCCTCCGCCGCGAGGGCGGCTTCGCGTGCGTGCTCAACCTGTCCGCGGACCCCGTCGGGCTCCCCGCGCACCGGCAGCTGCTGCTGTCCAGCGGACCGCTCGCCGAGGACGGCCGGCTCCCCCGGGACACCTGCGTGTGGCTGCGCCTGGAGGACCCGGCCGGACCCGGCGGGACGGAGGCGTCCGCGTCCTGACAGCGCGTACGCCGAGGGGGGGGGGGCCGCCCCCCCCGGCGCCCGGGCCCCCCCGCCCGCCCCCCCCCCCCGGGGGGGGGGGCCCGCCGCCCCCCCCCCGCGCCCCCCCCGCCGCCGCAACGAATTCCTGGGGAACCCCTGATG
>NZ_JBHYMQ010000143.1:0-5896 GCF_042742985.1 Streptomyces sp. NPDC058864 | reverse complement strand
GCGTTTGGGGGGGGTGGGCGGGGCGGCCCCGGACCGGGCCCCGCCCGGGGACCCGTACCGCGGCCGGGCCGGACGCGGTACGGGTCCCCGGGCGGCGGTGCGTTCCCGCGGCGACCGGGGACGACAAGTCGGGTGCGCGACGGGCTCCCGGTGCGGGACCATGGACGGCAGGACCGTTCCGGCGGGCACCGCCGTCCCGCCGCACCACCGCACCGCCCGCACCGCCCAGGAGTCGCGAACCATGGCAGAGAGCGTGCCCGTGCGCTGTCCGGCCTGCCGCCGGGAGCACGCCTACACCGCACCCACCTTCCCCTGCGCCTGCGGCACGCCGCTGGCGCTGCCGATCCTGCGCGGCGGCGTCCCGCTGCAGATCCGCCACCGGTCCTGGGACGACTCCTGGGTCGCCATGCGCTGCCCGGACTGCGGACGCGACGACCAGTGGCCGCAGCCCGAACTCGGCTGCGACTGCGGGGCGGTGGTCCGGCTGCCGGTGGACACCCGGGCCCTGCGGGTGCCCGAGCGGCGCCCCGTCCCCCCGGTGCCGCAGACCGGCCCGGGGCCCTCGGCGCCCGCGCGGACAACGGCGCATGCGCAGCGGCCGCCGTTCCGGCCGGTGACCATCCGTACCGCGCGGGACGCGGTCACCGCCGCCGCGCAGTACCTGAAGTGGCTCGGCTTCGCGGGTGTGCGCACCGCTGGGGACCGCTCGGCCAACGGCATCGACCTGCGCGGCGACGGGGTCGTGGCCCAGGTCGACCCGACGACCCGGCCGACGCCGCTGCGGGACGTCGAGACCCTCTGGCTGAACTGCCTCAACGAGGACTCCACCGGCGCCTTCTTCTCCCTTGCCGGCTACGCCCACGACGCCCGGCTGCGCGCGGACACGCTGGGGGTGCCGCTCTTCGTCATGGACCTCACCGGCACGCCGCAGCCGGTCAACGACGCCGCCGACGTCCTGATCAGGACGGGCCCGCACGTCACGCCCTGAGCCGGGACGAGCTCAGCCCAACCCTTCACCGTCCGTGGTCACTCGGGTCGCGCGACCGCCGCTCCCGGGGGAGTATCGAGAGGTTCCCCCTCCGTACGGCAACCCAGGACTACGTCAAGGACGCAGCGATGTCTACGGCCCTTCTGAAGCGCAAGCTCGACAAATCCTTCCGCCGTCTGGACACGGACGGCAACGGATATGCCGAGCGCGCCGACTTCCAGGACGTCGGCGCGCGGCTGATCCACGGCTTCGGCATGTCGCCCACCTCGCCCAAGGGCAAGGCGGTGGCGGTGCGGCTGGACGCCGTCTGGGCGGAGCTGGCGGCGTACGCCGACAGGGACCGCGACGGGCGGCTGTCCTCCGCGGAGTACCACCACGGGATGACCAAGGCCTTCATCGAGGGACCCGCCTTCGACCCGGTCTTCCATCCGGCGGCCGAGGCCGTCGCCCATCTGTGCGACACCGACGGCGACGGCCGTGTCGTGATCGGGGAGTTCGAGGTCCTGCAGCGGGCCTTCAACACCCCCGTCACCGACATCGCCGCCGCCTTCAACCGCATCGACACCGACGGCGACGGCTGTGTGAGCACCGCCGAACTGGTGGCGGCCATCCGTGCCTACTACATCGGCACCGACCCCGAGGCTCCGGGCAACTGGCTGTTCGGGCCGCTCTGAGCGACCGGGTGGCGGTCGTCCGTGGAGTCCGGCCGCCACGCCCGGGAGGTCAGGGCGGGGCGGCCGGTGGCACGGTCGGGCCCGGACTCAGGAGCCCGTGAGCGGGATGATCTCGGTGGGCGCGTGACCCGGTTCGGTGGCCAGCTCCTCGAACTCCACCACGTTGCCGATGTCGTTGGTGACGCTCATGGCGATGTTGGTGACCCGCTCCAGGATCGCCTCGACGACGACCGGCACCCGGTACTCGGCCGCGAGCTTCTTCGCCTGCTCGAAGGCGGCCCCCAGGCCGGCCGGGTCGGTGACCCGGATCGCCTTGCAGCCCAGGCCCTCGGCGACCTTGACGTGGTCGACGCCGTAGACGCCCAGCTCGGGCGAGTTGACGTTCTCGAACTCCAGGTTGACCTGGAAGTCGATGTCGAAGGCCCGCTGCGCCTGGCGGATCAGGCCCAGGTACGAGTTGTTCACCAGGACGTGGACGTAGGGGATCCGGTGCTGCGCGCCGACCGCGAGCTCCTCGATCATGAACTGGAAGTCGTAGTCGCCCGAGAGCGCCACCACCGGCGTGTCCGGGTCGGCCTTCGCGACGCCCAGTGCGGCCGGCACGGTCCAGCCGAGGGGGCCGGCCTGGCCGCAGTTGATCCAGTGGCGCGGCCGGTAGACGTGCAGCATCTGCGCGCCCGCGATCTGGGAGAGCCCGATCGTGGTGACGTACCGGGTGTCGGGACCGAAGGCGCGGTTCATCTCCTCGTACACGCGCTGCGGCTTGATCGGGATGTCGTCGAAGTGCGTGCGGCGGTGCAGGGTCGCCTTGCGCTCCCGGGCGGAGGCCGCCCAGGCGGAGCGGTCGGGGAGTTCCCCGGCGGCCCGCAGCTCCCGGGCCACCTCGACGAACAGCCCGAGCGCGGCGCCGGCGTCGGAGGTGATCCCGTAGTCGGGGGCGAAGATCTTGCCGATCTGGGTGGGCTCGATGTCGACGTGCACGAAGGTGCGGCCCTCGGTGTAGACGTCGATCCGGCCGGTGTGGCGGTTGGCCCAGCGGTTGCCGATGCCGAGGACGAAGTCCGACTCCAGGAAGGTCGCGTTGCCGTAGCGGTGCGAGGTCTGCAGGCCGACCATGCCCGCGTTGAGGTCGTGGTCGTCCGGAATGGCGCCCCAGCCCATCAGGGTCGGCACCACCGGGGTGCCGGTGAGTTCTGCGAACTCCACCAGCAGATCCGCGGCGTCGGCGTTGATCACCCCGCCGCCCGCCACGATCAGCGGCCGCTCGGCCGCGGTCATCATGGCGAGCGCCTTCTCGATCTGGCGGCGGGTGGCGGCCGGCTTCCAGACCGGCAGCGGCTCGTACGTCTCGGGGTCGAACTCGATCTCGGTGAGCTGGACGTCGACCGGCAGGTCGATCAGGACCGGGCCGGGACGGCCCGAGCGCATCAGGTGGAACGCCTTCTGGAACACCCCGGGGACCTGCGCCGCCTCCAGGACGGTGGTGGCCGCCTTCGTCACGGGAGCGGCGATGGACGCGATGTCCACGGCCTGGAAGTCCTCCTTGTGGATCACCGCGGTGGGTGCCTGGCCGGTGATGCAGAGGATCGGGATCGAGTCGCCGGTCGCCGAGTAGAGGCCCGTGATCATGTCGGTGCCCGCGGGGCCCGACGTGCCGATGCAGACGCCGATGTTGCCGGGGGCGGTACGGGTGTATCCCTCGGCCATGTGGGAGGCGCCCTCCACGTGCCGGGCCAGTGTGTGCTGGATGCCGCCGGAGGCCTTGAGGGCGGCGTAGAAGGGGTTGATCGCGGCACCGGGCACGCCGAACGCGGTGTCCACGCCCTCGCGCTTGAGGATCTCCACTGCCGCTCGGGCGGCGGTCATTCGAGGCATTCGGTCACTCCTGCGTCGTCCTGCGGTCCAGGTTGTCGCGCCCGGTGCTCCACATGCGCATCGCTTTCCACATTGCGGAAGTCTTCTTTTGTCATGCGGAACTACTGCGAACATAGGGCGCCCCCGGCGCGCGGGTCAAGAAGGAGGCGCGAATGCCGTTCGGGAATGGGGTCGATGGATGTCGGCACCACCCACTAGGGTTCCGCTCGCCCTTCACATCGGCTTCACACGGACCCCAGGTGATCCCCTTGACCACGCCGACGCCTTCGCCCGCGCCGTCCCAGTCCCCATCCGGACCCCAACCGCAGCCGCAGGCACCGGCGGTGCCCCCGGCCGCGCGGCCGAGACCGCTGCCGCCCTTCGGGCAGGAGGTGCCCGGCTACGGACGCTCCTGCCTGTTCTGCGGCTCCGTACCGGCCGTCCAGGCGACCGTCCGCGGCCACCAGGGCATGGTCGTGATGATGCGCTTCCTGAAGGTCCGGGCACCGTTCTGCCGGCGCTGCGGCATCGCCAAGCACCGCGAGATGGTCTCCAACAGCCTGGTGCAGGGCTGGTGGAGTCCGGCCTCGATGCTGGTCAACCCGCTCACCCTGCTGGTCAACCTCTTCCAGCGCTGGAGGATCAACCGCCTGCCCGAGCCGGTCCCCGGCGCCCCCGGCACACCCGCCGACCCCGGCCGGCCGATCCTGCTCCGCCCCACCGCCCTGGGCCTGCTGATACCCGTGATCCTCATCAGCGGCGGCTGGCTCCTGCTCCACGACGACCCCGAGTACGCCAAGGTGGGCGACTGCGTCCACAGCAACGGGGAGGTCTTCTTCCCGGACGTGAAGGTCGTCGACTGCGGTTCGGCGAAGGCCCAGTACGAGGTCGTCGGCCGCTTCGACGACACCACCGACACCGGCCGGTGCTCCCCCTACCCCCGCACGGTGGCCGCGTTCCAGGCGCAGCACGGCTCGACCAAGTACGTGCTGTGCCTGGCGCGGAACGACAACGCCTGACCGCCTCCCGAACGGACCGCCGGACCGGCCGTCAGGCGCGGCTCCATTTCTGGTTGTCCTGGCCGCTGCAGCTCCACAGCCGCAGCCTGGTGCCGTTGACCCCCGGTGAGTCCTCCGCCTCGACGCACTTGTCGGCCTGGAGGTTGACCAGGTCGTGAGCGGCGTTGAGGCGGAACTGCTGGGCTCCGGTGCCGTTGCAGTCGACCAGCTGGACGGCGGCGCCGTCCTCCCGCGAACCGCCCGCGACGTCCATGCACTGACCCCGGGAGCGGATGCTCCCGTCGGGCTTGATCTGCCAGGACTGCGCGGCGCTGCCCGTGCAGTCCCACAACTGCAGCGGGCTGCCCCACGGGGGGCTGCCGTCGATGCAGCGGCCCGAGTCGTGGCTGCGGATCGCGGTGCCGGTGGCGGCGGCGGAGTGCGACGGGCCGGCCGCGGGGGGCCGCGCCGACGCGCCGCCCGTGGCCCGCGGGGTGGCCTCGTCCCCGGTTCCGCTCGCAGTGGGGGTCGGCGCCTCCGGGGACCGGGACTCCGCCGGCCGCCGGGGGCTGTCGCCGGGGGACGGCGACCGCCCGCCGTTGGGGCTCGCCGGGGCCGGACCGGCCCCGGGGGTCCCGAGTGCCGGGTCCTCGTCCGCGAGGGTGACGGCGGCCCCGCCGCGCTCCTCCTCCCCCGAACCGCGCACGAGGAACGGCACGCAGACGAGCACGCCGACCACCAGACCCGCGCAGAGCAGCAGCAGCGGGCGGGACTTCGCGCGGCGCCCGGCAGCGGGAGCCGCGGGCGGCGGCGCCTGCGGAGCCGCCCCCGCGACCGGCGCGGAAGCGTGCTCCTCGTCGGCCTCGGATGCGGGGCGGGACGCGAAGGCGAGCCCGGCGGCGAAGCCGTCCGCGTAGGCGGATTCCGGCTCCGCCCCCTCCTCCTGACGCTCGGGCAGGGCGGCGGCCTGCTTGGCGCGCGGTGCCGACGCACCGCCGCCGTTCCAGTCCGTGGGGGTCCGGCTGGTGGTGGCGGAGGCGTCGGCGATCGCGGACGTCCTGCGGGTCCGCCGGGGCAGCGCCGTACCGGCGGGGGATCCCTCCGCCGGGGTCTCGTCGGCCGCCGGCGTCGGCTCGTCGGGAGAAGCCGTCATGAATCCTTCCAAGTCCACAATGTGCCGAGAGCAGCCCCGCCGCGGGGGCCGGGGCGCGGGCACATCCGTCCCCCCGGGGCGTCCGCCGCGCCGTCACCCCGCAAGGGGGTGTCCGCGGCAGCTCAGCACGCACCCTAGTGGCTTGTCACGCAGCCTTGGCCGGGTAATCGGTCCAGGTGCGGATCGGTGAGTCGGGGGCGAAGTTGGTTTTCGGGTTGGCGCGGGCGTT
>NZ_JBHYMQ010000142.1:0-5899 GCF_042742985.1 Streptomyces sp. NPDC058864 | reverse complement strand
GCACCTGTTGGTGCCGTGCCCTCGATCCGCCCCGGACCGGTCCCTCCGAGTCGCGCCCTCCGGCCCGGCTCAGAAGGAGTCGACGTCGACGACGGCCGCCGCGAAGGCCTCCGGAGCCTCCTGGGACACGTTGTGGCCGATGCCCTTCAGGGTCCGGTGGGCGTACCTGCCCGAGAACTTGGCGCGGTAGGCGGCACCGTCCCCGGCCGGGGTGAACGGATCGACCTCGCCGTCGAGGGTGATGGTGGGCACGCCGATCATCGGGCCCGCGGCGAGCCGCCGCTCCAGGCGGTCGTAGCGCGGATCGCCCTCGGCCAGGCCGAGCCGCCAGCGGTAGTTGTGGAGGACGATGGCGACGTAGTCGGGGTTCTCGAAGGACGCCGCGGTGCGGGCGAACGTGGCGTCGTCGAACTCCCACGTGGGGGAGTTGAACTCCCAGACCAGACGGGCGAGGTCGTGCCGGTTCTCCTCCAGCCCGAGCCGGCCGCGCTCGGTGGCGAAGTAGTACTGGTACCACCACGCGAACTCCGCCTTCGGCGGCAGCGGCTGCTTGTTCGCCTCGCGGTTGGTGATCAGGTAACCCGTGACGGAGACCAGGGCCTTGCAGCGCTCCGGCCAGACCGCGGCGATGATGTCGGCGGTCCGCGACCCCCAGTCATAGCCGGCGAGGACGGCCTTCTCGATCCGCAGGGCGTTCATGAGGGCGATGACGTCGAGCGCGACCACCGACTGCTGGGCGTTGCGGAACGCCCGGGGCGACAGGAAGCGCGTCGTGCCGTGGCCGCGCAGGTGCGGGACGATGACGCGGTAGCCCTCGGCCGCCAGCAGGGGCGCGACGTCGACGTAGCTGTGGATGTCGTACGGCCAGCCGTGCAGGAGTATCACCACGGGGCCGTCGGCGGGGCCGGACTCGGCGTATCCGATGTTCAGGACGCCGGCGTCGATCTGCTTGAGGGCGCCGAGGGAGGTGTACGTCCCCCGCACGGGAGCCGGTCCGCCGGTGCGCGGCCCGGGCCGGTGCGGTGTCGCCGCCGTGGCGGGCTGTGACGCGAGGCCCGAGAGCCCCGCGAGCGACGCCGCGGCCGCGCCCGCACCGAAAACCTTGCCGAAGCTCCGCCTGTCGATCATTCCCAACCTTCTTTCACGTTCCTGGGGTTCTCCCGTCGGCAACCCTCGCACGCACATGCGTCACCGGTCAAGGAGGTGACGATTTTCGGGCGTCGGCCATGGACCCGTCCCCACTCGGGAGGAGGGGCGGCCGACCGGGGCCCGGAGGGGGATGGGAGGATGATCTCCGGTCGTCGCCCCGGGCGTGCCGCCCGCGCGGCCGCCGCTCCCGGCCGGCCCCTCGGGCATCGTGCGGCAACGTCGCCGCCGGACGGCCCACCACGCGGCTGCCGCGTCCGCCTCGCGGTGGCCGTCTCCTCGTCGCTACCGCTGGAGTTCCGCCATGTCCCACCGCACCGGTCTGATCCTCGACTTCGGCGGTGTCCTCACCACGCCCCTGCTGCCCGCCGTGCTCGCCTTCGAACGGCGCGAGGGTCTGGCCGAGGGCGCCTGCATCACCGCGCTCTACCTCGACGAGGAGGGCACCCGGCGCACCCACGACCTCGAACGCGGCGCGATCACCCAGGAGGAGTGGAACGCCGCGGCGGCCCGCAGCCTCGGAGTGGCGCCCGACAACCTCATGGGCCGGATCTTCGCCGACCTGCGGCCGGAGAAGGCCCTGATCGACGCCGCGGCCGCCGCCCGGCGCGCCGGGGTGCGCGTGGGGATCCTGTCCAACTCCGTCGGCTTCGCGCCGTGGGACCTCTACGAGGGCTACGACCTGGAGGGTTCGTACGACGCGGTGGTCATCTCCGAGCACCACGGGATGCGCAAGCCCGAGCCCGCCATCTTCGAACTGGCCCTGGAGAAGCTCGGTCTGCCCGCCGAGGCCTGCGTCTTCGTGGACGACACCGAGCAGTACCTCGCGCCGGCGGCGGAGTTGGGGCTCGCGGGCGTCCACGCCAAGGAACCCGGGGAGACGGTCGCGCAGCTGGAGGTCCTGCTCGGCGTCGCCCTGACCTGAGAGGCCGGAGGGGGCGGGCCGGTGTGTGCGGCCCGCCCGTACGCGTCCGGGATCAGATCCCGGACGCCAGCCGGCGCAGGATCCGCTCCGCGGGCTCCTCGGTGGCGTGACGGTGGCCCGTGCCGGCCCACAGGTGGATCCGTTCCTGGTCGCCCGCGGCGGCGGCCGCCTTGCGCATCGGGCCGGTCAGGTGGTGCAGGGCCGGGTAGCCGGCCGGTGCCGCTTCGGTGTGGCGGTCGGTGAAGTCGTTGCGCAGGGCCCGCGCCGGGCGTCCGGTGAACGCCCGGGTCACCACCGTTCCGGTACGTGCCGGGTCGGCCAGCGCCGCCTTGTGCGGAGCGGAGGTGCCGGCCTCGTCGGCGCGCATCAGGACGGTGCCGACCATGACCGCGTCGGCCCCGGCGTGCAGCGCACCGGCCACGGCGGCCGGGGTCGCCAGGCCGCCGGCGGCGACGAGCGGCAGGGGTACCGCCGCGCGCACCTCGCCGAGCAGGTCCTCCAGCGGGACGTCCGCCGGTATGTGCTGCGGTGTGAGGGTGCCCGAGTGCCCGCCCGCGGCGGAGGCCTGCACGGCCAGCACGTCGGCACCCGCCTCCGCGGCCGCCCGGGCCTCCGCGGCAGAGGTGACGGTCTGCACGACCACGCTCCCGGCGGCCCGCAGTGCGGAGACGACCGAGGTCTCCGGGATGCCGAAGGTGAAGCTCACCACCGGCACCGGGTCGGAGAGCAGCAGGGCGACCTTGTCCGCCCACCGGTCGTCGTCCTCGACGAGCTCCGCGGCCAGTGCGTCGATGCCGTGCGTCCCGGCGTCGGGCGCGATGGCCCGGGCGTAGCGCCGGAAGGCGTCGGGGTCGACCGGGACGGGATTGGGCGCGAAGAGGTTGACGCCGAAGGGCACTCCCTCGGACCGGACGGCGGCGATCTGCTCGGCCAGCGCCGCGGTGGTGCGGTACCCGCCGGGCACGAAGCCCAGGCCGCCGGCCCGGGCGGCCGCGGCGACCAGCGCGGGAGTGGTGGGGCCGCCGGCCATCGGCGCGGCGAGTACCGGGGTGTCCACCCCGAGTGCGACCAGTGGCGAGACCATGATGTGAGTGTTCCTCCTGAGGGGCGGCGACGCTCGTCAGCGGGGTGGCCAGGGGCGGGCGGCGTCGGCCGGGAGTTTCCCGCCGGCGTCACCGGGCGGCCCGTGTTTGCCAGTATACGACCGCCCAACTATTTTTATTAGACCGGTCGACTATCATCGGCCGTCCCCGGTCCGGTCGCCCTCCGCACGCGCACGGGCGCGGCCCTTCCTACCGTTGAGCACAGAGGAGAACCGACATGAGCGCTGATTCGACGGACACCGCGAACGAACCGATGCGGGAGACGCTGTCCCGCTGGAAGGCCGCCTTCGACGGCCACCGGCCGGACGAGATGGCGGAGTTGTTCACCGCCGACGCACTGTTCCAGGGGTTCGGCCCGGAAACGACGGTCGGCCGGGACGCGGTGCGCGCCTACTACGAGGCCGTGACGGAGGACCGCTGGGCGGACGTGGGGAAGGTCCGGGGCTACCGCATCGGCGACGAGGTGGCGGGCGGCTTCGCCGACGTCGTCTTCCGGGGCGCGGAGGGCTGGACGGCCCCCGTGCACCTCTCGCTGGTCCTGCGGCGCGAGGGCGAGGGCTGGCTGATCCGCGCGTACCACGTCTCCCGCATCCCCGCGGAAGGCTGAGTCCGGAGGCCACCCGCCCACCGGGCGGGGCCCGTTGCGAGGTTGCGCCTCCCAGCAGGGAGGGAGCCGGTCGTGGCGCCGCCCCGGCCCGCGGGCGCAGGGTGGGGGGTACGAGGACCGGCAGCACGTCACCGGCCCGGCCGCCCGCCCGCCCGAAGAAGGCTCCGGCCGATTTCCAGGTTCCAACTGTTCAGGTTCTAGGAGAGGCAACACCGTGAAGGAGTTCCTGGTCGAGCTCACCACCACCGTTCCCGAGGGCACCGACCCGGCAGAGGTCGACCGGCGTCGTGCGGCCGAGGCCGTCCGGGCCGCGGAACTGGCCGCCGCCGGGCACCTTGTCCGGCTGTGGCGTCCGGTGGGTGAACTGCGCAGTATCGGGCTGTGGCGGGCCGACGACGAGGCCGGTCTGTACGAGCAGGTCCTCGGCACACTGCCGCTGTACCCGTGGATGTCGGCGGTCGTCACCGCCGTGCAGTCGCACCCCAACGACCCGGGGAAGGCGGACGCCGGCGCCTGACCGCGCACGCCCCGCCGCACACGGCACCCACACGGCTCCCCGCCGCCCGGAGACGGTCGCGACGGGGGGCCGTGGTCCGTCCCGCCCCGGAACCCACCCGTCGAGGAAAATGTCATGAGCGATTCAATCCAGCGTCCGGCCGTCGCCCTCGGCGGCCTTCCCGGCTCGCCCTGGGGCCATGTCGCCCGGGCCGCGGCGGCGCTGGCGGCGGCGATGGGGGTCGGCCGCTTCGTCTACACCCCGATCCTGCCCCTGATGCACGCTCAGGCAGGCCTGACGGCCGGGTCCGGCGCTCACCTGGCCACCGCCAACTACGTCGGCTACCTCATCGGCGCGCTCGCGGGGACCTTTCTGCCCCGCCTGACGCGCTCCGCCGTCGTCCTGCGCGGTTCGCTGCTGCTGCTCGTCGTCAGCCTCGCCGCCATGCCGCTCACGCACTCGGCCGTGGTGTGGCTGGTGCTGCGACTGGTCGCGGGCGCGGTGAGCGCGACGGTCTTCGTCATCGCCGTCAGCGCGCTCCTCGGGCGACTGCGCGAGTATCCCGCCCACCTTCCCGGCTGGGGCTTCGGCGGGGTCGGCGCCGGGATCGCCCTGTCCGGCCTCCTCGTCCTCGTGCTGCGCGGCTTCGCCGACTGGCGGGCCGCGTGGTGGGCGTCCGCCGCCCTCGCCGCGCTGCTCTCGGTGCCGGCGTGGACCATGCGGACGGAATCCGTCCCGGCCGACGCGGCAGGCGGCGGCACGGCGGCCGCGGCGGGCTCCGCGGCGCGGGGGAGCGCGGTGCCGCGCACGCACCGCTGGTTCGGCGCCCTGTTCGTCTCGTACACGCTGGAGGGCGTCGGCTACATCATCGCCGGCACCTTCCTGGTCGCCGCGATCGACCAGGGCTCGCCCGGCCGGCTCGGCACCGCGGCCTGGGTGCTGGCCGGGGTGGCGGCCGTTCCCTCCGCCGCGCTGTGGGCGCGGCTGGGGCGGCGCTGGTCCCGGCCGGACGTGCTGCTCGCCGCGCTGGTCGTGCAGGCCGCCGGGATCGCCCTGCCCGCCCTGGTCGGGGGGCCCGCGGCGGCGCTGGTCTCGGCCTTCCTCTTCGGCGCCACCTTCATCGGCGTGAGCACGGTCGCCCTCGCCGCCGGAACGCACCTTCGGTTCCCGCGCGCGGTCGCCCTGCTGACCGCCGGGTACTCGGTGGGCCAGATCCTCGGCCCCCTGGCCGTCGAGCCCCTGCTGCGCCACGGCTACCGGCAGGCGCTGGTCCTGGCGGCGCTCGTCGTCATGGCCGCCGCGGCGGCGGCCTTCGGGCTGCGCGTCGGATTCCCGCACCGCATCGATCCGGCCGATGCCCGGGAAGCGGCCCCTGGCGGGGCGGCCCCCGTCCGAGTTGCCGGTCTTTGACAGTTCTCGACCGGTCGTCTACTTTTAAGTGACCGGTCGTCTAGTTGGCCGGATTCCCATGTCATCCCCCGTGGAGAAGGAACACCATGAGCGTTCAGGGTCAGAAGGTCGCGGTCATCACGGGTGCCTCGCAGGGCATCGGCGCCGGGCTGGTCGAGGCGTACCGCAAGCTGGGCTACGCGGTCGTCGCCACCTCGCGGAACATCGGCGCG
>NZ_JBHYMQ010000141.1:0-5958 GCF_042742985.1 Streptomyces sp. NPDC058864 | reverse complement strand
GGACAGCGTCGGGGCGGTGCTCTACCTGGAGCAGGCCCCCTTCGTGACGGGTGTGACCCTTCCCGTGGACGGCGGCCAGACCGCCGGCCGCTGACCGGCCCGGTCGGTGGGCGCCGGAGTGCAGGGCGAAGGCCCCGGACGGAGACGTCCGGGGCCTTCGCCGTGCCGGGCGGGGCGTCGAGCGCTGCGTCAGCCGCCGGGGGTGGCGCTCGGGGGCTCGGAGAGCGCGGACTTGGCGCGCCGCGTCTCCTCGTCGGCGAGGACCTCCTGCCGGTCGTGGAGGAGCGCGTCCATGGTCAGCTCCGCCACCGTCGCGGCGCTGATCTTCGGGCGGTCGGTCCAGGCGCTGAGCTCGGTGTCCACGAAGCTCGCGTGGACGCCCACCACCAGCGTTCCCTGGGGGTGCAGGGCCTGGCGGAGGGCGTCGGTCAGCGACCACTCCGCCGCCTTGGAGGCGGCGTACCCGGGGATCAGTGGCTGGCCGACCCAGGAGGCCAGCGAGAGCATGTTGACCAGCGCCCCGCCCCCGTTCCGGGCGAGGACCGGGGCGAAGGTCCGGGAAACGGCCCAGGTGCCGAAGTAGTTGACCTCCATCGCCTGCCGCGCGCCGTCGAAGGGGCCGTCCAGCAGATGGGTGCCGCTGCCGCCGGTGCCCGCGTTGTTGACCACGATGCTGACGTCGCCGGCGGTGGCGGCCGCCGCGGCGATCTCCTCGGGATTGGTGACGTCCAGGCGCAAGGGGACGAGGCAGTCGTCCACCAGGCTCTGGTCGACGAGGCTCTCCGGGTCCCGGACGCCCGCGTAGACCCTGGACGCGCCATGGGTGATGAGGGCGCGCGCGAAGGCGCGGCCGATGCCGCGATTCGCGCCCGTCACCAGGGCGACCGATCCCTTGATGTGCATCGTGCCTCCTTGCTGCGGGCCTGCGCCGTTCGGAGGGCCGCGCCGTCGTCGGCGGCCCGGGCGGTGCGGCAGCCCTCGGGGCAGGCGCGGACCGGCCTGCGGGGGCCAGGCTAACAGCTGACTTTAAGTGTGAAAGTCAGATGGTCCGGCCGGTGGGGTCGGTGTGCTCGGCCCACTCGGCGAGCTTTCGCAGGGCCCGCTCTGAGGCGGTCGCGGGCTCCGCGGTGTAGACGCCGACGATCTGGTCCGGATCGCCGGTGACGGCCAGCGCCTCGTACTGCAGGGTGAGTTCGCCGACCACCGGATGACGGAAGTGCTTGACCCCGTAGGTGCGGCGCCTGATGTCGTGGTCGTCCCACCACGCCCGGAAGTCGGCGTCGTACGCGGACAGTTCGCCGACGAGTTCGGCGAGCCGCGGGTCGTGGGGGTGCTTGCCGGCGTAGAGGCGGAGCGCGGCGACGGAGGTGCGCGCCACTCCCACCCAGTCGTCGTAGAGGGTGCGGGCGGCCTGGTCCATGAAGAGGTAGCGAGCCATGTTCCGCTGCCGCTGGGGGAGCGCGTCGAAGTCGGTGTAGAGCGCGCGGGCCAGCCGGTTGGAGGCCAGGACGTCGGTGCGGCGTCCCACGACCACCGCGGGGACGTCGGTCATCGTCTCCAGGAGCCGGTGCACGGCGGGACGGACCCGCTGCGGCGGCAGCGGGCGGGGCGCCGGCCGGGCCGGCCGGGCCAGGGCGAACAAATGGTCCCGTTCGTCGTCGGTCAGGCACAGGGCGCGGGCGATGGCGGCCAGGACGGTCCCGGAGGCGTTGACGTGGTGCCCGCGCTCCAGGCGTACGTAGTAGTCCACGCTGACGCCCGCGAGCTGGGCGATCTCCTCGCGGCGCAGACCGGGCACCCGGCGGGCGGTCGGCTTGGGGGTCAGGCCGGCCTGTTCCGGGGAGATCCTCGCGCGACGCGAGCGCAGGAAGTCCCCGAGTGCGGTGTTCCGGGTGTCGGCCCCGGTCATGTGCGCGTCCATCCCTTTCACGCTACGACGCCCGCCACGTGCGGACGAGCCGTAGGCGGGTACTGCGGGACCCCCCCGGTCGGCCTCCCCCCGGACCGGGCGTCAGCGCCCGGCCGCGGCGTGGTCCTCCCAGGCCTGCTCCAGGGCGCGGGTGAAGAGTTCGGCGGGCTGGAGCCCGGTCACGCCGTACTTCCGGTCGAGCACGAAGAACGGCACGCCGCCGGCGCCGAGCTCCGAGGCCATCCGCTCGTCGGCCCGGACCTCCGCGGCGTACGCCTCGGGGTCGGTGAGGACGGCGTCCGCCTCCGCCCGGTCCAGTCCCGCCTCGACCGCCAGGTCCAGCTGGGTCTCCCGGTCGTAGACGGAACGCTCCTCCGCGAAGTTCACCCGGAAGGCCAGGTCGAGGAGCTCCTGCTGGACGCCGCGCTCCTTGGCCAGGTGCGCCAGACGGTGGACGTCGAAGGTGTTGCCGTAGACGCGGCCGCCGATCCGGAAGCCCATGCCTTCCTTGCGGGCCTCGGAGGCTGCCTGCTCCTCGCGCGCCACCTGCTGCTCGCGGGTGCGCCCGTACTGCTTGGCCACGGCGTCGATGATCGGTGTCGTGCCGTTCCGGGCGTCCGGGTTGAGCTCGAACGAGCGGTGCAGCACCTCGACGCCGTCCCGGTGCTCGAAGCCGGCGAGGGCCCGCTCGAAGCGTGCTTTGCCGACGTAGCACCAAGGGCAGGCGATGTCGGTCCAGATCTCGACGCGCATGTTTCCGCATCTCCCTGTTCGTGGGTTCGGTGGGGGTGTGGGGGCGGCGCCGCGCGGCCCCGGTGTCGGGGTGGTGGGGCCGCGCGGCGCCGCTGCCGGTGGGGTGCCGGTACGGGTCAGGCGGCCTTGAGCTGCGCGGCGACCCGGACGACCCGCTCGGCCTGGACGCGGGCCGCGGTGCGGGTGACCTCGTCCACGGGGTTGTTGCCCTGGCCGTCCACGTGGGAGGTGCCGTAGGGGTTGCCGTCGATGAACTTGGACGGCTGGGTGAAGCCCGGGGTGACCGTGATCCCGCCGAAGTGGTGGATCGAGGTGTAGAGGGACAGCAGCGTGGCCTCCTGGCCCGCGTGCGCGGTGGCGCTGGAGGCGAACGCGCTGTAGACCTTGTCGATCAGCTTGCCCTCGGCCCACAGGCCGCCCAGCGTGTCGATGAACTGCTTCAGCTGCGCGGAGACGTTGCCGAAGCGGGTGGGGGTGCCGAAGATCACGGCGTCCGCCCACTCGACGTCCTCGGGCGTGGCGTGCGGGACGTGCGCGTTGGCCGCGTGGTGGGCGGCCCAGGCCGGGTTGGTGTCGATGGCGGCCTGCGGGGCGAGCTCGGCCGCCTTGACCAGGCGGACCTCGGCGCCGGCCTTGACGGCGGCGTCGCGCAGTTCCCTGGCGATCTCGGTGATGGTGCCGGTCGACGAGTAGTAGACGATCGCGAGCTTGACGGGGGTGGCCACAGGAGGCGCTCCGTTCCTTCGTTTCCTTGCGGGGGGTGATCGAACCGGTTCTAACCGACCGGTCGCCTATTTGAAGCTAGACGACCGGTCGACAACTGTCAAAAACGTGTGCCCGCGGAGGAGTCGCGATCATTGGGGCCTCGTTGACCGGTCAAGAAGCTAAAGTGGGGGGATGGCGTCCACGAAGCAGCAGTTGCAGCCCCTCAGCGCTGCCGAGGAAGCGTTCGTGCGTGCGCTGGGCCGGGTGCTCCTGGAGCTCCCGCGCGCCGTCGACGCCGACATGATCGAGGGGGCCGGGCTTCCGCTCTCCGAGTACACGCCGCTGATGTACCTGTCGGAGATCCCGGGGCGCGCGATGCGGATGAGCGAACTTGCCGCCGTCTGCAGTCTCTCCCTCAGCGGCATGACGCGCGTCGTCATCCGGCTCGAGAAGCACGGCTGGGTGGAGCGCGTCAAGTGCGCCGAGGACGGCCGCGGTTGGAACGCGGTGCTCACCGAGGCCGGGCTCGAGCGGCTGGAGCAGGCCTGGCCGACGCACCTCGCCAGCGTGCGGCGCCACCTCGTCGACCACTTCGGCGGCCACGACCTCGGCGCGCTGGCCGTCGCGCTGCGCCACGTCGCGAGCGAGCAGGGCGACCGCGCCTGATCGCGGCCGCCCCAGGCCCGGGGCGATCGCGTCCCCTTGGCCGCACGGTCGCCGCCGGGTCCTGCCCGGCGCCGGAGGGGTACTGCCGGACCCCTGTTGGGCGGGGCCCCTTCCACCCCCCTGACCTGTGCCTCCCCGGTGTTTGCCTGGAGAGCGGACACCGATTTCCCGCTCCGCAGGACTGACGGGGCGCACAGGAAGGCAGACGGCATGACCGAGCAGGCACTCATCACCACCCCGTTCGGAGCGCGGACCACCGCGGCGGAGGTCGTCGCCGGCGTGGACCTCACCGGGCGGCGGGCCGTCGTCACCGGCGGCTCCTCCGGCATCGGCGTGGAGACGGCACGCGCCCTCGCCGCCGCGGGCGCCGAGGTCACCCTCGCCGTACGCGACACCTCCGCGGGCGCGCGGACCGCGGCCGACATCACCGCCACCACCGGCAACGAGCGGGTCCTGACGGCACCGCTCGACCTGTCCGACCGGGCATCGATCGCCGCCTTCGTGGCCGCGTGGGAGGGCCCGCTGCACATCCTGGTGGACAATGCGGGCGTCATGGCGACGCCCGAGACCCGCACCCCCGAGGGGTGGGAGCTGCAGTTCGCCACCAACCACCTCGGTCACTTCGCGCTGACCACCGGCCTGCACGCGCCGCTCAGGGCCGCCGGGGACGCACGCGTCGTCGTGGTCGCCTCGGTCGGCCACGTCAACGGCGACGTCCTCTTCGACGACGTCAGCTTCGAGCGCCGGCCCTACGACGCCTGGGCCGCCTACAGCCAGTCCAAGACCGCCAACGTGCTGTTCGCGGTGGAGGCCGCCGCGCGCTGGTCCGGCGACGGCATCAGCGTCAACGCCCTGAACCCCGGGCGGATCGCCGAGACCAACCTCGCCCGGCACATCGGATCGGCCCTCGACGCCCCCGCGTCCTTCGAGCCGGGCAAGAGCGACGGCGTCTCGGTGAAGAACACCGAGCAGGGCGCGGCCACTTCGGTGCTGCTCGCGGCCTCCCCGCTGGTCGAGGGGGTCACCGGCCGGTACTTCGAGGACTGCGCCGAGGCCGCACCGCACCGGCCGGGCCTGCGCCGCGGTGTGGCCGCCCATGCCCTGGACCCGCTGAGCGCCGCGCGCCTGTGGCAGCTCTCCCTCGACATGCTCGCCACCGCGCCCGCGGTCACCTCCTGACCCCGGCGCCGGGGCGGGACGTGCTGCCCGCCGCGCCGCCGTGCGGCGGCGGCCGGCGGGAAAGGCGGGTCGCTTTCGGGCGCGCACCTTGCCCTCTTGTTCGTCACCTGTCAAAATGGTGACATGATGCATGTGTTCAAGTGCGGTCTGCCCGTGCTGGACTTCGTGGGCACCCTGAGGCGCCGCCGCAACCCGGACCCCCAGGAGATGCTGACCACGCCCGAGAGCCTCGACGCCTGGTTCCGCGAGTCGGGGCTCGTCGACGGGGACGTGCTCTCGCAGCCGTCCGACGTGGTGGAGGCGGTCTCCCTCCGGGAGGCGGTCTTCTCGCTCGTCAGGTCCGCCCTGAACAAGGAGGGTTACGACGCCGACGCGCTCGCGCTGCTCAACGCGACGGCGCGCCGGCCGTCCGCCGTCCCGCAGCTCACCAGGGACGGGCGCAGGGTCGAGGCGACGGCCGAGCAGGCGCTGTCGTCGCTGGCCCGCGAGGCCGTGCGCCTGTTGAGCGGCCCGGACGCGGAGCTGGTCAAGGAGTGCAGCAGGCCGGAGTGCACGCAGATCTACCTCGACCGATCGCACGGCAGCCGCCGCGAGTGGTGCGCCATGGACCCCTGCGGCAACCGCGTGAAGGCGGCGGCGTACCGCGCACGCAAGAAGGCGGCCAAGCCGCCCTTGGCCGCGTCCGCCGCCGCGGCGCGGGGCGAGTAGCCGTACGAGGCGCCCGGGTGGCCGGGCCCCGGAGACCC
>NZ_JBHYMQ010000140.1:0-7320 GCF_042742985.1 Streptomyces sp. NPDC058864 | reverse complement strand
TACGGGCCTGGGGCGCCGGCCTACACGTGTGACGGCGGCCGCCGCGGCGTGCGTAGCGGGCCGGGACCGGGACGGTGGATCTTCCCCGGCCGCAGGCGGGCGCGGAGCCGCGCCGAGCGCGTCGCACCGGGCAGCCCGTCACCTGGACGGACCAACCGGGCCGCCCGCCGGGGCACGCCCCGGCGGTCCTCCGGGACCGGTCTCCGGGCGCTGGCCCACACCCCGCGCCGGGTCCGCTCGCCGGGCGATCTTCATCCGCTTCGCCCACGCTGGTGCCGGTGCCCGCCCACCAGGCGGCACCGCCGCACGCCAGGGCGGCCTCCGCGGCCGCCACGAACCCCCACGAGGGAGCAGGCATGACATTGACGACGGATGCGCTCATACCCGCGCTCGAGGATGTGCGGGAGGCACACGCCGCGGTGGTCGACCGGTTCCGGGCCGACATGGCCGTCACCCCGGTCGGCCCCCATCGGCAGACCCTGGAACGTCATGCCGCCCAGACCCAGCACCACATCGCCCGCATCGACACCCACGTCCGGGACATGCGTCCGCGCCACCTGCTGCGGGACACCGGCGACATGGTCCGGACCGCGTCGGCGGGCGCGTTCCGCACGGCGATGGCGCCGCTGCACATCGGCGCCCGCATGGTCCGCGGCGTCCTGCCGGGAGGGTCGCACGCCGACGAGCACCAGCTGCTGAAGAACACCGAGGACGAGTACACCGCCACCGCCCGGGCGCTCGCCGCCTGCCGCGCCGGCGAGAGCATCGCCACCCTCGCCCAGGACGACCGCGCCGGCGCCCTGCTGACCACGCTGCGCCGGCAGGACGAGCAGCTGCTGCGCGAGCTGGAGGCCAGCGTCGAGGAACAGGCGCTGGCCCTGGCCGCCACGGCGGCCGGCGACGGCCACCGTCCCCACGGCGCGGCCGGCATCGCCGACGCCGCGGTCCGCACGCTGCGCGCCACCGCCCACCGGCTGCAGGCCGTCTGGTCGGGCGGCGGGGAGCCGGCGCCCCGTCCCTCGCACGGCGACGCCGCCACCGCGGCACGCACGGCCGAACGGACGGCCGGGAAGGCGCCGAGGGCCCAGGCTCCGATGGCCCGCACCGCGGACCTGCCGCTCGCGGACTACGACCGGCTCCCCGTCGCCGAGATCATCCAGCGGCTGCGTCTGTTCTCACAGGCGGACCTCTCCATGATCGAGGACTACGAACGGGAGCACGGCGACCGGGTCGGCATCCTGAACGCCATCGAGAACCTGCGCGGCAACCAGCCCTGGCCCGGCTACGACACGATGAGCCCCGATCAGATCACCGCGCGGCTGCGCGGCGCCGAACCGCTCCTGGCCCGCCAGACCATGGACTACGAGCGGCAGCACCGCCGGCGCCCCGATGTCATCAGCGCCGCCAAGCAGCGCACCCGCGCCGCCGTCTGAGCCGCGCCTCCACGAGGTCCCCGCCGTGGCACCACGGCGGGGACCTCCGCATGCCGGCGGACGGAGAGCCGCGCCCCGGGAACCCGTACCGGTCCGTGCGAACCGCAATGCGCAGCCGCAGACGGGGTAGGCGTACCTCTGCCGTCAAGGAGCAGAAGGGAGCACTCCGATGGCCGACTCATCATTGAAGGCCGTCGGCTGGGCACGGTCGTTCCCCGTGTCGGGCGGGGTGCGCGCCGGCCGCCGGTGGACGCGGGACCATCTCGCCGCCCTGGACTGGACGAAGGACGCGCCGGGCACGGTGGACGACATCCTGCTGGCCGTGTCGGAGCTCATCACGAACGCGCACGTCCACGCCCACAGCGACGCCGAGGTCGTCCTCACCTGGGACAGCCGGTGCCTGCACGTGAGCGTGCACGATGACGACGACAGGGTGCCCGTCCCGCGCGACGCCGACGAGAACGCCACCGGCGGGCGCGGCCTGGCCATCGTGGACGGTCTCGCCGACCACTGGCAGACGCACCCCCAGCACCACGGGAAGACCATAACGGCGTGCTTCACGCCGCCCGGCCCGAAGCCGGAGGGCTCGTGAATCCGGGCCGCCTGCGTCGTGTGCGGCATGAGCCGCCGGAGAGTCGCAGCCGCGACCGGCGGACGCCGCCAGGGGGCTCTCCCCTGGCGGCGCTGTGGACCGGCCGGCGGCAGCCGCCCGTCAGGGGCGGAACACGTTCGAGTCGTGAGTGAGGGGGGCGTTGTGCACGGACGCCGAGTTGTAGGTCCACCGGTCGTCGCTGGCCTGCCGGCGGCGGGCCTGCTCGATCAGCAGGCCGTCGGCGTTCTCCGTGCGGCGGTTGCTACGGCGCAGGAGCTTGACGACCAGATACGCCACGAAGGACACGAGCACGAACAGAAGAATCCCGAGTTCGACCACAGCAGCTCTCCCCCATGCGTCAACAGCTACATGACCTGCATCGTAGCCGCGGGACGGCGGCTTGTCCCTCCCACTTGAGCCTCATCTGAGCTTGTGCGAAACCCGGTTGGCGTCAGAGGGCCGCGCTGCCGTGCTCGCGCGTCATGCGTGACGCGAGGCCGCCCGGCGCCGCGCTCACGGCCCGTGGCATGATCGCGACATGACGCATGCTCACCGCCGCCTCGTCGGCACGCTGGGGCTGGTCCTTCTCGCGGTCACCGTCGCCGGGTGCGCCGACCCGGCAGCCGATCCGCGGGCCGGCGGCGCGGACCGTACGGGCAAGGGCTTCTGCCCGCCGCCGGAGGCGCCGCCGGCGGAACCCTCACCCTGCATCACCTTCGACTGGAACCAGCGGGTCGCGGAGAACCACGCCTACCGCAGTCCCATGCCGATCACCGAGGAGCAGCGGCGGCAGGCGGCGCCGAAGGCAGAGGCGCTGGCGGCGGCCCTGACGAAGCTGGCGGCCTCGGGCACCTCACAGGACGCCCTGCGTGCGGCGGCGGCGCGGGCCCTGTCGCTGACGCCACCTCAGATCGAGTTGCGGGGCGCCCGGTTCGCCCCCCTCCGCGACATCCTTGTCGGCGGCGGCGAGGGTCGGGTCTGCGTCAACGGCTCCGTGGACGCGGCGGGGAAGGCGTACGCCGAGGTGGTCGGGCGCACCGCGGACGGGACGTGCCTGCCGGGGCTGGGCGGGCACTGAGCCCGCCCGTCCCGTCAGGCGGTCGCCTCGTCGAGCAGTTCCAGGACGTGCCGGTAGGGGCGGCCGGTGGCGCGGGACATGCCCATCTCGCAGGTTCGGTTGCACGAGGCGTAGACATCGAACGAGCCGGCGGTGATCTCCGCCGCCTGGGCGGCCGTCGCGGACTCCGTGACCTCCGGGTGCAGCAGGCCGCGGTCCCCGGCGAAGGCGCAGCAGCCCCAGTTGTCGGGGACGGTGACCTTTTCGCTGACCGCGGCCGCGACCTGGCGGAGGGCGGCGTCGATGCCCAGGTGGACGGTGGAGCAGGTGGGGTGCAGGGCCATGGTGCCGGTACGGCGCGGGGCGGGCAGCGCGGGGAGCAGGTGCTCGGCGGTGAAGGCGACGCTGTCCACGAACCGCAGTGCCGAGAACCGTGCGCGCTCGGGCTCGGGGAGGGTGTCGGCCAGTTGCTCGAGGCCGTGGGTGCAGGAGGACGCGTCGCACACGACCGGCAGCCGCCCGCCGTCGCTCGCTTCCCACAGGGCCTCCAGGGTCCGGCCGGCCATGGTGCGGTGTCCGTCGGTGTAGCCCTTGGACTGCCAGGGAGTGCCGCAGCACAGGCCGGTCAGGCCGTCCGGGACGGTGACCTGGACGCCCGCGCGTTCGCACAGCCGCAGGAAGGCGGCGGCCGCGCCACCGGAATCCCCCTCGGGGGCGAAGACGCTGCCGATGCAGGCGGCGAAGAACACCGCCCGCGCCCCTTCGGGGTGCCGCGCCGCCGGGCGGGCCGGACCGCCGCGCGGGATGTCGCCGGACCAGGTGGGCACCAGCTCCGTCGCCCCGAGCCTGCGGACCGCGCCGGTGGCCGCGCGGGTGACCGGGGTGGGCAGCGCATGGGCGGTGTTGAGGGCGGCGCGCACTCCGGTGACGGCGCTCCCCCAGTGCCGGGCAGTGGTGCTGCCGAGCCGCTGGGCGGTGGGGCTGTGGCGCTGCGCGCGCAGGCGCTTCATGACGGCGCCCGTGTCGATGGTGACGGGGCAGGCGCTGACGCAGAGGCTGTCGGCCGCGCAGCTGTCGACGGCCGCGTACGCGTAGTCCGCCTCCAGGGTGCGGCGGCGTTCCTCGTCGCCAGCGGCGGTGGCCAGGGCGATCTCGCGCTGCAGGGCGATGCGCTGGCGGGGCGTGGTGGTGACGTCGGCGGTCGGGCAGACCGGCTCGCAGTAGCCGCACTCCACGCACGCGTCGACGGCCGGGTCGACCGGGGGGACGCTCTTGAGGTCGCGCAGGTGCGCGGCCGGGTCGTCGGTGAGCAGGACGCCGGGGTTGAGGACGTCGTGGGGGTCGCAGAGCCGCTTCAGCTCGCGCATGACGTCGTAGAGTTCGTCGCCGTACTGGCGGTGGACGAAGGGGGCCATGGCGCGGCCGGTGCCGTGCTCGGCCTTCAGGGTGCCGCCGGCGTCCAGGACGAGGTCGACCATCGCGTCGGTGAAGCGGGCGTAGCGCTCGGTCTCGGCGCGGGTGTCGAAGTCCTGGGTGAGCATGAAGTGCAGGTTGCCGTCGCGGGCGTGGCCGAAGATGACGGCGTCCTGGTAGCCGTACCGGTCGAACAGGCCGATCAGGCCCTCGCAGGTGCCGGTCAGCCGCTCCATGGGCACCGCGATGTCCTCCAGGAGCGCGGTCGTCCCGGCCGGCCGTGCCCCGGCGACGGCCGTGTACAGGCCCTTGCGCAGGTGCCAGAGACGGCCGCGTACGGCCGCGTCCCGGGTGAGCGCGGACCCGGTGACGGCGGGCAGCCGGTCCAGGACGGGCCGGGCGGCGGCCACGGTGGCGTCGAGTGCTTCGGCGCTGTCCTCGGCGAACTCCACCAGCAGGGCGGCGTGGCGTTCGACCCGCAGCCCGCGCAGCTCCTCGACAGGGTCGGCGGCCTGCTGCGCGACGCGCAAGGAGGCGGCGTCGAGGAGTTCGGCGGTGCGGGCGCCCGCTGCCAGCAGCGCGGGCAGGGCGTCGGTCGCCTCGGCGAGGCCAGGCAGGATCAGCAGGCCGGTGGCGGTGTGCGGCAGCAGGGGGACGGTGCGGAAGACGGCCTCGCCGACGAAGCCGAGGGTGCCCTCGCTGCCGATCATCAGGTGGGCGAGGATGTCGGCGGGGTCGGTGTGGTCGAGGAACGAGTTGAGCCCGTACCCCATGGTGTTCTTCATCGCGAAGAGCCGCTCGATGGTGGCGCGGGAGGCGGCCGAGCCGCGGACCCGGTCGCGCAGCCGGAGCAGACCGGCGTGGAGGTCGGGCTCGTGGGCGCGCAGCGCGGCGTCCGCGTCGCGGGCGGCGGTGTCGACGACGGTGCCCGAGGGCAGCACGAACTGCAGCGACTCCATGGTGCGGTAGGCGTTGTCCCGGGTGCCGCAGTTCATGCCGCTGGAGTTGTTGGCGACGAGCCCGCCGATGGTGCAGGCGCTCTCGCTGGCCGGGTCGGGGCCGAGCCGGCGGCCGTGGCGGGCCAGCCGCGCGTTGGCCTGGCGCACCGTGAGCCCCGGTTGCAGCCGGATCCGCAGGCCGTCGTCGAGGACCTCGGCGGAGCGCCAGTGCGTACGGACGTCCACCAGGACGCCGTCACCCCCGGCCTGCCCCGCCAGGCTCGTGCCGCCGGAGCGCAGCGTCAGCGGCACCCCGGCCCGGCGCGCGCCGGCCATGAGCGCGCCGACCTCGGCGGCGGAGGCGGCGCGCACCACGGCCTGCGGCGTGAAGAGGTACGGCGAGGCGTCGTGGGCGGCCGCGACCCTGCGGGGCACGTCGGTGGAGACGCGGGAGGGGTCCGCGACGCAGTCGGCCAGCCACGCGGCCGGGCCGGGCTCGGCGGTGCGGGACGTGGTGGTGGGGGTGGCGGCGGAGGTGCTCATGGTTCCTCGGGTACGACGGTACGACGCGGGGGCCCGCGGCGGTCAGCGGGCGAGGCCGGTGATTCGCAGCAGGCGGGGCGGCTGTGCAGCGGGTTCGGGCAGGCGCAGCGGGGCCAGGCCGGGGGTGATGCTGCCCAGTACCGTGGCGCGGCGGGCGCCGGTGCCCGAGGTGAGGGTGCCCGGCAGGCCGTTGACGGTGAGGAAGCCCAGCACCGCGAAGGCGAGTGCCTCCTTGGCGTCCGAGGGCAGGCCCAGCTCGTCGCTGGGACGCAGCGTCACGCCGGGCAGTTCCTCGCCGATCATGCGCATCAGCACGGGGTTGTGGGCGCCTCCGCCGGAGACGACCAGGCTGGTGACCCCCTGCGCCCGGCAGGCGTCGGCGACGGTGACGGCGGTGAGCCTGGTCAGGGTGGCGAGGACGTCGTCGGTGCCGGGCGTGGGCACGGCGGCCAGTGCCCGCTGCAGGTAGGGCAGGTGGAAGAGTTCCTTGCCGGTGCTCTTCGGTGCGGGCCTGCGGTAGTAGGGGTCGTCGAGGAGGACCTTGAGGAGGTCGGGACTGGTGCGTCCGGCGGCCGCGCGTCGGCCGTCCTCGTCGTAGGCGGCGGCGCCGTCCGTGAAGTGGCGCACGGCCGCGTCCAGCAGGGCGTTGGCGGGACCGGTGTCGAAGGCCAGGGGCTCGGCGCCGGGGGCGACGACGGTGATGTTGGCGATGCCGCCGAGGTTGAGGGCGGCGGGCACTCCGGGCAGCCCGCGCAGCAGCAGGGTGTCGGTCATCCCGACCAGCGGGGCGCCCTGGCCGCCGGCGGCGACGTCCCTGCTGCGCAGGTCGGAGACGACCGGCAGGCCGGTGGCCTCGGCGATCCAGGCCGGCTGGCCCAGTTGCAGGGTGCCCCGGACGGTTCCGTCCTCGACCCAGTGGTGCATCGTCTGGCCGTGGGACACGACCAGGTCGGCGGTGCCCCCGCACAGTTCGTCGAGCGCGCGTGCCGCCGCTCCCGCGAAGGCCTGGCCGATGCCGGTGTCCAGGGCGCAGACGTCCTGGGTGGTCGTCGTCGCGGGCGGCAGCGTCGCGCCGATGAGGTCCCGCAGGTCGTCGGCGTAGGACACGGACAGATGACCGAGCGGCTGCATGAGCAGGGTCTCGCCGTCCAGGGTGAGGTCGGCGGCGGCCGCCTCGATGGCGTCGTACGAGGTGCCCGACATCAGGCCGATCACGCGCATTGCTTCTCCCAACTCTGGTGTGCGGGGCGGTCGTGCGGTGCCCTGGGGTGGGGGGCGCCCCGCGGGGCCCGCCCCCCCCGGAGGGCAGCTCACGCGCCCGCGCCCCCCGCGCCGGCGCCCCCG
>NZ_JBHYMQ010000139.1:0-7378 GCF_042742985.1 Streptomyces sp. NPDC058864 | reverse complement strand
CATCACCCGCAGCCGTCTCGGACGCCTCACCCGCCAAGGCTTCCTCACCCAGCCCGGACGAGGCCGCTACCAGAAACGGACTTAACGACCTCTGAAGCCCAGGCCGCGTTTGCCGGACGACCTGGGCAGCGAGAGGACGTAACCAGGATGGCGCCCGGTCGTTGATCCGGCCGGAGAAGCGGAAAGCGAAGGCTCCGGGACACTGGCAGGTACCCCGGAGCCTTCGTGGCGTGTACCCAAGCCTTTGCGGACAGGACATGACCGGGTCCCCCGGCACCGCTCAACGCCAGGTGGTGCCGGCGTTCCTGCGCGCCGGCCCGTGGTCTCGGGTGAGACGGACGGTTACGGTATGGCCATGCGTTCGATGGGGGCGGGTTTCGGGAGTCGTTGCGCTGCGACAGCCAGAGTTCTGGTGAAACGTCCGTGGCTCCTCCTGAGCTGGCTCGCGCTGGCCGTTGCCGCGGTCGGAACCGAGAAAATCATCCCTCAGCCATGGTCTGCTGCCGCCTATCCCGTTGCGCTGTCCGTCGCGCTGTTGCTCTTCTCCCGGACACCCCCAAAAGGCAAGGAGCATGACAGCCCGACAGCCGACAATCCATAGAGAAACAGCCAAATCAGGGCGTAAACCGGCGTAACGGCTCATGCAGAAAGTCTCGGCATGCGCTGGTAGCAGAAGCAGAAGCACGATGACAAGGGCGTGGCCGGGCTCCCGCCGGGAGCACGGCCACGCCGGACCGATCACCGCCCACGCGCCCTGGACGCCTCGACCGACGGGCAGATCACCGTTTCCATGCCCGCGCACGGTCGGGGAAGTGCCGCCTGAGGTGTTGGCAGCCTCAGTGAGACGGCCGGCCATCTCGTCGAAAAGTCTGCACGCGGCCGCAGGTTCCGTGTCAGGCGCGAGCCAGTTCGGCGGCGCCGAAGGAGACGTTGAACCGATCGCACCAGATACTCACGCTGGTGTACTTCTCGAGATCTGCAGTGGCGGGCAGCGGGTAGTTATGGCTGCCCTTGTTGCCCTTGAGCGTGCCGAGACTGAGGTGCGCGCCGTCGTCGAAAACGTCCCAGCCGTCCTTGCCCGGCTTCACTGCCGCGTCCGTGATCCAGACCTTCAGGTCCGGGCCGTTGCTGGTGTCCAGGTCCTCCAGGCGCAGCACCCGGGAGCCATCCGGGAGCTGGACGATTTTCACGCTGCCGGTAGTCGTGTGCTCGTGGGTGATGAACTCGCCTGAAGCCAGCGTCATCGGCCCGGCCGACTGCGCGGGTGCCTCGGACGCAGCCGGCTCATCGGGCTCCGTGAGTCCTGTCGGTGTGTTCGTAGGCGGCGTGGCGGCGGGGAGCGCCTCGTTCACGGTCTCGTCCGTCCACAGCTTCCAGGGCTGGAACAGGTACAACCCCACCGCGACTACCGCCAGACCGACCGCCAGAACCCCGATGACCAGCGGCTTGCGCACCAGCCCCACCACACGACTCATCCTTGCCTCCCCACGCTGCGCTTCCACGACTGATTCCACGCGATGTGGAGCCCTTCTGTCCCGGCCGGAGATGCTACGAAGTCCTTACGATCCGGCCCGACAAGCCACCGAGTTCAGCAGACTTGCCTGCGTCAGCGGGCCGCCAGGTCACGCGCCCGCACCACTCCTGATCCCCTGCGGCATCGGCGTGAACCAGATCGTGGCGGAGTCGGATTCCAAGCTCGGCGGCGCGGTGCGGTGGGCTCCGGGTGCGGCCCGGGGGCCTGCGTCAGGGATCGAGGAGTCCGTGGCGCATGGCGCTTGTGACGGCAGCAGTCCTGCCGTCCACGCCGAGTTTCCCGAAGATCCGCAGCAGATGGGTCTTGACCGTGGACTCCCCGATGAACAGACGCCGCCCGATCTCGGCGTTGGTACAGCCATCGGCTACCAGACGCAGGACCGCGGTCTCGCGCTCCGACAGGCGAGGCCGCTCCGGTCTGGCCCTGAGCTGGTCGACCAGTCGGGCAGCAACCGACGGGGCCAGCACCGTCTCGCCCCGGGCTGCGGCCCGCACGGCGTCGGCCAATTCGGCCCGCGGCAGGTCCTTGAGCAGGTATCCCGCCGCCCCGGCCTCGACCGCCCGCAGGATGTCCCGGTCCGTCTCGTAGGTCGTCAGCACGATCACCCGGGACGGCAGCCCCGCCTCCGTCATTCGCACGATCGAGTCGACACCCCCGCCGTCAGGCATCCTCAGGTCCATCAGCACGACGTCCGGTCGCAATTGGGCTGCCAGCGCCTCGGCCCGTGGCCCGCTGGATGCTTCGCCGACGACCTCCAGGTCGAGCTCCGCGCTGAGCATCGCGCGCAGCCCTTCGCGTACGACGGGATGATCGTCGGCGAGGACGATACGGATCATGAGGCACCTCCGAGAGCAGGCAGCAGGGGCAGCCGGACGGTGACGGTCGTGCCCTCGCCTGGTGCGCTGCGGACTGTCGCCGTTCCGCCCGCCTCGGCGGCGCGGGTCCGTAGCCCGGTCAGACCGTAGCCGTCTGCCGGCACCGCCGGGTCGAAGCCGCAGCCGTCGTCCCTCACAGAGACGGTCAGTGCGTCGTCGGCATACGCCAGCGCGATCGCGACCGACGCGGAACCCCCGGCGTGCTTTTGGGCATTGGCCAGCGCCTCCTGGCATGAGCGCAGTGCCACCGCCTCCGGGCCTGCGGGCAGCGCACGCACCGGGCCCGTGATGTCCACCACGGCGTGGTGCCGCGCTGCGAGCCGCCGCAGTGCGTCCGGAAGCGATGCCCCGTCGAGATCGGCGGGCGCGCCCCCGGCGACCAGTGCCCGGGCTTCGGCGAGGTTCTGCCGCGCCGTCTCGGCCATCAGGCCCAGATGGCGACGGGCCTGGGGGATGTCGTGCTCCAGTTCCGCGTCGACCGCCTGAATCAGCATCAGCAGGCTGGTGAAGCCCTGCGCGAGTGTGTCGTGGATCTCCCGGGAGAACCGTTCCCGTTCGGCGAGAGCCCCGTGCTCGGCCGAAAGACGGGAGATCTCGTGACGGCTCGTGTCCAGTTCCGCGATCAGCTCAGCCCGTTCCTCGCTCTGCTCGATGATCCGGATGATCCAGCTGCCGACGACCACCGAGAAGACCAGGGTGACCACGGCGAAGAGCGCGTTGGTGAAGAGGTCGGTGCCAGTCGGTCGCCACAGCAGAGCCCAGCCCACTACCGGCGCGAGATTGATGAGCGTGACAGTTCCCAGCGCCCGGCGTATGCACAGCGTCATGAAGCACTGCGGGATCAGCGCGAACGCCATCAGCCGTGTCTCGCCGGCCAGCATCGCCGACGGCAGGAACAGGGCCATCGCCCCGCCCAGGTAGCACAGTGCCCGCCGCTCGTCGGCCGGATCCTCCCGGAGCAGGCCGCGCCCCACCACCGCGTACCAGGGTATAAGTGGCACAAGCAGTCCCGCCGCCATGGCCCGCGCCGGCCACCCTGGATGCTCGGCGCCGAGCACCAACGCCAGGGTGGCCACCCAGACGACCGCGAAGTACGCGTCCCAGAGCCGAAGCGAGCGCTCCCAGGCGCCCGACCCTCGCGCCCGGCCGGGTCCCGTCATTCCTCGCGCCGCGTCTTCCAGCGAAACGTCAGCAGACACAGCACCAATCCTCCGATGGCCCATGCCGCGAGCACCAGGGCTATCCGACCCAACTCCCAACTCCCGGCCTGCTCCAGGACCCGCGCCGAGTCGGGCAGGAACACACCCCGCAGTCCCTGGCACAGCCATTTCAGCGGAAACAGCGCACTGCAATTCAGCATCCAGTGCGGAATGGTGTCGACCGAGATGTACACCCCCGAGATGAACTGAAGTATGAGGAAGGGCAGGACGACGACGGAACTGGCGCTCTTGGCGGACCTGGGCACCGAGCTGATCGCGATGCCGAGCGATGCGCACCCGGTCAGCCCCAGCACGAAGATCCACCCGAAGTCGAACCACTTGCCGGCATCCGTCGGCAGATCCACGTCATACAGCGTGGTGCCGACAAGTAGCAGGATCGCCGTCTCCAGGACGCCGGTGAACAGAACCAGCCAGATCTTCCCCAGGAAGTACGCCGTCGGCGGCATGGGAGTGCCGCGCAGCCTCCGCAACACCTTCTCGTCGCGTTCCACTGCGATCGAGATCCCGAGGGACTGGAAGCTCGTCGCCATGATTCCCGAGGCCATCATGGCGGGGACGTACAACTGCGAGGCGGTCACGCCGGCGCCGTGCACGTCGTCGTGGAAGATCGAAGCGAAGAGGAACAGGAAGACCACCGGGAAGGAGAACGTGAACACCACCTGATCGCGCTGACGGAAGAACTGCTTGATCTCCAGAACGCCCTGGTGCAGCCCCAGCACCCAGGCCCCGGGCAGGCGCCCGGCGTCTGCCTCGGACCGGGTCCGGACGGCCGTCGTCATCGCGCGTCCTCCTGTCCGGTCAGCCGCAGGTACACGTCCTCAAGGGTGGGCCGGGTGACCAGCAGGCCCGGGACCTCTCCGTTGAAGCGGCGGGCCAGTTCGGCGACCGTCCGGGTCGGTGTCGCGGTGCGCTCGCTGCGCGGGGTGCCGTCAGCCTCCGTCCACTCGACGGTGGCCTCGCTGCCGTACTGGTCCCGCAACGCCGCCGGGGTACCCTCGGCGACCACGCGGCCTGCGGCAAGGACCGCCAGCCGGTGCGCCAGCGCTTCCGCCTCCTGCAGATAGTGCGTGGTGAGCAGGATCGTCGTGCCCTCTTCGGCGAGCGTGCTGATCAGGTCCCAGAACCGACGCCTGGCGGCCGGGTCGAAACCCGTCGTCGGCTCGTCCAGGAGCAGCAGCTCCGGATCGCCTATCACGCCGAGCGCCACGTCGAGGCGCCGGCGCTGGCCCCCGGAGAGCGCCTTGATCCGGCTGTCGGCCTTCGCTGCGAGCCCCACCAGTTCGATGACGTGATCGGGATCGCGCGGGCGTGGATAGTAGCGGGCGAAATGCCGCACCGTCTCGCGGACCGTCAACTCCGCGGGTGCCGATCCGTCCTGCCAGACGACGCCGACTTTCGAGCGCCACGCGCGCGCACCGTGCGCCGGGTCAGCCCCCAGCACGGACACCTCGCCCGCGTCCCGGTCGCGATTACCCTGAAGTATCTCCACGGTGGTGGTCTTGCCGGCGCCGTTGGGTCCGAGCAGGCCGAGCACCTCGCCCCGCGTGATTGCGAGATCGATTCCGTCGACCGCGGCCACGTCCCCGTACCGCTTGCGCAGCCCACGTACATCCACCGCGAGTCCGTTCACGTGTGTGGTCATGACCACGAGCATCGACCGGAACCGAAGGTTCCGGGACAACCGTACGTACGTGGCCGTGTCCATCGAACGGTGGACACACATGCGGGCTCGGCTGCACAGACCTCGGAAATCTCGTGAACGCACTGGCGGCGAGCGGAGACCGCGAGATCCGCGAGCATCGGATCGTATTCACGGTCAAACCGAACCGCGAAAGGCTGGGCTGCACGATTCGGTAGGCCATCGACCCCCTGGTGCGTCGCCGCAAAGCCGCAGGTGATGGCGCAGGCGTTGTCGCGGATCAGGACCGGGTGCACGCGATCGTACACGCCATAGCGAACGGGATGGTGCACGGGGTGACGTCGGATCTGCGGGGACGGCAGCCGTGCCCTGCCGGGCATTTGACGTGCGCCAGCGAACAACGCAGGGTGACACCCCGAGGGGGATGATCAAGAAGGGTGAGCGCGTCATGGCGGAGTACCGCGTCACGCCGGCCCGCATCGTGCGCGCCGGACCGGTCACCGCGCACGCGGTTCTGGACGAATGGGCCCACGGGCAGATCACCGTTCCCGTGTCCACGCCCGCCCTCACGCAGATCAGCGGCCTGCCCCGGCAGGAACTGGCGGGGGCGGTGTTCGAGGTCATGGCCAACACCGCCGCCGCCACGGACACCGACATCGACCCGCACGGCTGGCGCCTCCTGGCCCTCAGTGACGGCGAGGGCCTCGCCACGGTGCTGCCGTGGAGCGGCGTGACCACCTGAAGACGGTGACCGAGGCCCCGCACCCGCATCAGACACTCCACTCCCCTGCGGCTGTCGCGCCGGGAAGAGGTGTCGCCATCCCGCACGGGCTCGCCCACCGGCCGTGACCAGCGGAAACGCCACCGCTACAGAGACCGGCGCTCCTACCCCCGGTGCAACCCTCGGTTCCCCAGTCCACGCAACCCTCCAGCGCACCCTCAGCCCCCGGTCCAAGCAACCCGCCCCAAGCACCACGAGCTGGCCACAGGAGCCCACCGGCGCCGCGCGTCCTGCCAGCCTGCGGGGGTGGGCAAGCCCCGGCAACGGGCTTGCCCACCACAGCGAGCAGCACCGGTCCAGGACAAGCGCAGCCACCGGCCGCCGGAACCTCTCTGCGAGAATCCCGCTCTTCGGCGGAACCGCTGCCGGCGCTGCGCCAGGCCGCAACCCTGAGCCGCGTCAGCGTTTCCCCACGGGATGCTGCTCAGCCCTGTGGCCTACGCAAAGCGTTTCGACGCGCGACGGTCTTGCTCGCCAACTAGTACTCCAGCAGGACTTCGACGTTTTGCCTGATCAGAAGGCTACGCGGTGAGTGTAGTGGGCTGGTGCCCGTCAGGGGCGTGCTTCCTGGGACCGCCCCTCGATCGTGTGCAGCCGGCCCTGGCCAGCTCCCGCAGCGCCGGTTCGCTCCGAGCCGCTGGAGCCGACGCCGGAGGTGACCGGCGATGGGCACACTCGGGCCGCTGGTGTCCCGTCCACGCCCGAGCGCGCTGTGGCCGTGGCGGATGAGGCCGTGCGTAGGGTCGTCGCTGACCCTGCGACGCTCGACTTCGGGCCGCGCACCCCCTTGTGGTGGTGACCGCAGTCCGCAGCAGCGCAGCTACCTCGCGCCGGAGGTCCTGCAGCAGATCATGGCCGTCGACGATGTCGGCGCCGTCGCGGCGCTGGCGTTCTCCCGGCCCGCGGAGTGGATCGGCCGGGCGGTCTCCCTGGCGGGGACGAACTCACGCCGGTCCAGATCGCCGCGGCCATCGGGACGTGCACCGCAGGGTGGGACGCGTGAGTGCCCGCACCCGCGGCCTCGGACGCATCGGTATCTGGGCAGAGGACTTCGACCATCTCTCCGCACCCAAGGTCCATAAGGCCGCCGCCGTGATCGAGGACCTCGGCTACGGCACCCTGGGGTCCCCAAAGACCAAGGGACGGGAGGCCATGGCGCAGGCCGTGATCCTCCTGTCGGCCACCCGGCACATGACCGTGGCCGCAGGCCGCATGTTGTCCATCGCGCCAGGGACGGGACTGTACAAAGAACGGCCCTGTCTCACATTCGGTGGTGACGGAGCGTGCTGCTATCCGAGGAGGATGCGGTGGCGAAGTAGGGTGAAGCCT
>NZ_JBHYMQ010000138.1:0-7992 GCF_042742985.1 Streptomyces sp. NPDC058864 | reverse complement strand
GCGCCGGGGGCACCGTCACGCTCCCCCGTCCGGGACGGCGTCCAGGACGGCGAGTTTCGTCGGGTTCATCATCCACATCACACGGTCGATGCCCTCGGGGGTGACGCTCACCGTGAGGACGGCGAAGACCGTGCCGTCGCGGGACAGCTTCATGCCGGGCCTGCCGTTGACCTGGAGGGGCTCGACGGCGGCGTCGACCCAGAACCTGTCGGCGAACGCGTGGATGTACTTGGCCACCCGCTGCCGGCCGACGACCGGGAACTTCGACGCCCGCACCTGGCCGCCGCCGTCGGAGTACGACACGACGTCCTCGGCGAACATGTCCTCCAGCACGCCCACGTCGCCCGCCTTGGCGGCCGCCACGAACGCCGTCAGGAACCGCTCGTGATCGGCGGCCACGACACTGGACCGCTTCTCCGCCGCCAGGTGCTTGCGCGCCCGGCTCACCAGTTGGCGGGCGTTGGCGTTGGACTGGCCGAGGATCTCCGCGATCTGCGTGTAGGGGTACTCGAACGCCTCCCGGAGCACGTAGGCGGCCCGTTCGGCCGGCGTGAGCTTCTCCAGCAGCATCAGCACCGCGACCTCGAGCGCCTCGCCGTTCAGGGCGCCGAGGGCGGGGTCGCTCTCGGTGTCCACCGGCTCCGGCAGCCAGGGCCCGACGTAGGTCTCCCGGCGGGCCCGTGCCGACTTGAGCACGTTGATCGCGAGCCTGGTGACCGTCGTCGCGAGGAACGCCCGGGGGTTCTCGACCTTGGCACGGTCGTAGGTCTGCCAGCGGATCCAGGCGTCCTGGAGGACGTCCTCGGCCTCGCTCACGCTGCCGAGCATCCGGTAGGCGATGCCGAACAAGGCGCCGCGGGCGGCCTGGAACTCCTCCTGTGCTTCCCGGAGATCCTCGGCTTCATTCACTGCTTCGTCCTCGGTCGGCGTCGTCCGCGTCCGGGACGCGCCGGTCGTTCAGGACAGCCAGTCCCTGTAGTGGGTGGGGGCGATGCGGGCGTCACTGCCGCCGGTGAGGACGTCGCCCCGGGCCACGGCGAACATGCCCGCGGTGTCGTCCACGACGACCGTACGTCCGTCGCCCTTGGCCGCGATGGTGATCCGGCCGATCTCCTCGAGGGGGAAGACGTCGGGCCCGGCGATGTCCACGGTCCCGTTGAGCGGTGGGCCCGAGGCCACCTCGGCGACCATCCGTGCGACGTCGGCGGCGGCGATCGGCTGGAGCGGCGTCCGCGGCAGCCGTACGGTCCCGCCGTCGGTGGTCCAGGACATCGTCGCTTCCATGAACTCCATGAACTGGGTGGCGCGGACGATGGAGTAGGGGATCGAACTCGCCTTGAGGATGTCCTCCTGGAGCACCTTCGCCCGGTAGTAGTCCAGTTCCGGCACCTGGTCGACGCCCACGATGGAGAGGATGACCATGTGGCCGACGTCGCCCTTCTCGCACGCGGCGACGAGGTTGTCCATGGACGTCTGGAAGAAGGCGGGCGAGGCCTCGTCGAAGGTCGGCGAGTTGGTGAGGTTGACGACGACGTCGGCGCCCGCGACGGCCTCCACGACGCCCTCGCCGCTCAGGAGGTCCACTCCGGTGGACAGGGAGTGCGGCACGGCCTCGTGTCCGGCCGCGTCGAGATCCTTCACGACCTGTGAGCCGATGAGCCCGGTTCCGCCGATGACTGCGATTTTCATGGCTTTGCCCATCTCCCGATGCCGATGACCGGTGAATGCCTCTACCTGCTTAACGTACCTTCGCGGCAGTCACCGCGCCTGGGCTGCCGCGGGGCGGCCCGCGTCGGGGCCCGGACGTGCCGGACCGGGCCGGACGGGGCCGAGGGGCGGGCCGCTGCGGTGGGGCCGCAGGGCTCGCCTCGGCCTCCGCCACGTGGCTGTGCATGCCACCCTCCAGGTGGCGCGCTCCCTGAACGGGCCGACGGTGGCGGCCACTTCGTGGATGCCTTGCAGGCCCTCGCCGCGGAGGTGCGGGCGTCCGGGGCCCGGGAGCGGGTGCAGGACGACGCACGGCGTGATCCCGGAGACGGCCCGGACGGCGGTCGGTCCCAGCCGGCGGTGCTCCTGACGGACGAAGAACACGACGACACGGACAGGACCAGCACGACGGCGGCCCGCCCGGTGGTGACCGGCGGGGTGCCACTCAGACGCGACCGCGCCCGAACGCGGCCCCGTAGAAGTTCCGGCTTTCCCGGCATCACCGAACATTTCTCACATATGTGACATTCATCCCACGCGGTACGGCCCGCTCCCCACTCCCGCGACCTATATTGTTCGATATACGACGAACATCGAACCATCACCAGGGAACCATCATGAGCAGTTCTGCCGACCAGCGCTTCTCCGGGCGCACAGCCATCGTCACCGGCGCCGGCTCGGGCATCGGCCGGGCCACCGCCGTCGCCCTGGCGGAGGCGGGGGCGCGCGTCCTGGGCGTGGGACGACGCAAGGACGCGCTGGAGGAGACCGCCCGGGCGCACTCCGCCATCGCGGTACTGCCGCTCGACATCTGCGCGGACGGCGCCCCCGGCGCGGCCGTCACCGCCGCCGTGGAGCGGTGGGGGCGCCTCGACGTCCTGGTGAACAACGCCGGAGCCACGGCCGTCATGCCCCTGGAGGCGACGGACCGCGAGGCGGTCGAGCGGCTGTTCGCGCTCAACGTGACGGCGCCGAGCCTGCTGGCGCATGCGGCCCTTCCGCACCTGCGGGCGTCCTCGGGCTCCATCGTCAACGTGTCCAGCACCTACGGTCACCGTCCGCTGCCGGGCGGCGGGTACTACGCCGCGACCAAGAGCGCGCTGGAACAGCTGACGCGCACCTGGGCCCTGGAACTGGCACCGCAGGGGATCCGGGTGAACGCGATCGCCCCGGGCCCGACCGACACGGACGTCATGGCCGCCGCGGGCCTCTCCCCCGAAGAGATCGAGTCGATGCTCGACCGGGAACGCGAGCGCATCCCGATGGGCCGCCTCGCCGATCCCAGGGACGTGGCGGAGTGGATCCTGCGGGTCGCCGAGCCGGTGCGGACGCACATGACCGGCCAGGTCGTCACGGTCGACGGCGGGCTGGAACTCGTCTGACCCGGATCAGGCGGGGACCTGCCGCGCCCTGCGCCAGCGCTCGACGTACTCGCGCCGCTGGATGGTGCGCCGCTCCTCCTCCGTGGTCCCGCCCCAGATCCCGTCCAGGCGGCCGGCCGCCAGCGCCCACTCCAGGCACCGCGCCGTGACGGGGCACCGCAGGCACACGGCCTTGGCCTCGGCGATCTGCGCCATTCCCGGGCCACTGCCGCTGATGGGGAAGAACAGCTCCGGATCCTCCTCGCGGCACGCCGCCTCGTATCGCCAGTTCATGAAAACCTCCTCGTACGGACACCCACGGCTACCCGGCACACCCGCGGGCCGTGGCCGGCGCGACCGCCGGCCGTCCGTGGCGGGGACTCCCCATGGAGACCAGTGGATCGACGGGTCTGTGACGCCCGATTTGCCGGATCCCGGTCATCCTGCGGACCCCTCCGGGGCCAAGCTCCGACGGAGCGGGGACAGTTCGGCGGAATTTCTCCGTCCCACGCGTCACACGGGCATCAGCTTGTTGGTCAGAATCGGTGATCAGGTCCGGGCCTCTCCCCGGGACGACGAAGGGCAGAGCATGCAGACCACTGTCACGAGCGGCAGGTGGGCTCCCGCACGGACCGCAGGCCGCACTGCTGTCCGCAGCCCGCGCCGTGGAGAGGCACGCCGGTGAACGAGCCGACCCGGTTGCCGGGGCTGTCCGCCGCTCAGGACTTCGACGGCCCGGTCTTCTCGCCCATCTACACGACCACCGTGACCGTCGACGGCGGCGCCACCAGCCACGGAAGGGCCTCGGGACGGGCCCGGTCGGCCGACGGCGCGCTCGACCTCGCTCTGCGGCTCCCCACCGAGCTGGGCGGGGACGGCAGCGGCACCAATCCGGAACAGCTCTTCGCCGCGGGGCTCGCGGCCTGCTTCCACGGCGCCCTCAGCCTGGTCGCCCGGCAGGCCGGGCGGAACCCCGCGACAATCGCGGTGGACGCGACCGTCACCTTCGGCCGCGACCCCCGGGACGGCGGCTACCTGGTGCGGGCGGACGTCCTGGTCACCTGGCCGGGCACGGACGCGGCGACCGCCGCTCCCCTGCTCAGGCGTGCGGACGCGCTCTGCCCGTACACCAAGATGCTGGCGCAGGGCACGCCGGCCACCCTCACGCTCGCCCCCGGGCCCCCTGCCTAGCCCTGCCGTCGCCCGGGGCGGGCGTCCCGCCCCGGCACGCGGTGCCGTCGCCTTGCGCTCGCACTGCCCGTGACCTACTCCGCCGCCGGGTGCAGAATGAGATTCCGCCGCCGTTGCCACGGCAGCACGGAAGCTCATCGGGGGACCGACATGCTCTACCTTCTGGCAGCCCTGGTCGTCGTCGCGGTCATCGCGGCCCTCGTGATCGTCCTCAACCGCCGGAACAACTCCTCCGCCCGGGTCATCCCCGGAGAGTCCGGCACCCCCGAGCGGTTCGGGCTGGGCCACCCGCACCAGGACCGGAACCTGTGAGGGACGGCGGGGGCCTCCGGCGCGATCGGTTCCGGACGCCAAGGCCGAAATGTAGGGCTTTCCAGCAGAATTGATGTGCTGGATATGCTGGCGGCATGGAGAAGGGCAAGAACGAGGAATGGCTCACCGGTGACGAGCAGCGCGCCTGGCGGACCTACGTGGACGTCGGCACCCTGCTGCTCAACCAACTCGGCCGTGATCTGGAGCCGTTCGGCCTGACCATCAACGACTACGAGATCCTGGTGAACCTCTCGGAGTCGCCCGAGCACCGCATGCGGATGAGCGACCTTGCGCGCGCCACCCTGCAGTCCAAGAGCCGGCTGTCGCACCAGATCAGCCGCATGGAGACCGCGGGCCTGGTCCGCCGCGAGAACTGCGAGTCGGACCGGCGGGGACTGTTCGCCGTCCTCACCGAGGCCGGCTGGGAGACCATGCGCGACGTCGCCCCGCACCACGTCGCCGCCGTACGGGAGCACTTCATCGACCTGCTCCCCGCCGAGGAGCAGGCGGCCCTCCGCAAGGCCCTCAACCCGGTCGTCGAGCACCTTCGGGCGGAGCGCGGCACCTCTTGACAGGCCGCCGGCGCCACGCGTGACGAATGTCCGCGGAAGTGGCGTTTCGGAGGAAGGGCCCAGGGCAGGCGTCGCCTGAGGGGGGTTTCCCGTGAGTGCTAGGGAGTCGACCCCATGTCAACAGGGACACTTCTGGCGATCATCATCCCCGTGGTGGTGGTACTCGCCCTGATCGCGGTCGCATCCACCCTCTTCATCCGGCACCGGCGCCTCAAGAACCGCTTCGGCCCGGAGTACGACCGGACGGTGGAAGGCGCCGACAGCCGCATGGATGCCGAGCGGGACCTTGCCGCGCGCGCCAAGCGCCACGACTCGCTGGACATCAAGCCGTTGCCGCACGGTGTCCGTGACCGCTACGCGCGGGAGTGGACCAGCGTGCAGGAGGAATTCGTCGACCGGCCCGAGGACGCCGTCCACGACGCCGACAGCCTCGTGGCCTCCCTGATGCGCGACCGCGGCTACCCGACCGAGGGCTTCGACCAGCAGCTCAGGGACCTGTCGGTGGAGCACGGCCGGACCCTGGACCACTACCGGGCGGCCCATGAGGTGAACGACCTCAGCACACGGCACGAGGCCACCACCGAACAGCTGCGGGGCGCGATGGTGCACTACCGCGCGCTGTTCGACGAGCTGCTCACCGACGGCGGCGGGCGGCGCCACGCCCGGGCCTGACGAAGGACCCGGCCGGCGACACAGACTGGAAAGGCGGAAACCATGGAACGCGAGCGCGTCTCCCGCGGCAGCGGGCTGGCCACCGAGGACCTCGCAGAGACCCACGCGCCTCCCGGTCCCCCGCAGGACCGTCCGGACACGGCCTCCAGGGCACCGGAGTACCCCGGTGAGAGCACCGGATCGCGGGGCGGACCTCCCCCGGACGAAGCGGTCGGCGCCCCCACCCGGGACACCGCCGCGGACGAGGCCCCGCAGCTGCTGGGCTCCGACGACGAGGAGAACTTCCGCACTCGCTGGCAGCAGATCCAGAGCGAGTTCGTCGACGACCCGCGCGACGCCGTGCACGCCGCCGACGAACTGGTCGCCGACGTCATGCAGAAGCTGGCGTCCACCTTCGCCCAGCACAAGCAGGGCCTGGAAGGCCAGTGGACCCGCGGCGAAGAGGTGAACACCGAGGAACTGCGCACGGCGCTGCGGCGCTACCGGTCCTTCTTCAACCGCCTGCTGTCGACCTGAGCCCGGCGGGGCGGGGCGCTGTCCTCAGGGCGGCGCCCCGCCCGCGCGTGTCCCTTCCGCGAGGATCAGAAGTCCTCGAGGCCCGTGCCGCGGCGCTTCTCGTGCCGCACCGTCGACTCCTTCGAGCCCGGGCCCTGTTCTTCCTCGGAGGCAGTTTCCGGTTCCTGCCGACCCCGTTCTTCGGGCTCTCGATCAGGTTCGCCGCGGTGGTTCTGTTCGGAGCGTGCCATGGGAAGCCTCCTCATGGGCAGGCCGGGGCGAAGCTTTCATGCCCCCCGATTCCGATGGTAGAGGGGTCGGGGGTCCGGGCGGGAACGCCCTGTGCGCGGGGCGCGGTCACCCCTTCACGAAGCGGCTCTCGACACCGGGGAACCCCTTGTCCCACCAGTGTCCGTAGCGCGCGTAGACGGCCGGATCGCGGTCGGCGAGCAGGTCCAGGAGCTTCGCGGCCTCCTCTGCCAGGCCGTCCCACGCCGCCTTGCCGAGCTTGCGGAAGGCGGTCAGTTCGATTCCGCCGCGCGTGGCCCGCCACACTCCGGCGACCTGCCCGTCGACGAGCAGGCAGGGCAGCGTGTCACCGTTGCGCCGGACGACCACCGGCCGGTACTCCTCCGGCACGACCCGGCCCGCACCGGTGTGGGCGAACAGGATGCTGTCCCACATGGGGAGCAGCCTGGGCGGCACCGGCGTGTCCTCATCCGGGACGGTGGCGCCCGCGAGGTCGTACAGGGCGGCGCGGCCGGGGCCCGCGACCTGCACCACCTGGTCGCCGAGTCCCTGCAGCGCCGCGGCGATGACCGCGCGTTGCAGCAGTGTGAACCGTGCGAAGTCCTGGGTGGTGCCGGGCCCGAACGCCCGCAGGTAGGACAGCAGGAGCTGCCGCACCCCGGCGTCGGCGTCCTCCTTGCCGGGCGCGGGGACCGCGTGCGCCGCGCGGTAGGTGTTGGGCTGGGAGAACGACCAGGGGCCACCGGCCGGCACATGGTGCATCGGCGCGTACGTGCGCAGCGCCCACCACATCCGGTGCGCGTGCTCGCCGAACCGTCCCGTGACCTCGTTCTCCACCTCGGCGCCGGTGCGGGGCCGGGCGAGGAACCCGGCGAGTCCGGGCAGGACCGCGTCGGCGTCCTCCGGGGCCAGTCCGGTCGAGCTGTAGCGGCGGTCGTACAGCCTGGACGCCCTCAGAGTGCGCACCATGGCGGCGTGGTACCCGGCATGGTCCTCGGCATGGACGGCGTGCAGCGTGATCCGCATCAGGGTCGCCTTCACTATGCGGCGGTCCGCGAACGCCGCGTCCAGATCCCCGGGCGCGAAGTCCGACACGCGGTTCCACAGCGCCAGGTACGGGGAGGCCGGGCTCTGCGCCTGCAGCGCGCACAGGCGGCGGACCGCCTCGGCCACGTCGATGCGCCGGCGTTCGAGCAGGAGCTGACGGTCCAGGGTGGCGAGGGCGAGTTGCCGCGTGGTCAGGCTCATGGCCGGATCATGCCACCCCGGTCGGACACACCCCCGGGACGGCACCTCGGTTGCGCTGTGCATGCCGGTACGACGGCGGGGCACACGCGGGGTCAGGAGGTAAAAGACATGGTTGCTTTGCTGCTTGTCCTGCTGCTGGCCCTGATCCTCTTCGGGGCGGGGTTCGCCCTCAAGGCCTTGTGGTG
>NZ_JBHYMQ010000137.1:0-8103 GCF_042742985.1 Streptomyces sp. NPDC058864 | reverse complement strand
TCCCAGCATGGACATGACGAGCAGTCGGCCGGGACGAGGATCAGTAACACGATCGAGCGATCGCGAACCAGGGAAGATCGGACTTAACGACCTCTGAGGCCTTCCACCGAGCGGGGGTACTCCGACGGGCGCGACGGGCTGGTGATACAGGTCCTGGTTGCTCAGGACGCTCCCCGGCACACGCTGGGGGCGTCCGGTGGCGCCGCTGGGGCACGTTGCCGGCAAGCTCAGCCGCGGAGAAACAGGGGGTCGGGCCGTGCGCCGGGACGGCACGGCCGCGCCCGCCCGGCGGGACAGTCGGGCAACTTCCCGTCGACCCCCTTGGCACGTTTCCGGGTCGCGCAGCCCGGGAGCCTACGGCAGGTGCGAGCGTCGGGGCAGGCTCGCCGCACCCGGCTGCCAAGCCCTGCCGTCTTCACTCCCCCGCAGACGGCAGGTCTCCCCTTCGACGACCCACGTGTTCCGCCAGACGCTGCTGACAGCGTTGCAGGCCCCTTCAGGAGGATGCGTGACCCGTTCCAGTCCCCTGTATCCCGGCTTTGTGCCGCACCAGCCCGCTGCTCACACTGCCCCAGGGCCGCAGCCGCCCGGCCAGGTACAGGAGGGTGGCTTCACGGCCGCCCACTCCCCCAGCACCGCGCCCGCGCCCGCCTCCTCGAGCGGCTCCCCGTCCCCCACGCCGGCAACAGCTTTGTCGCGCCTCGAGAAGTTGCTGCTGGGCGCCACCGTCACAGCGGGCATCGCCCTCGGCGCGCTCGGCGTGACCTCTTCCTACCAGGCGCTGCTGAACAAGGCTGCCGCCTCACCCGCAGCGGGTGGATGGGGGTGGGGCGCCCACCCGTGGATGCTGCCCATCGGCGTGGATGTCACCATTCTCGCCTTCTCCCTGGTCCACCTGCTCATGATCAAGAAGGAAAGGCCCCTGGCCTGGGTGCGGTGGCTGCCCCGATTCCTGGCAGCGGTGACCGCTGTCTTGAACTGGTCCAGCGGCGTCACGTTCCAGGGACGGCTTGGTCACGCCGTGCTCGTCGGCGTGTGGATCGCCTTCAGCGAGGTCGTCGCCCACCTCTACGCCTCACACGTCAACGCGCTGTCACAGCGTCAGCAGATGGAGCGCATCCGGTTCGTCCGATGGCTGTTCATGCCAGTGAGCACGGCGCGGCTGTACCGGCTCATGCGGTGCTGGGAAATCAACTCGTACACCGAAGCGCTGGAGCGGGACCGTCAGCGGATGGTCTACCGCTCCGGTCTGCGCAACAAGCACGGCCGGCGGTGGCGGGTCAAAGCCCCCGAGGACGAGCTTCGGCCGCTGCGGCTGCTGGGCTACGGCATGACACTCGAACAAGCCCTGGAAGAGCCCGACCGTCAAGAGACGGCCCAGGCATTGCGGGCGGAGCGGCGAGAGCTTCGACAGGCCGAAGCGCGCATCCGCGCGGTGGAAGTCCAAGCCCGCGTCCAGGCCGCGCACGCGCGGGCCGAGGCCCTCGCAATAGACGCCGCGGCTGACCTGCAGACACCACACGCGCAGACCGAAACGGCAGCACACCGCACGCACGGCGCGCACGGCCACCAAGGCGACCCCCACCCACATTCCGACCCGGCCACAGCGCATTTCAAAACGCTTGCCACCACACCAGGGGCTCCAGCTGGAGATCCGGGGCCGGCCGACCTTGCCCACCCCCCGGCCCCGACCCGGCAACCAGACCAGCACAACCCCCATATCGAACCAGCCCGACCACTGACAGGCCACCCAGACCACCAGCGGCGACCTCACGCCACAGGCCGCCGACCCGCCGCCTCACCCGAGCCGAAGCACACCACAACACCGCCCACCGCACCCCTGACGACCGACAAGGAAACCCACCCCGGTACCCCCCACTCCCCCGGTTGAAGACACCACCCCACCCGTGAAGCACGCGCTCCCGCACCCAAAGCCCGAACCCCGAAGCCCGAAGCCCCAACACGCGCCGCAGAATCCGAGACGGTCTCGGCACACCACCTCAACGCACTGATGCTCCCGCAGGCCTGAAGCGCGGGGCCTCACGGCGGCACCCGCGCGGGACGGGCCCGGCCCGGTTCGCCCGCCCGGTCATGGCCGGGCGAACCGGGAAGGAAAACGGGCTATTTCACGGGGGTTACGCGCTCCACTCTTGACAACGTTGTCTGGGAAGGAACACGCTAACCGCGATCTACGGCAGGTGCGCCCTTTTACAAGTCCCCCATCCCTTTACGGAGCTTCCGCGTGATCCAGGACCTTCGCCCCAACTCATGTGTGCGACCGAGGCGGTTGCCGCCGCCCCGCGTCGGCGATCGTGGCACCGCTTCGTACTGACCGTTCTGACCTGTACTGACCTGTTCTCCGGGTCGAACCGCCTCCTGGCGCCGTCCAGGACCGAGCCGCGGCGAGCCCCGACGTGATGCTCCCGACCTCCAATGACGAAAGGTCCCTCCGTGTCACCTTCCCCCTCTGCCCGCCATTTGTCCTTGCGAAGATGGGCCGGCGCGGCGATAGCCCTGTCGTTGCCCGTGGGGCTGCTGGCCGTCGCACCCTCGGTGGTTGCCGCGGCGCCGCCGCCCGGCAACTTCAGTTCCTCCTTCGAGTCGGCCGACCCGCAGGCCGCGGCGAGCACCGTCGAGGTCGACGGCAGCGGCAAGCCGGTCCAGGAGAACCTGAGCGGATCGAGCTCCACCGGACTGCCCGGCAGCCTGCTCGACCAGGTCAGCGCGGTGACCGCCAGCGCCGACAACCCGCCCGGGGAAATCGCCTCCAACGTCAGGGACGCCAACCCGTCGACCAAGTGGCTGGCGTTCGCCAGGACCGGCTGGGTGACCTACCGGCTCGCCAAGCCCGCGGCGGTGGTGAAGTACTCGCTGACCTCCGCGAACGACGCGGCGGGCCGCGACCCCAAGGACTTCACCGTTCAGGGGTCGGACGACGGCAGCGCGTGGACCGACCTGGACACGCGGACGGGTGTGACCTTCAGCGGGCGGTTCGCCACCAACACCTACAGCTTCAGCAACACGACGGCCTACGCCTACTACCGGCTGAACGTCACGGCGAACTCCGGTGACTCGATCCTCCAGCTCGCCGACTGGAACATCAGCGACGGCTCGAACGTCCTGCCGCCCGCCACCCCGATGGTCAGTGCCGCCGGCGCGGGACCGGTCAGCGGCTACAACATGAAGCCGGGGGCCGGGTTCTCCGGCGTGGCCTCCCTGCGGTACTCGGGCGGCGCGCGGGCCGACGGCCGCTCGTACGCGACCAACAAGCTCTTCGACGTCGACATCCCGGTCGGGCCCAAGACCCGGCTGTCGTACAAGATCTTCCCCGAGTTCACGGCCAAGGACACCCAGTACCCGTCCACCTACGCGGCCGTCGACCTGCACTTCACCGACGGCACCTACCTGAGCGGCCTCTCACCCGTCGACCAGCACGGCTACGCGCTCACCGCGGCCGGGCAGGGTGCGTCGAAGGTGCTCTACGCCGACCAGTGGAACGCGGTGCAGTCCGAGATCGGGGCGGTCGCGAACGGCAAGACGATCGACCGCGTCCTGCTCTCCTACGACGACCCCAAGGCCACTGCCTCGACGCGTTTCCAGGGCTGGCTCGACGCCGTCACCGTGTCGGGCACCCCGACGCCGGTGGACGGCTCCAGCCTGACCAACTTCGTCGACACCCGGCGCGGCACCAACGCGTCCGGCGGGTTCTCGCGCGGCAACAACCTGCCGATCTCGGCGGTGCCGAACGGCTTCAACTTCTTCACGCCGGTCACCAACGCCGCGTCCAACTCCTGGGAGTACGACTACCAGGCGGGCAACAACGCGGCCAACCTGCCGACGTTGCAGGGACTGGCGATATCGCACGAGCCCAGCCCGTGGATGGGTGACCGCAACCAGATGTCGGTCATGCCGGTGCCGGCCGGGGGCTCGCTCACCGGAGCGCCCAGCGGACGCGCGCTCGCCTTCAGCCACGACGACGAGATCGCGCGGCCGGACTTCTACCAGGTCACCACGCAGAACGGCCTGACCGCGCAGATGTCGCCCACCGACCACGGTGGCATCATGCAGTTCACCTTCCCGTCCGGCGGGAACACCGGAAGCCTGGTCTTCTACAACGGCACGTTCACCATCGGCACGGACGGCACCTTCACCGGCTGGGTGGACAACGGAAGCGGCCTGTCGGCCGGCCGCAGCCGGATGTTCGTGTCCGGCACCTTCGACCGGGCGCCGACGGCGACCTCCGCCACCTCGGCCACCTTCGACACCTCCGCAAGCCGGCAGGTGACGCTGCGGATCGCGACCTCGTTCCTCTCGGTCGACCAGGCGGGCAAGAACCTCGGCCTGGAGGTCACCGGGCGCAGCTTCGACCAGATCCACGACGCCGCCACCGCGACGTGGAAGGACCGGCTCGGCCGGATCGAGGTGCAGGGCGCGAACGAGACGCAGAAGGTCACGCTCTACTCCAACCTCTACCGGCTGAACCTGTACCCGAACTCGCAGTCGGAGAACACCGGCACCGCCGCCGCGCCGCGCTGGCAGTACGCGAGCCCGGTGTCGGCACCGACCGGCACCTCGACCGCCACGCAGACCGGCGCCAAGGTCGTGGACGGCCAGATCTACGTCAACAACGGGTTCTGGGACACCTACCGCACCGTGTGGCCCGCCTACTCGCTGCTGTACCCGGACGTCGCGGCCAAGATCTCCGACGGCTTCGTCCAGCAGTACCGCGACGGCGGCTGGATCGCCCGCTGGTCCTCACCCGGCTACGCCGACCTGATGACCGGCACCAGCGCCAACGTCGCACTGGCCGAGGCCTACCTCAACGGCGTCAAGGTGCCCGACCCGCTGGCCGCGTACGAGGCGGCGGTCAAGGACGCGACCGTCGCGTCCGGCCGCAGCGAGGTCGGCCGCAAGGGCATCGAGAACGGGCTGTTCCTGGGCTACACGCCCACCTCCACCGGCGAGTCCGTGTCGTGGGCGCTGGAAGGCTTCATCAACGACTACGGCATCGGCAACATGGGCGCGGCCCTGGCCGACGACAAGTCGGTGCCCAAGGACGACCGCAAGCGGATCAAGGAGGAGTCGGCGTACTTCCTCCAGCGCGCCCGCAACTACGTCAACCTCTTCGACAAGGACAGCAAGTTCTTCGAGGGACGCCAGGCCAACGGCACGTTCCTCACCGGCAACCCGCTCGACTGGGGCGGCGCCTACACCGAGACGAACGGCTGGAACTTCGCGTTCACCGCGCAGCAGGACGGCCAGGGCCTGGCCAACCTCTACGGCGGTCAGAAGCAGCTGGAGCACAAGCTCGACCAGTTCTTCTCCACCCCGGAGAACGCCGACCACCCCGGTGGGTACAACGGCACGATCCACGAGATGCTCGAGGCGCAGGCGGTGCGCCTGGGCCAGCTCGGCATGAGCAACCAGCCCTCGCACCACATCCCGTACATGTACGACTACGCCGGCGCCCCGTCCAAGACGCAGGCGATCGTGCGGGAGATCCTGCAGCGCCTCTACGTCGGTGACGAGATCGGCCAGGGCTACCCGGGTGACGAGGACAACGGCGAGATGTCGTCGTGGTACATCCTCAGCTCGCTGGGCATCTACCCGCTGCAGGCCGGCTCCTCCAACTGGGCCATCGGCTCGCCGCAGTTCACCAAGATGACCGTCCACCGCACAAGCGGCGACATCGTTGTCAACGCGCCGGGCAACAGCACCAAGAACGTCTACGTGCAGGGTGTGAAGGTCAACGGCAAGACCCAGCGCGCAGTGTCCGTCGACTCGGCCGAGCTCGTCCACGGCGGCACGATCGACTTCGCGATGGGCTCGCAGCCGTCGTCCTGGGGCACCGGCAAGAAGGACGCGCCGCCGTCGCTGACCAAGGGCACAGACGTGCCCAAGCCCTTGCAGGACACCACGGGTCCGGGCCTCGGCACCGCGAGCACCAGCGACGGACAGGACGCGTCGAAGCTGTTCGACGACTCGTCGACCACGCAGATGACCTTCGCCGGCGACGAGCCCCAGATCAACTGGGTCTACCGCGGCGGCAAGCAGAAGCCGTCGTACTACACCCTCACCTCCGGTGCGGGCGCGGGCGACCCGACGGACTGGAAGCTGCAGGCCTCCAACGACGGGATCACCTGGACCACGCTCGACTCGCGTCACCGCGAGGTGTTCCCGTCCCGTAACCAGACCCGGCCGTTCAAGATCGGCAATCCGGGCAAGTTCGCACGGTTCCGCCTGGTCGTGAAGGAGACCGCCGGCGCCGCGCAGACCGGCCTCGCCGAGGTCGAACTGCTCGCGGGCGGCGACGTCCAGCTCGGTGGCGGGGACCTCACGGTCGCCGGCGTGAGCAGCGGGCTGCACGCGACGTCCGGCGTCGCGGTCTCGGCACCCCTGGCCACCGTCACCGGGGGCACCGCGAGCGGCTACCAGGCCACGATCGACTGGGGTGACGGCTCGCCGGTCACCACGGGCACCACGGCTCTGAGCTCGCGGGGCGTGTACAGCGTCAGCGGTACGCACACCTACGCCAAGCCCGGTTACTACCAGGCGAACGTCACGGTGACCGACGGCACCGTCCAGGGCTCGGGCACGGTCGGGGCCGACGTCGCGTACGCGCCGAGCTCCAGCCTCACCGCCGCCTTCGACACCGTCTGCATCGGGGACGAGGGCGCGCTCGCCGCGAACTGCGACAGCAAGTCCTGGGCGTACTCGCGGGCCGCTCTCCAGGCGGCCGGCGTGACCCAGGGCCGGCAGTACGACGTGCCCGGCACGGCGCTGCACTTCACGCTGCCGCAGACCCCGGCGGGCCAGCCGGACAACGCGACGGGCAACGGCAGCACGCTCGTGCTCAACCTGCCGGCCGACGCGAAGAGCATCTCGTTCATCGGCGCCGGCACCCAGGGCAACCAGAACACCACCGGCACGGCGACGTTCAGCGACGGCAGCACCGCCGCCGTCCCGATCCAGATGAGCGACTGGACGCTGGGCGGCAACGCAGGCGGCACACCGGCCTTCGGCAACATCGTCGTCGCCAAGTCCGCCTACCGACTGCTCGGCACGAGCCGGGACGCCGCCCAGCCGTTCCTGTTCGCCACCACGCCGTTCGAGATCCCGGCGGGCAAGACGCTGGTGTCGGTGACCCTGCCCAAGCAGACCGGCGACGCCGGTTCCGCCGGCCGGATCCACGTGTTCGCCGTCGCCCACGACGGCACGCCGGCGCCCGCGCTGGTGACCACCACTCCCAAGGACCGGACGGCCACCCCGGGGAAGGCCCTCACCGCGGACCTCGGTTCGGTGAGCGGCGGCGTTCCCGGCCCGACGGGCTACCAGGCCCGCGTCCAGTGGGGTGACGGCACGGTTCCGTCCGACGCCACGGTCGACTCCTCCGGTGCGATCAGCGCAGAGCACACGTACGTGCAGCAGGGCACGTACACCGTGCACGTCACCACGTGGGACACGCTGTCCAGCAGGACCGAGACGTTCACCGTGACCGTGGGGAAGGCGGCGCTGCAGCCGTCGATCTCGGCGTCGGCATCCACCACCGTCGAGGCCGGTGACGCGATCACCGTCAACGGCAGCGGGTTCGCCGCCGGCGAGCGCGTGACCGTCAAGCTGGGCACCAGCCCGGCGCGCAGCGTAACGGTCGAGGCCTCTGCGACGGGTGCGGTCCACGCGTCCGTGGCGGCGTCCGACGACGCGCAGCCCGGCCGGTACGCCATCACCGCGGCCGGCACGTCCTCGCGGACTCCGGCGACGGCCACCGTCCGGGTGACCGATGAACCGCAGGCGCGGACGTACCGACCGGACGTGCTGCTGTCGACGACGTCGGGGCCGCGCGCCACGGCGATCGTCGTCAACGCCAGCGGGTTCGCGCCGAACGAGGCCGTCAGGATCGGCTTCGGTGACGGTCTCGCCTTCATCACCGTGCACGCGAACGCCGACGGTGTGATCCACGGCGCGACCATCAGCGTTCCGGGGACGGCCAAGCCGGGACCGACCGGTGTCACGCTCGCCGGCGCCGATTCGGCGACCCATGTCCGGCTGCACTTCGAGGTCACCGGCCAAAACTGACCCGAACCGAGTCGGACTGAGCTGAAC
>NZ_JBHYMQ010000136.1:0-8852 GCF_042742985.1 Streptomyces sp. NPDC058864 | reverse complement strand
TGAAGCAGGCCTTCGACGCCCACGGCATCGTCCCCGGCTGGGAGAAGGGCCTCGGCCTGGACAGCGACGTCCTGCTCGGCCGGCTCGGCACCCTGATGTCGTTCGTCGGCACCGGCAACGTCCCCAGCGCGGGCGGCGACTGGTGGGCCGCCCCCAAGTCGGCCGGCGCCGACGGCACCGAGCCGTACGCCGTGTGGACGGGCCGCACCGACGGCAAGGGCAAGCCCCGCCGGATCTCCCCGGTCGACGGGCGCTCGCACCTCAGCCCGGTCACCGACGGCAAGCGCGTGGTGTGGGTGGCGGTCGGCGAGGCCCCCGGCGACGACCCCTGGGCCCGCACCTACGACATCCTGTCCGCCCCCGTGGGCGGCGGTCCCGTCAGGACCCTGTACAGCACCGGCTCGGAGATCAGCGGCCTGAGCGTGGACGGCGACACGGTCGCCTGGTCCCGCCGTGACGAGGTGACCTCGCTGCAGCGGGTCCTGTACCTGAAGGGCGGCGAGACCACGCCGCGTGAGGTGCCGGTCGGCCGGGACTACAACCAGACGGTCGAACCCGCCGTCAAGGACGGGCGCATCGCGTACATCCACGACGGGCTGTTCGACGGCACCTACGGCATCGTCGTGGAGGTCTTCGACACCAGGACGGGGAAGACCACGGCCCTCGGCGCGCCCTCGCAGCCGGAGTGGATCAGCACGCCGGTGATCACCGCGGCCGGTGTGTACTGGCTCATCGACACCGACTACACCGACGACGACTTCACCACCCTGCGCCGTGCGTCCGTCGACGGCTCGGCCGTCACCGACGTCATCGCGGAGAAGGGCCCGAGTCCCGTCCGCGCGTACGGCCTCACGGCGTCGGACACCGCGGTCACGCTGACCCTGTACTCCTCGTTCTCGCAGGTCTTCGACGACTACAACGACTCGCTGGCCAAGCTGTACCAGTTCACCCCGCAGGGCGCCCCGCTCGGCCGGGTCTCCTGCAGCCACGGCCAGCAGTCCAACGCCGCCGCGGGCACCGGGAGTCGCGTGCTGTGGATGGACACCACCACCACGGACACGGACCTGGTGACGCGGGCCCGCCCCGCGGGCACCTGCCGCTGAGCGGCCGCGGCACCGCTAGCACCCCGACGGGGGCCCGGACCGGCGCACGCCGGACCGGGCCCCCGCCGGCCGTTCCGCGAGGCGTACGATCATCACGCGGGGCGCGGACGTACAGGGGTGGCAGGCTGCATGGATGTCTCATCGGGCGGTCCTTGGGCGGGGACGGGGCTGGACCCCCTGGGCGCACGGGTCCTGGAGTACCTGGTGGGCCACCCTTCCGCAGACGCCGCCGCGGTGGCCGGGGCGGTCGGCACGTCCGCCGGCGAGGCCGAACGCGCCCTGCGGGCCCTGGAGGACGAACTCCTGGTCATCCGCATCCCCGGCGGGTCCCCGCGCTGGAAGGCCGGCCCGCCGCGCTCGTCGCTGGGTTCGCTGCTCGCCCGCCGGCGGAGCGAGCTGGCCCGCACGGAGCTCTTCATGGAACAGCTCGACGAGCTCTACCGCTCCGCCGCGCACCCCGGCGCACCCGACCTGGTGGAGGTGCTGGAGCACGGGGACGAGGTCGCCGCCCGCTACGCGCACCTGCTGAAGGGCAGCCGGAGCGAGGTGCTGCACCTGGCCAAACCGCCCTACGTGACGGAGACCGCGGACGACTCGGGACACCGGGACCCGGACCGCACCGCCGTGGCCCCGGGAGTGCGGTTGCGTTCGGTGTACGAGGCCGACGGCTTCACCGACGAGGTGTCCCTGGAGACCGCGATCCGCGGCACCGCGGTGGGCGGCGAATTCCGCCTCGGCACACGGCTTCCCGTCAAGCTGGCCCTCTTCGACCGGACCGCCGCCCTCCTCCCGCTGCACGGCGACCGGCCCTCGGCGGGCTCACTGGTGGTGCACTCCCCGGCCATGATCGAGGTGTGCGTGGCGCTCTTCGAGGGCATCTGGGAACGCGCGACGCCGGTCTCCCTGGAGAGCCGCCAGGACTGGCCCGCCCCGCGCCGAGAGCGTGAGGCGGTCGAGACCGACGAACGGACCCGGGAGATCCTCCACCTCATGGCCACGGGGATGAAGGACGACGCGATCGCCCGGGTGCTCGGCGTGAGCCGACGGACGGTGCAGAAGCACGTCAGCGAGGCGGGTACCGCCCTCGGTGCGCGGACGCGGTTCCAGATCGCGCTGCTGGCGCGCGAACGCGGCTGGCTGGACGGCTGAGTCGGCCGCTCCGTCCGCGCCCGGTCCCTTGGGCTGCGCTATACGTGGTGTTTGCCGATATAAAACATTCAATCACCGTAACAGGTGCATATTGGTGCAAACCTGGACTGTATGCGAATTTCGGAGCTGTCGAATCCGTACGGCGCCACCGGCGCACGACCGACGGCGGGCGAGATCGTTGACCGCCCGTGGCGCATGCTGATCGGCGGTGCGGCGACCGAAGCGGCCTCGGGGGTCACGCTGGACGTCGTCAACCCCGCGGACGAGACGGTGATGACCCGGGTACCCCTAGGCGGTGCCGAGGACGTGGACGCGGCGGTCGAGGCGGCCCGCACGGCCGCGCCGGCCTGGGCGGCCACCTCCGTGGCGGACCGGGCACGGGTGCTGGTCGCGCTCGCGGAGGCGATCGAGGCGCACGGCGAGGAACTGGCCTGGACCGACACCTTCGACAACGGCAGCCCGATCGGGGTCATGCTGGGTGACGTCCGCGCGGCCGTCGCCCAGCTGCGCTACTTCGCCGGACTCGCCCTGCAACTGCGCGGCGAGACCGTCCCCATGGCCGACCACGACGCCCTCGACTACACCCTGCGCGACCCCTTCGGCGTCGTCGGGCGGATCATCCCCTGGAACCACCCCCTGCTGTTCGCGGCCGCCCGCATCGCCGCCCCGCTGCTGGCCGGCAACACCGTCGTCCTCAAGCCCGCCGAGGCGACCCCGCTGTCCGCGCTGCGCCTGGGCGAGCTGGCCGCCGGCGTCGTGCCGCCCGGCGTGCTGAACATCGTGCCGGGGCTCGGTTCCGAGGCGGGCGAAAGGCTGGTGACCCACCCCGACGTCCCGCGCATCGCGTTCACCGGTTCGTCCGCCACGGGACGCCGCGTCCAGGCGCGCGCGGCGAGCGCCGCGGTCAAGACCGTCACCCTCGAACTGGGCGGCAAGAACCCGTTGATCGTCTTCCCCGACGCCGACGTGCACGCCGCGGTCGACGGTGCGATGGCCGGCATGAACTTCACCTGGCAGGGCCAGAGCTGCGGCTCCACCTCGCGGCTGCTCGTCCACCGCTCGCTGTACGGGGACCTGGTGACCGAGGTCGGCAGGCGCATGGACGCCATGCGCCTCGGCGACCCGGCGGACCCCGCGACGGACATCGGCCCCCTGGTCTCGGCCGAGCACTACCGCAAGGTGACCTCCTACATCCGGGCGGGCCTCTCCGACCCCGCGCTCCGACTCGTCGCGGGCGGCAGCGCTCTGCACCGCCCCGGCTACTACGTCCGGCCAACCCTCTTCTCCGCCCCCGCCGGCCCGTCCGGGCCGCTGTTCCGCGAGGAGATCTTCGGCCCGGTGCTGGTGGCGGCGCCCTTCGACTCGTACGACCAGGCGATCGCCGAGGCCAACGCCCTGCCGTACGGCCTCACCGCGAGCGTCTGGACCACCGACCTGCACACCGCCATGGCCGCCGCCCGCGACCTGCGCACCGGCTACGTGTGGATCAACGCCAGCTCGGCGCACCTGCCCGGGGCCGCCTTCGGCGGCGTGAAGAACTCGGGCGTCGGCCGCGAGGAGGGCATCGAGGAGCTGGAGTCCTACACCCAGTCGAAGAACGTCTACGTGCGGTTCTGACCCCGCTTCCCGCACCACCGGGCCGTACCGGCGGGCCTGCCCACCCGCAAGGCCCGGGTCGCGGCGGCCGGCGCCCGCCCGGGGAACGCGGCCGTCCTGAGGCCCGCAGGCGGTGCCGGTGTGCCACGTCACACCCGTCACCCGTTCGGCCGACAGGCGTCAAAGTGCCGTCAAGCCGCTCCGGGGCCGCGTCAGGAACCCGCTAACGAACCGCGCCGGGGGCACCCCGGGGCGGTTCGCTACGTACACCGGTTCTTCACCGGCGCCGCGGGCCCGACCGGGTGCGCGGCATCGTCCCCACACGACTTCCGGGGTGTCTCCGCATGCCAGATGTGGCCTTCATCGTCCTCACCGTCGCTGTTTTCGCCGTGCTCGGCCTCGTGGCCAAGGGGGCGGAGCGGCTGTGAGCATCGAAAACGTCGTCGGACTCGTCGTCGCCGTGGCCTTGGTCGGTTACCTGGTGCTGGCGCTGATCTACCCGGAGAAGTTCTAGTGAACGACACCCTCGCGGGCTGGCTCCAGATCCTCGCGCTGGTCGGCGCGCTGGCCCTGACCTACCGGCCGCTGGGCGACTACATGGCCCACACCCTCACCTCCGTCAAGCACCTGCGCGTCGAGCGTTTCGCGTACCGGCTCGGCGGGGTCGACGGCGACGCGGACCAGAAGTGGTCCGTCTACCTGCGGAGCGTGCTGGCCTTCTCGGCCGTCTCCGTCCTCTTCCTCTACGGCTTCATGCGGCTGCAGAACCACCTGCTGCTGTCCATAGGCATGCCCGCCGTGACGCCCGGCGTGTCCTTCAACACGGCCGCCTCCTTCGTCACCAACACCAACTGGCAGTCCTACTCCGGTGAGTCCACGATGGGCCACCTGGTGCAGATGTCCGGCCTCGCGGTACAGAACTTCGTCTCCGCCTCCGTCGGCATCGCCATCGTCGCGGCCCTGATCCGGGGCTTCACCCGCAAGAAGACCGACCGCATCGGCAACTTCTGGGTGGACCTCACACGCATCGTCGTGCGCGTCATGCTCCCGCTCGCCTTCGTCTTCGCGATCGTGCTGGTCGCGGGCGGCGCCGTGCAGAACTTCCACGGCGTGGACTCCATCTCCACGCTCATCGGTGACCACCAGAGCCTGACCGGTGGCCCGGTCGCCTCGCAGGAGGTCATCAAGGAGCTGGGCACCAACGGCGGCGGCTTCTACAACGCCAACTCCGCCCACCCCTTCGAGAACCCCAACGCCTTCACCAACTGGCTGGAGATCTACCTCCTGCTGGTGATCGCCACCTCCCTGCCGCGCACCTTCGGCCGCATGGTCGGCGACAACCGCCAGGGCTACGCGATCATCGCCGTGATGGGCGTCATCTGGGCCGCCTCGGTCGCGATCGTCACCGTCAACGAGCTGCACAGCGTGAGCAGCCAGGCCGGCCATGTGGCGGGCGGCATGATGGAGGGCAAGGAGCAGCGCTTCGGCGTGTGGGGCTCGGCGCTGTTCGCGGTGTCGACCACCCTCACCTCCACCGGTGCGGTCAACTCGTTCCACGACTCGTTCTCGCCGATCGGCGGCGGGATGACGATCTTCAACATGATGCTCGGTGAGATCGCCCCCGGTGGTACCGGCTCGGGTCTCTACGGCATCCTCATCCTGGCGATCATCGCGGTCTTCGTGGCCGGTCTGATGGTCGGCCGCACCCCGGAGTACCTGGGCAAGAAGCTCGGTGGCCGGGAGATGAAGTTCGCCTCCCTGTACATCCTCACCACCCCGGCGATCGTTCTGATCGGTGCCGGTCTCGCCATGGCGATGCCGGGTCAGCGCGCGGGCATGCTCAACACCGGCGCGCACGGTTTCTCCGAGGTGCTGTACGCCTTCACCTCGGCCGCCAACAACAACGGCTCGGCGTTCGCGGGCCTGACGGTCAACACCGACTGGTACAACACCGCGCTCGGTCTGGCCATGCTGTTCGGCCGCTTCCTGCCGATCGTGTTCGTCCTGGCGCTGGCCGGCTCGCTTGCCAAGCAGCAGCCGGTTCCGGCCACGGCGGGCACGCTGCCCACCCACCGGCCGCAGTTCGTCGGCCTGCTGACGGCAGTGATCCTGATCGTCGTCGGCCTCACCTACTTCCCGGCCCTGGCGCTGGGTCCGCTTGCGGAAGGTCTGTCCTGATGTCCCTGACCACCCTCGAACCCCCGGCCACGCCGGGGGGCACCCCGACCGAGCCTCAGCAGCCGCACCGGGTCTCCGGCGGCATGCTGGACCCGAAGCAGCTCCTCACCTCGCTGCCGGACGCGTTCAAGAAGCTCGATCCGCGGGTGATGATCAAGAACCCGGTCATGTTCGTGGTCGAGGTCGGCGCGGTGCTGACCACCCTCTCGGCGATCAAGGACCCGAGTGTCTTCGCGTGGGTCATCACGGTGTGGCTGTGGCTGACCGTCGTCTTCGCGAACCTCTCCGAGGCCGTGGCCGAGGGCCGGGGCAAGGCTCAGGCCGAGACCCTGCGGCGGACGAAGACCCACACCGTCGCGCGTCGGCTGACCGACTGGCGGCCGGGTGCCACCTCGTTCCGTGAGGAGGAGGCCGCGGCCTCCGAACTGAAGCTGGGCGACCACGTCGTCGTCGAGGCCGGGCAGATCATCCCCGGTGACGGTGACGTCGTGGAGGGTGTCGCGTCGGTCGACGAGTCGGCGATCACGGGTGAGTCGGCTCCGGTGATCAGGGAGTCCGGTGGTGACCGTTCGGCGGTGACGGGCGGTACGAAGGTGCTGTCGGACCGGATCGTCGTGCGCATCACCTCCAAGCCCGGTGAGACCTTCATCGACCGGATGATCGCGCTGGTGGAGGGCGCGGCCCGGCAGAAGACGCCCAACGAGATCGCGCTGAACATCCTGCTGGCCTCGCTGACCATCGTCTTCCTGCTGGCGGTCGTGACGCTGCAGCCGTTCGCGATCTACGCGGGCGCCGAGCAGAGCATCGTGATCCTCGCGGCGCTCGTCGTCGCACTCATCCCGACCACGATCGGCGGCCTGCTGTCGGCGATCGGCATCGCCGGCATGGACCGCCTGGTGCAGCGCAATGTGCTCGCCATGTCGGGTCGTGCCGTCGAGGCCGCCGGCGACGTGAACACGCTGCTGCTGGACAAGACCGGCACCATCACCTTCGGCAACCGCCAGGCGTCGGAGTTCCTGCCGGTCAAGGGCACCGCCGCGGCCGAGCTGGCGAACGCGGCGCAGCTGTCTTCGCTGGCCGACGAGACGCCCGAGGGTCGTTCGGTCGTCGTCCTGGCCAAGGAGAAGTACGGGCTGCGCGAGCGGCACGAGGGCGAGCTCGGGCATGCCGAGTTCGTGCCGTTCACCGCGCAGACCCGGATGTCGGGCGTGAATGTCGACGGCCGTCAGGTCCGCAAGGGTGCCGCGTCCGCGGTGACCGCGTGGGTGGCCGACAACGGCGGCCGGGCGGGTGAGGAGGTGCAGTCGCTGGTCGACCGCATCTCGCAGTCCGGTGGTACGCCGCTGGTGGTGGCCGCCAAGGAGGACGGCACGGCCCGGGTGCTGGGCGTCATCCACCTCAAGGACGTCGTCAAGCACGGCATGCGGGAGCGGTTCGACGAGCTGCGGCGGATGGGCATCCGCACGGTCATGATCACGGGTGACAACCCGCTGACGGCCAAGGCGATCGCCGACGAGGCCGGGGTGGACGACTTCCTGGCGGAGGCGACGCCCGAGGACAAGATGGCGCTGATCAAGCGGGAGCAGGCGGGCGGCAAGCTCGTCGCGATGACCGGTGACGGCACCAACGACGCCCCGGCGCTGGCCCAGGCGGACGTGGGCGTGGCCATGAACACCGGCACCTCGGCCGCCAAGGAGGCCGGGAACATGGTGGACCTGGACTCCGACCCCACCAAGCTGATCGAGATCGTGGAGATCGGCAAGCAGCTGCTCATCACCCGCGGCGCGCTGACCACCTTCTCCATCGCCAACGACGTCGCGAAGTACTTCGCGATCATCCCGGCGATGTTCGCGATCGCCTACCCGGGCCTGGACAAGCTCAACATCATGCAGCTGCACAGCCCGGCGTCCGCGATCACCTCGGCGATCATCTTCAACGCCCTGATCATCGTCGTACTGATCCCGCTCGCCCTTCGCGGCGTGCGCTACCGGCCGTCGTCGGCCTCCTCGCTGCTGACCCGCAACATCTGGGTCTACGGCCTGGGCGGTCTCGTGCTGCCGTTCGCCGGCATCAAGGTGATCGACCTGATCATCCAGTTCATCCCCGGCCTCAGCTGACAGAAGAAGGCGATCCATCATGTCCGGCTCCCTGCCCTCAGTGGTGCGCAACCACGTGGCCGCCCTGCGGATGCTGCTGGTGTTCACGGTGCTCCTGGGCATCGCCTACCCGCTGGCCGTCACCGGCGTCGCCCAGGCGGCGTTCTCCGACCAGGCCAACGGCTCCACGATCACCCAGGACGGCAAGACCGTCGGTTCCAGCCTCATCGGCCAGAGCTTCAACCTTCCCAAGAAGAACCCCGACGACGCCGAGGAGGTCGCCCAGCCGGACCCCAAGTGGTTCCAGCCGCGTCCCGGCGGCTACGACCCGCTCGTCACCGGCGCCTCCAACCTCGGCCCGAACGACGAGGGCCTGGTGAAGACCATCAAGGAGCGCCGGGCCGCGGTCGCCGAGTTCGACGGCGTCGCCCCCGAGGACGTGCCGGTCGACGCCGTCACGGCCTCCGGCTCCGGCCTCGACCCGCACATCTCGCCGGAGTACGCCCGCGAGCAGGTGGAGCGGGTCGCCGAGGCCCGCGGCCTGGACGCCGCCGCCGTGCGCAAGCTGGTGGAGGACCACGTCCAGGGCCGGGTCCTGGGCTTCCTCGGCGCGGAACGGGTCAACGTCGTGGAGCTCAACCACGCCCTCACTGCGATGAAGTGACGTTGCACCACCGTTGTACCGTCCACACCACGCCGCCCGGCGGCGCAGGATCGACCTGCGCCGCCG
>NZ_JBHYMQ010000135.1:0-10018 GCF_042742985.1 Streptomyces sp. NPDC058864 | reverse complement strand
CCGCGGGGCCCCGGCCGCGCGGCCGCCCGGCCCCACCGGCGTACAACGGGATCAGTCCTCGTCGGCGAGGATCAGGTAGAGCTTCTTGCGGGCCTCGTTGACCACGGTCAGCGCCTTGTCGCGCTGTTCGGGCGTACCGGTCGCCCAGACCTGCCGGAAGGCGTCGACCAGGCCGGCGCCCGCCTTGCGGATCTCGTTCATGGCCTCCCAGTCGATGCCGCGGCCGGCCTCCTCCCAGGGGGCGTCGGGCCCCGACTCGGCCTCGGTACGGCCGGCCTCGGTGAGCGTGAAGAGCTTCTTGCCACCCTCCGACGCACTGCTGATCAGGCCCTCGTCCTCGAGCAGTTGCAGCGTCGGGTACACCGAGCCGGGGCTCGGCTTCCACGCACCGCCGCTGCGCTCGGCGATCTCCTGGATCATCTCGTAGCCGTGCATGGGCCGGTCGGCGAGCAGCGCAAGGATCGAGGCACGCACGTCGCCGCGCCTCGCCCGCCCCCGCGGGCCTCCCCTGCCGCCCCGCCCGCCGTGCCACGGCCCGGGCCCCCACGGCCCTCCGCCGAACGGCGGCCCGAACGGCCCGAACGCCGCGCGCCGCCCCTCCTGATCATGCTCGCCGCGGCCGTGATGGCCGGGCCCGAAGTGTCCGTGTCCATGGGAACGCATGATGACGCTCCTTCCATCGTCGTACGGTCGCGATGCCTCAACGATATATCGGAAACAGTCGCAGAGCAAGACCCTCTCACCTGCGGCTCCCAACGAACCGGTCTCCTGGGCCTCCGTCTCGGCGAACCCGGTCGCGCGACTGAGCGCGCTGAGCGCGCTGGGGGTGCTGGATCGCTGTACCGGCTGGGATGGATCAGGCGGACCGTGCGTCGAGTTGTCGTACGTCGACGCGGGACGGGGGCCTCGCCGGCCCCCGACGATCCGCGACATCGACTTCGCCGGCCCGATGCCGATACCCGCCGAAAACCACCTGCCTCGCAGCGGGTTCCGTGATCTACTCCCGGTCGTGTCGTCGGTGCCGCCGGACCTCGACGACACCCTCGTCGACCGGGACACGGACTTCCGCGCTGCCGTTTCGGATTGGACCAGTGGAAGGGGGCTGCGAGATGACCATGCACGATGACCAAGTGGTCGTGACCACCCGCATCGTTGCGACCTTGGTGCGAGAGCAGTTCCCTCAGTGGAGCGGCAAGACGATCCAACTCCTTCCGTCGACCGGGACGGTCAACGCCATCTTCCGCATCGGGAACGACCTCTCCGCGCGTTTCCCTCTGCGTCCGGCCGATGCCGCCGAGGCGCTGGCGGTTCTGGAACGGGAAGCCCGGGCGAGCGCGGAGCTGGCTCGGGTGTCGAGGTTCCCCGTCCCGGAACCCGTCGCCCTGGGAAAGCCCGGAGCGGGTTACCCCATGCCGTGGTCGGTCCAGACATGGCTGCCGGGAACGGTCGCCTTCGATGCCGACCCCAGTGGGTCGGACGCCTTTGCCGAGGACCTGGCGGCCTTCATCGCAGCCCTGCGGGCCGCCGGGACGCGGGGGCGGCTTTTCAGCGGCGGAAATCGTGGCGGCGTCCTCGCCCACCACGACGAATGGATGGCGACGTGCTTCGAGGAGAGTGAGGGGCTGCTCGACGTGCCCCGGCTGCGTCAGGTGTGGAGCCACTTTCGGGAGTTGCCGCGCGCGGGTGCCGACGTGATGAGCCATGGCGACCTGATTCCCGGCAATGTGCTGGTCGCGGGAGACCGGCTCAGCGGTGTGCTCGACACCGGCGGCTTCGGCCCGGCCGACCCCGCGCTGGATCTGGTCAGCGCCTGGCACCTGTTGCGGCCAGGCCCGCGGGAAGTGCTCCGGCGGACACTGGACTGCGGCGATCTGGAGTGGGAGCGCGGCAAGGCATGGGCGTTCGAACAGGCGATGGGTGTCGTCTGGTACTACGCCGAGAGCAATCCGACGATGAGCGGAATGGGCCGCCGGACGCTCGACCGCATTCTGCAGTCGATGGAGTGATGCCGCGGTCGGCGCACGTGCGAAGCCCGAAGGCCGGGGCGAGTGTCACGGGCACAGGCGGATCAGCCATACTGCCCGCCGTGGAGCAGAGCAGAGGTCCGAACATCCCGCTCGTACAGGCCGCCGGCATCGATCCGGCATACGTCCCCGGCATCCTCGCGCCGGAACCGGACGACGACGACAGAACCGAGGCCGCGGCCTCCGAGACCGGCAGTGCGTCCGACGCCGCGGCCGACGTGACGACCGGTGCCGTGCCGTCGCCCATAGCGACCGCGGAGGAGTCAGCCGCCGACACCGACGACAACGACGAAGGCGACGAAGGCGACGACGGAGTCACCGAAGGCTCCGACGCGGGCCCGGTGTTCGAGGCGGCCGACCGCAGGGGGGCGATCCGGGCGGACCGGGACGGCCTCGCCTTCCGGCTGGACGACACCGAGGCCGAGTTCGGCTGGAAGGAGATCGGCGCGGTCGAGGTCGACGTCCCCAAGTGGGGGCATCGCTTCGGCGTCACGGTCTACTTGTCCCCGCGTCGCTGGTTCGGAACGTGGGTCGACGCGCCCAGCCGACGCCAGCTGCGGGCCTGGAACGCCGAGTTCGACGCCGTCCTCGACGTGTACTTCGAAGCCGACACCGAGGAACAGGACTCCGCGGAGTCCTCAACGCCGGGGCGTTGAACCGGTCGGTCCCATCGCGACGACGAAGGCGAGGAGCACCGCTCCTCGCCACTCTCAACGTATAGCGCATGGGGGGCCTTGCGGCAAGGCCCCCCATATGCCGCAGAATCACCGCCTTGAACCAGGACCTGCGGGGATGGGTGTGTTGATGATCGACGTCATCGTCGTCGGCGGCGGACCGACCGGACTGATGCTCGCCGGCGAGCTGCGGCTCCAGGGGGTACGGGCGCTCGTGCTGGAGAAGGACGCGGAGCCGAGCGCGCAGACCCGTTCGCGCGGACTGCACGTCCGCAGCATCGAGGTGATGGACCAGCGCGGACTGCTGGAGGCGTTCCTCGCCCGCGGCAGGAAGATCACGTCCGGCGGGCTCTTCGCCGGCCTCGCCGGCCGGTGGCCGGAGCGGATGGACACCGCCCATGGGTACGTCCTCGCCATCCGGCAGACCGACACCGAACGCCTGCTGACCGAGCACGTCACCGAGGCCGGCGTGGAGATCCGGCGCGGCACGGAACTGACCGGACTGGAGCAGGACGACGACGGCGTGACCGCGGAGCTCGCCGACGGGACGCGGCTGCGCTCGCGCTACCTCGTCGGCTGCGACGGCGGACGCAGCACCGTGCGGAAACTGCTCGGCGTCGGCTTCCCCGGCGAACCCTCCAGGGTCGAGACGCTGCTGGGCGAGATGGAGGTTGCCGCGCCGCCGGAGACGGTGGCCGCCGTGACGGAAGAGGTCCGCAGGACACAGGTGCGGTTCGGCGTCATCCCCGAGCCCGACGGGCGGCACTGCCTCGTCGTGCCCGCGGACGGAGTGGCCGAGGACCACGCGGCGCCGACCTTCGAGGAGTTCAAGGAGCGGCTGCGGGCGGTCGCCGGCACCGACCTCGGCGTGCACTCGCCGCGCTGGCTGTCCCGCTTCGGCGACGCCACCCGGCAGGCCGAGCGGTACCGGGTGGGCCGGGTGCTGCTCGCCGGCGACGCCGCGCACGTCCATCCGCCGACCGGCGGACAGGGGCTCAACCTGGGCATCCAGGACGCGTTCAACCTCGGCTGGAAGCTCGCGGCCACGGTGAACGGCTGGGCCCCCGAGGGGCTGCTGGACAGCTACCACGCCGAACGGCACCCCGTTGCCGCCGACGTGCTGGACAACACCCGCGCGCAGATGCAGTTGCTGTCCACCGAGCCGGGTCCGCAGGCGGTGCGCCGGCTGCTGTCGGAACTCGTGCACTTCGAGGACGTGAACCGGCACCTGATGGAGAAGATCACCGGGATCGCGATCCGCTACGACTTCGGGGCGGGCCACGAACTGCTCGGCCGCCGGCTGCGGGACGTCCGGCTGAAGCAGGGGCGGCTGTACACGCTGATGCACGGCGGCCGCGGCCTGCTGCTCGACCGTACCGGCGGGCTGTCCGCGGCGGGCTGGGAGGAGCGGGTCGACCACGTCGTCGACGTCGGCGAGGAACCGGACGTCCCCGCGGTGCTGCTGCGCCCCGACGGCCACGTCGCCTGGACCGGCGAGGACCGGCACGAACTCCTCGCCGCCCTCCGCCGCTGGTTCGGCGCCCCTGCGTCGTCACGGGCGAACGCATCTTCGTCAAGGGCGTGATCGAGAGGCCCGTGACCGGCAACGGAGAGGTCTTCTCGTGGGGCGTCCGCGCCTCCCCGGGAGTCGGGGAAGCCCTCCGTCGTCCGGCCGAGCACCGAACCCGGCCTCTGCAGGCCGAGCACCCTCGATCCGAGGACCAACGCCCGCACGCGACCGGCCGGGCGGCGCCCGTACAGCGAGCCGGAGCCCACCGACCACCCGCTCGCCGTCGAGCAGCACACGGGCACCGCCGGTGACCGCGTGCACGGGACCGCCATGGCGGTGCCGGACCCGGAGTGACCCGCTCACCAGGGGGTATCGCGTTCCGGCGATCACCAGTCGCCGAGGGTGACGGGCCGGCCGGTTGGCGTCCACGGCGCCCCGGGCCGAGACTGCGAGTACGGCACACACATCCCGATCCCGGACACGGGGCCCACCCACAGATTCCGGATCGCGCGCCCGGACCTCGGCAGGGGCGGTACCGCCTCGGCGCTCGGCTCGACCGCACGTGGTCCGCACCCCTCATGGAGCCGCCATGGCGGACATCCCGGTCGACGTCCTGACCCCCGATCCCGACGAGTCCGCGGCCACCGACCGCGAACGGATCCTCGCCGAGGTGCTCGCCCCGGTCGTGCAGGCCGAGCGGGTCCCGCTCGACGGCAACTTCTTCACCGACCTCGGCGCGGACTCCATGGTGATGGCCCGCTTCTGCGCGCGGCTCAGGAAGCGCCAGGACGTGCCGCCCGTCTCGATCAAGGACGTCTACCGCCACCCGACCGTCCGGAGCCTGGCGGCGGCCATCGCGGACGCGCCGCCTCCCGCGGCCGCCGTACCGGCTGCCGTGTCCCCAGCGGCGGAGCCGGACGGACCCGGCGGCGTACCGGACGGCCCGGTCGGTACGGCGCGTTATGCGCTGTGCGCGGGGCTGCAACTGCTGTTCTTCCTCGCCTACTCCTTCGGGGCGGCCCTCGTCCTCGCGGGCGGCGTGGACTGGATCGCGGGCGGCTCCGGGCTGCTCGGCACCTACCTGCGGGCGGTCGTCTTCGGGGCCGCCGTCTTCGTCGGGGTGTGCGTACTGCCGATCCTGGGCAAGTGGGTGCTCGTCGGCCGGTGGCGCCCTCGGGAGATCCGGCTGTGGAGCCTGGCGTACGTCCGCTTCTGGTGCGCCAAGACACTGATCCGGGCGAATCCGCTGGCCCTGTTCGCCGGGTCCCCGGTCTACTCCCTCTATCTGCGGGCGCTCGGCGCGCGGATCGGACGACGGGTGACCGTCTTCACCCGTCACGTGCCGGTCTGCACCGACCTGCTCACGGTCGGCGACGGCACGGTGATCCGCAAGGACGCCTTCCTCAACTGCTACCGGGCGCAGTCCGGGGTGATCCGGACCGGGCCGGTCACGCTCGGCAGGGACGTGCTGATCGGCGAGGCGACGGTGCTCGACATCGGGACCTCCATGGGCGACGGCACCCAGCTCGGCCACTCCTCCTCGCTGCACGCGGGCCAGGCCGTGCCCGACGGCGAACGCTGGCACGGGTCCCCGGCCCAGCCGACCGAGGTCGACTACCGCCGCGCGGCCGGTCCCGCCCGCTGCGGCACCCTCCGCAGGGCCGCCTACGCGGCGACGCAACTGCTGACGGCCCTGCTCGTGTACGTGCCCCTGGGCGTGGGCGGCGGCGTCCTGCTGGTGGCCGCGGTCCCGCAGTTCCGGGCGCTGCTGCGGCCCGGGCCCACGGCGCTGACCGGCTGGACGTTCTACGCCGAGGCGCTGGCAGCTTCCGCGATCTTCTTCTTCGGCGCGGTCGTCCTGGGCGCCCTGCTCTCGGTGACCGTCCCCCGGGTGCTGGGACCGTTCGTCCGGCCGGGCAGGGACTACCCCTTGTTCGGCTTCCGCTACGGGGTGCACCGGGCCGTCGGATTCCTCACCAACCGGCGCTTCCACAAGGTGCTGTTCGGCGACAGCTCGGCGATCGTCCCCTACCTGAGCCGCCTCGGGTACGACCTGGGCGACGTCGAGCAGACCGGCTCCAACTTCGGCCTCACGGTGCGCCAGGACATCCCGTGCCTGACCAGCGTCGGCCGGGGAACGATGATCGCCGACGGGCTGTCGGTCATCAACGCCGACTACACCGCGACGTCCTTCCGCACGTCCGAGGTGACGATCGGCCCGCACAACTTCCTGGGCAACTACATCGCCTACCCCGCCGGGGCCAGGACGGGTGACGACTGCCTCCTGGCCACCAAGGTGATGGTGCCGCTCGACGGTGAGGTCCGCGAGGGAGTCGGCCTCCTCGGCTCCCCCAGCTTCGAGATCCCCCGGTCCGTCCTGCGGGACAGCAGGTTCGACCACCTCGTCGCGGACCGCGCGACCTTCCGGCGCCGGCTGGCGGCCAAGAACAGGCACAACGCCGCGACCATGGCCCTGCACTTGGGGTCGCGGTGGCTGTTCTTCTTCTCGGTCGCGCTGGTCGTTTCGGCCGCCGCGGACCTCTACGAGACCCTCGGCCCGGGCGTGATCGCGCTCGCCAACGTCCTCACCGTGCTGTTCGCCGTCGCCGGCATGGTGCTCACCGAACGCTCCACCGCGGGCTCGCGCGGCCTGCGGCCGTTGTACTGCTCGATCTACGAACGCCCCTTCTGGCGGCACGAGCGCTACTGGAAGATCACCCATCCGACCGAGGCGATCGCGCTGTTCAACGGCACGCCCTTCAAGACCGCCGTATGGCGGCTGCTGGGAGTCCGCGTCGGCAGCCGGGTCTTCGACGACGGCTGCTACGTGCCGGAACGGTCCCTGGTCAGCATCGGCGACGAGTGCGTCCTCAACGAGGGCACCCGGATCCAGTGCCACTCGCAGGAGGACGGCACCTTCAAGTCGGACCGCACCACGCTGGGCAGCGGCTGCACCGTCGGGGTGGGTGCCCTCGTCCACTACGGCGTGACGATGGGCGACGGGGCGGTCCTCGCGCCCGATTCCTTCCTGATGAAGGGCGAGGAGGTCCCGGAGCGGGCCCGCTGGGGCGGCAACCCGGCCCGGGAGCTGCGGGACGCCGCGGCCGACGCGCCCGGCTGAAGTCGCGCCGCGGGGAACCATCTTGGACGGCCCCTCGTTTCTACAGCGCTGTAGTAAACGCGGACGTCCGGCCCGGGAGGCGGTCCGGGCTCCGCCGAGACCTGGAGCGTTCATGCCCCTGTGGGACCGCATCAAGGAATCCGCCGCCACCATGCAGACGCAGCTCGTGGCGAAGAAGAACGACCTCAAGAGCGGTGCCTTCCGTGACGCCGCCATGGCGATGTGCGCGCTCGTCGCCGCGGCCGACGGCACGATCGACCCGTCGGAACGGCGCCGGGTCGCCCAGCTCATCGCCACCAACGAGGTCCTGCAGAACTTCGACGCGACGGACCTGCAGCGCCGTTTCGAGGACAACCTCGGCAAGCTCACCGCGGACTTCGACTTCGGCAAGGTCAGCGTCCTCCAGGAGATCGCCAAGGCCGCCAAGAAGCCCGCCGAGGCGCGTGCGGTCGTCCAGATCGGCATCGTCATCGGCGGCGCCGACGGCGACTTCGACAAGACCGAGCAGGCCGTCGTCCGCGAGGCCTGCCACGCCCTCGGTCTGCCTCCGCACGAGTTCGACCTCTGATCCCCGTCGTCGGAGCGGCTCCGGCCGGTCGAGGACCGGGTGCTGCCGTCCGCCCCGGCGGCAGCACCCCCGGGCCGGCGGCCCTACAAGGGCGTGGCCGCGTGCAGGATGAGGAACAGGGTGACCGCGGAGTTCGCGGAGGAGAGCGCCGAGGCGGCGGTGCCCGCGGCGGCGCCCCAGGCGGCCAGGCCCACCGCCGTGGAGACCGGCGGCCAGACACGCCCGGCGGGGGCGGGTGCCAGCAGGGCGGCGACGCGGCGCGGCACCGGACCCGTGGTCGCGAACCCGGCGGACCCGGCGGGACCCCCTGGTGGGCCGGCACCCGCGGAGACGAGCGCGGCCCTGCCGATCGCCAGCGCGACGGTACGGCGGCTGCCGACCGTCCGGGCGGCCGCCTCGTCCGCCCACCGTTCGGTCGTGTAGGAGACCGCGGTACGCAGCGGCCGCAGGAAGGGGTTGGCCCGCGCCGCGAGTTGCACGGCCAGCAGGAACCGGTGGTGGCGGCCGGCGAGATGCGCGCGCTCGTGGGCGAACAGGGCACGGCGCTCGGCCGCGGTCAGCCTGCCCAGCAGCCCGGTGCTGACCACGATCCGCGGACGGCGGCCGGGCAGCGCGTACGCGTACGGCACCCCGTCGGGCAGTACCGCGACCGGCCCGTCCGGCAGGCCCGCCAGCGCGCGCCGGGCCCGGCCGCGGACCCGGCGGTGCCGCCACGCCGCCCGGGCGCAGGACCCCAGCACGACGAGCAGGGCCGGGATGGCCGCCCTGCCGGCGACCTCGTCGTACGGGACCGCCGCGCGCACCTCGGGGTCCGACCACCCGTCCGGCAGCGGATTGCCCGGCAGTTGCGCGGTGCCGACCACGACCAGCAGGGCCAGGCAGAGCGTGCTGCACAGGGCGAGCACCCCGGCCACCGCCGACAGCAGCCGGGTCGCCGTCCGGGGGTGCAGGTGCTGCGCGGCCAGCCGGGCGACCGGCCAGGCCGTCAGGGGCAGGACCAGCGGCAGGAAGACGAAGACCCCCATGGCCCGCCCTACTCCTCGGCTTCCCCGGCCTGGTCCAGCAGTTCCCGCAGCATCTGCTCGTCCTGCGGCAGCAGGCCGGTCACGAAGCTGGCCAGCACCGCCTGCCGGTCCTGCTCCCCGTCCAGCACCTTGCGCATGCGCAGCGCCGCCAGGTCCGCCTGGTCGGCGGTCGGCGTCCACACGAACGACCGGCCGGCCCGTTCCCGCGTCACCGCGCCCTTGGCGAGCAGCCGCGTCAGGATCGTCACCACCGTGGTGTAGGCGAGTGCGCGGCCCAGCTCCTCCTGCACCCGTGCCGCACTCACCGGTCCCGGCGCCGCGCGCAGCGCCGCCAGCACCTCGGCCTCCAGCTCCCCTTGACCTCGTCGCCTGCCGTGCACCCGGTCCCTCACCCCGTCTCGCTCCAGCCGGCCGCGGCACCCGCCGTGGCCGGGGCGGTTCATCGTAGCCAGCGGCGGCCCTGCGCCCTGGCCCACGCCTACTACAGTGCTGTAGTTTTCACAGGGTCGTCACCAAGGGCGCCCTGGCGCCCCGTCCAGCCGGAGGGAACCCGCACGATGTTCGGCCTCAGCGAACTCGCCCTGCTGCTCATCGTGGTCATCGTCGTGATCGGCATCAGGAAGCTCCCCGACCTCGTCCGCTCGGCCGGGAAGGCGACCCGCATCCTCAAGAGCGAGGCCGCGGCCATGAAGGCGGACGAGGACCCGGCCGCGGAGCGGCCCGCCCCGCGCGTCATCCGGGCCGCCCCCGAGGACGTGATCCGCAGGACCGACGGCTCGGACGGCGCCGACCGCTGAACCCTCCCCGGCCGCTTCGCCGAAGCCCCGGACGGGTCCTCGCCATCCCCGCGACCATCGCCGTGTACGGACCGCCGGGGACAGGGCGGACCGTGCCACGCCGCGCGCGAGCCGGAGTTCGCCACGCCACGCGCGGGACGTCCCCCTCGCGAGGCCGCCGGCCAGGCCGGCGGCCGGCGGCTCAGGCCGCTTCCTCGGCCAGGTCCGTGGCGGGGCCGACGAGTTCCTCGAGGACGTCCTCCATGGTGACGTAGCCGAGCAGCGTGCCGTCGTCCCCGGTGACCGCGGCCAGGTGGGTG
>NZ_JBHYMQ010000134.1:0-10528 GCF_042742985.1 Streptomyces sp. NPDC058864 | reverse complement strand
TATATCTGCCCCCCTGGGCGGCGGCATGGGCCGCGGCGGCTGCCCCCCCCGCCTATGGCCCGCCCCCCGGTGGCCCGGGGGAGCGCGCCTTCGGCGCGTCCTCAGCGGCAGACCGTGCCGGCGGGCGGGAGCCGGCCGCTCAGCAGGTACCGGTCCACCGCGATGTCGACGCACCCGCTCCCGGGCCGCAGGTAGGCGGTGTGCCCGTCGCCGTCCCAGGTGAGCAGCCGGGCGGAGGGGAAGAACCGGGTGAGCGACCGCGCCCAGGCGTACGGGGTGGCCGGGTCGCGCAGGGTGCCGACGACCAGGATCGGGGCGGTGCGTGGGGCCGTGGCGGGCCGCTCCCCGGGGGCCGGGCCGACGGGCCAGTGGGCGCAGGTGGTGAGCAGCGCGGCGTAGTACGCCCCGAACTGGGGCGAGGCACGCACGAACGCGGGGAGCAGCGCCTCGGCCTGCGCGGGGGTGAACACGGGCCCGAGCGCCGCGCTCAGACAGCTGACCGCCGTGAACCCCACGTCGGCGACGGCCTCCTCTTCCGCGGCGGAGAGCCTCTGGAGTGCGGCGGTGCCGCCGGCCGCGGAGGCCACCTCGCCCAGCGCCCGGCGCAGTTCGTCCCACGCTGCCCTCTTCAGTGCCGTCAGGACGACGCGGAGCAGGTCGTCCCCCGTGACGGTGATGTCCTTGCCCTCCTGTCGCGGGCTCCGGTCGAGGCGGCCCACCAGGGTGTCCAGGACACGGCCCGCCTCATCGACGGAGTGGCCCACGGGGCAGCCGGGGCGGCGTGCGCAGTCTGCGGCGAACGCCTCCCAGGCCACCTGGTAGCCGTGTGCGGGATCAAGGAAGCGGCGGTAGCCGTCCACCGTGGGGTCGACGCCGCCGTCGAGGACCATGCGGCCGACGCGGGAGGGGAAGAGCTCCGCATAGGTGGCGCCGAGGTAGGTGCCGTAGGAGAAGCCGAGGTAATGCAGCCGGTCGTCCCCGACGAGGGCGCGCACCAGGTCCAGGTCGCGGGCGGCGTCCGGGGTGCCGATGTGCGGCAGCAGCCGGCCGGCGTGTCGTCGGCACGCGTCGGCGGTCTCCTTGCGCGCCCCGTCCAGGGCCTCGAAGTCCGGCTTCCCGGCGACGGCCGGAGGGGTGCCGGCGCCGGCCGCCGGCACGATGGCGCCGCAGTCCAGCGGGGTGCTGGCGCCGACGCCGCGCGGGTCGACGGCGACCAGGTCGTAGGCGGCGCGCACCGCGGGGGAGAAGTCATCCGCGAGGTCCCGCAGGCCGCTGATGGCGGAGTCGCCGGGACCTCCGGGGTTGTACAGCAGCGAGCCGATGCGTTCCGAGGCGGTCCCCGTGGACCTCAGCCGGGTGGCGGCCAGGGTGATGTCGCCCGCCTCGGGGTGGGCGTAGTCCAGCGGCGCCCTGAGGGTCGTGCACTGGTAGGACGGCTCGTCCTCGCACGGCCTCCACACGGGCCGCTGCGCGTAGTGACGGGCCGGCCCCGGCGGCGCGGCTCCGGAGTGCGCCGTGCCGGCCGGTGCCGGGCGCGTCGCGACGGGCGACGCCCCGCCGTGGAGGGCGGAACACGCGGTGGCCAGCAGGGCGCAGGCGCCCAGCACCGCGATCGCGCGGCGTCCTTGCCCCCCGCGTACGTGGCCGGTGTGCCGGACAGCGTCCATCGCCCTGCCTTTCCGGTGCCGAGGTGAACTGAGGACGTGCCGGCGCACGGATGTGCGGCCGTCAGCGGCAGACGGTGCCGTCGGGCGGGAGCCGGCCGTGCAGGAAGTAGTCGTCGACGGCCGTGTCGACACAGCGGCTGCCCTGCTGGTAGGCGGTGTGCCCGTCGCCGTCCCAGGTAAGGAGCCGGCCCGAGGAGAGCTGCGTGGCCAGTGCGCGGGCCTGGTCGTACGGGGTGGCGGGGTCGCGGGTGGTGCCGACGACGAGGATGGGCGGGGCGCCGCGTGCGGTGATGGGGTGCGGCACCTGGGTCGGCCGGGCCGGCCAGTGGGCGCACATCGGCAGGAACCCGGCGTAGTACGCGCCGAACTGCGGTGCCGCACGGCGGAACTCGGGCACGGCCGCTCGCGTCTGCGCGGCGGTCGACCGTGGACCCAGCGCGGAACTCAGGCAGTTGATCGCCGCGAGTGACTGCTCACCCGGTCCTCCGGCGTCGTCCGTGCCGAGGAGCCGCCGCCAGGTGGCGGCGTCGCCCGCCCGCACCTCGCGGAGCAGGGACCGCAGTCCGCCCCATGCCGGAGCCGCGAGCGCCGAGGTGACCGCGGTGAGCAGATCGTCGCCGGTGGCGGAAACGCCGCGGCCGTCCCCTTCGCGGGCGGCTTCGTCGAGCTCCGCGACCAGCCCGTCCAGGATGCGTCCCGCGTCCCGGAGCGAGTGGCCGACGGGGCAGCCGGGGCGCGCGACGCAGTCGGCGGCGAAGGCATCCCAGGCCACCTGGTAGCCGCGCGCCATGCCAAGGGTGGCGCGGAAGGCGTCCATACCGGGGTCGACGGCGCCGTCGAGGACCATCCGGCCGACGCGGGAGGGGAAGAGCTCCGCATAGGTGGCCCCCAGGTAACTGCCGTAGGAGTAGCCGAGGAAGCCCAGTCGGTCGTCGCCGAGCAGCGCCCTTGTGACGTCCATGTCCCGGGCCGCGTCCAGGGTGCCGACGTGGGGCAGGAGGCGACCGACACGGCGGGCGCAGGCATCGGCGATCAGCGCGAAGCCCGACTCGGGTTCCCCGGCCTTGCCTTCGGCCGTGGGGCCTGCCGCGCCTTCGGCCGCGGGGACGGACGGCGGCGCGCCCGTCCCGCAGTCGACCGGGGCGCTGCGCCCCACGCCCCGGGGGTCGACGCCGATCAGGTCGTACGCGGCGCGCATCGCCGGGGAGAAGCCGTCGGCGAAGGACAACAGGTCGTCCACCGCCGACACGCCGGGGCCGCCGGGATTGAGCAGCAACGAGCCGATGCGGGCGGCACGCGGCCCGGTGGCCCTGTGGCGGACGACCGCCAGCCGGATGTCACCCGCCTCCGGACGGGCGTAGTCCAGGGGCACTCGTACCGAGGTGCACTGGAACGACGCCGCTTCCCGGCAGGGCCGCCAGTGCAGCCGTTGCCGGTAGTAGCGGGACACGTCCGGCGTCGGGGCCGAGGCCGAGGCCGAGGCGGAGGCCGACGGCGGCGCCGAAGCGGCGGGGCCGGCCGTGGCGGCCGCTGCCGCCGACCGCTTCGGGCCCGCCGGCCGGTGCGGACGCTGGGGCGAACAGGCGGCCAGCACCAGGCAGGCGCTCAGCAGCCCGGCCGCGACGCGCCGGCGCCGGCCGGACAGCGCACCCGTGGCCCGCACGGCGGCCACCGCCCGTCAGACGCAGACCGTGCCGGCCGACGGTAGACGACCTCGTGTCAGGTAGTCGTCGACGGCGCTCTCGACGCAGGTGCTGCCCCGGTGGTAGGCGGTGTGCCCGTCGCCGTCCCAGGTGAGGAGCCGTCCGGAGGACAGCTCCCCGGCCAGTGCCCTCGCCCAGGGGTACGGGGTGGCCGGGTCGCGGAGTGTGCCCACGACCAGGATCGGTGGCGCGCCCGCCGCGGTGATCCGGTGCGGGAACTGGTCCGGGCCGACGGGCCAATGGGTGCACATCGGCAGCGTCCCGGCGTAGTACTCGCCGAACTGCGGGGCCGCACGCCGGAATTCGGGCAGAACAGCCTGCGCCTGCGCGACGGTCGACCACGTGCCCAGCGTGGAACTCAGGCAGGACACGGCGTAGTACGACTGGTCGCCGGGGTCGGCTTCCTCGTCCACGCCCAGGAGCGCCTGCACGGCCGTGGTGTCACCGGCCCGCAGCTCCGAGAGCGTGGCGCGCAGCGCCTCCCAGGCCGGGGCCCTGAGCCCGAGGACGACCGCTCCGAGGAGGGAGTCTCCCGTGACGCTGATGTCCTTGCCCTGCCGGAGGGGGGTGCGGTTCAAGGCCGCCACCAGGGAGTTCAGGATCCGGCCTGCCTCCTGGACCGAGTGGCCCACAGGACAGTCGGGCCGGGTGGCGCAGTCGGCGGCGAAGGACTTCCAGGCGACCTCGTAGCCCCGGGCCTGGCCGATCGTGAAGCCGTAGCCGTCCAGCGCGGGGTCGACGGCGCCGTCGAGGACCATGCGGCCGACGCGGGAGGGGAAGAGCTCCGCATAGGTGGCGCCGAGGTAGGTGCCGTACGAGAAGCCGAGGTAGTGGAGCCGCTCGTCGCCCAGCACGGCGCGTATGACGTCCATGTCCCGAGCGGCGTCCACGGTGCCCACGTGCGGCAGCAACCGTCCTGCGTGCCGGGCGCATTCGGCCGCGACCTGCGCGTAGGCGGCGGCCGAGGCGGCGATGTCCGCCCGGCGCGCGCCCGGGTCCGGGGCGGCCGCCGGGGTGTCCGTGGCGCAGTCCACCAGGGTGCTGGCGCCGACGCCGCGCGGGTCGACCGCGACCAGGTCGTACGCGGCACGCACCGCGGGGGAGAAGGAGCCGGCGTTGCCCAGGAGGTAGGCGATCGCGGACGAGCCGGGTCCACCTGGGTTCATCTGCAGCGAGCCGACCCGTGCGGCGCCGTTGCCGGTGGCCCGCTGACGTATCGCGGCCAGGGTGATGTCGCCTCCTTCGGGGCGGTCGTAGTCCAGCGGCACCTTGATGGTGGCGCACTGGAACGACGGCACCGCGTCACACGCCTTCCAGCCCGGCTGCTGCCCGTAGTAGCGGGCCAGTTCGGCCGGTACGGTGCCGGCGGCCGCCCGGGCGGCCGCCCCGGCGGGCGTCTGCCGGATGTCGCCCGCCGCGCACGCGGTGAGCAGCAGCCCGCAGCTGCCGAGCACGGCGACGAAGCCGTGGAGCCTGCGTCGGGGTGCGTTCATGGCCACGCCTTTCTGTGCGCCGCGCGGAGCGCGGTGCGGGTGGTCGCGTCAGCGGCAGACCGCGCCGTCGTGCGGGAGCAGACCGTGCAACAGGTAGTCGTGGACGGCCGTGTCGACGCAGCGGCTGCCGCGCTGGTAGGCGGTGTGCCCGTCGCCGTCCCAGGTGAGGAGCCGGCCCGAGGAGAGCTGGGTGGCCAGTGCGCGGGCCTGGTCGTAGGGGGTGGCGGGGTCGCGGGTGGTGCCGAGCACGAGGATGGGCCCGGCACCGCGGGCGCTGACGCGGCGCGGGACCTGCGTGGGCCGCGCGGGCCAGTGGGCGCACGTCGACAGGTCCTCGTTGTAGAACGCCCCGAACTGGGGTGAGGCCCGCAGGAATTCGGGCAGCGCGGCGAGGGTCTGGGCCGGCGTCGAGCGCGATTCGAGTGCGGAGCTCAGGCAGTTGACCGCCGTCATGGACTCGTCGCCGGGGGCGATCTCGTCCTCGGAACCGACGAATTCCCGCAGCACGGCGGTGTCCCCGGAGCGCACACCGTCGAGCACCGCCCGCAGAGTGTCCCAGTCGGGCGCGCGCAATGTGGTGACGACCGCGCCGAGCAGGTCCTCGCCGTCGAGCCGGTCGTCCTTGCCGCGCCGTACCGGCGCGCGGTCGAGCGCGGCCACCAGAGCGTCCAGGGTGCGGCCCGCCTCCTTGACGGAGTGGCCTACCGGGCAGTGCCCGCGGCGGGCGCAGTCTGCCGCGAAGGACTCCCAGGCGATCTGGTACCCGCGGGCCTGGTTGAGGTAGGCGTGGTAGCCGTCCATCGCCGGGTCGACGGCGCCGTCCAGCACGACACGGCCGACCCGGGAGGGGAAGAGTTCCGCGTAGGTGGCGCCCAGATAGGTGCCGTAGGAGAAGCCGAGGAAGTGCAGACGGTCCTCGCCCAGCGCGGCGCGGACGACGTCCATGTCCCGGGCCGCGTCGAGGGTGCCGACGTGCGGCAGCAGCCGCCCGGCGTGCCGGGCGCAGTCCGCGGCGACCTCCGCGTGGTAGGCGGCCCAGGTGTCGATGACCGTGGCCTCGTCCGGCGGGGGAGTCCCCCGTGCCCCGGCGCCCGGGGGCCTGGCGGCACCGCAGTCCACCGGCGTGCTGTGGCCGACCCCGCGCGGGTCCACCGCGACCAGGTCGTACGCCGCCCGCAGGGCGGGGGAGTAGCTGTCGGCGTAGTCCCGCAGGTCGTCGACGGCGGAGATGCCGGGCCCGCCGGGGTTGATCTGCAGCGCTCCGATGCGAGCGCCACCGCGACCGGTGGCGGGTTTGCGGACCACGGCCAGACCGATGTCGCCCGCCCGTGGATGCGCGTAGTCCCGCGGCACCTTGAGGCTCGTGCACTGGAACGACCGGTCGGGGCAGGGCTTCCAGCGCGGGTCCTGCGTGTAGTAGCGCTGCAGGTCCAGGCGGATCGTGCCCATGGCCGGGCTCGCGGAGGCCGCCCCGGAGGGAGCGGGCCGGGCCGGCCTGCGCAGGTGCGTCACGGCGGTGCACGTGGTGAGCAGCAGGCCGAAGGCGACCAGCACGACGAGCGCGCAGAGCAGGCCGCGCCCGGGTATTCGGCCGGTGGCCGGGACAGCTTTCATCGCCACGCCTTCGTTTCCGCCCGTTGCGAGACGCGGGGCTGGTCGGCATCGGTGAGCGGCCGCGGAGGCGGGTCCGGGCGCCGCGCCCGGCAGGGAGCGGTCACGCCGTCGCCCCGCCCTCAGCTGCGTATCCAGGTCATCACAGATCGTGTTCGGGGGACCGCCGGGCTGGGCCGAACGCGTGACCCGCCGGTGCCGCCCCTGTGCGGCGGCGCGTCACAAGTGCCCGCCCGGCCGCAGAAGTTGACCGGTATCGCTCTGGCTCCGGGGGCGCGGCCGCGGCTAGCGTCCGCGGGTGCCCTCACCCATGCGCACCACCCGCCCCCGTACCGACCGCATCCGCATACGGACGACCTCCCTGGTGGCGGCCGTGATCGCCGCCCTCGCCGCCGTCCTCCTCCCGGTGACCACCGTGCAGGCCGCCTCCGCCAACGGGACCGTCCGGCAAGGGCTGAGCCGCCCGGACTACTCGTACGCCGACGCCGTCCGCGAGGCCGTCTGGGTCGAGACGGGCCGCGACGACGACGGCGACGGCCGCACCGACCGGGTCGCCGCCGACATCGTGCGGCCCCGCGAGCCCGCGGCCGCCGGCCGCAAAGTGCCGGTGATCATGGACGCCAGCCCCTACTACTCCTGCTGCGGACGCGGCAACGAGGGCCAGGCGAAGACCTACGACGCGCAGGGCCGGATGGTCCAGGCCCCGCTTTACTACGACAACTACTTCGTTCCGCGCGGCTACGCCGTCGTCCTGGTCGACCTGGCCGGCACCAACCGCTCCGACGGCTGCGTGGACGTCGGCGGCCCCTCCGACATCGGCTCGGCCAAGGCCGTGATCGACTGGCTCAACGGCCGGGCCAAGGGCTGGACCTCCCGTACCGGCTCCCGGCCCGCGAGCGCCCCCTGGTCCACCGGCGACGTCGGCATGATCGGCAAGAGCTGGGACGGAACCATCGCCAACGGCGTCGCCGCGACCGGGGTGCGCGGCCTGCGCACGATCGTGCCGATCAGCGCCATCAGCTCCTGGTACGACTACTACTTCCAGCAGGGCGCCGCCCTCTACGACTCCGGCCCCGACTGGCTGTCCGACTACGTCGAGAGCGAGCCCGCCCGCGCCCGCTGCGCCGCCGTGCAGCAGCGCATCGTGGACGGGGCCCCGCGCAGCGGCGACTGGACCGGGTTCTGGAACGAGCGCGACTACACCAAGGACGCCGGGAAGGTCCGCGCCAGCGTCTTCGCCGTCCACGGCATGCAGGACCTGAACGTCCGCACCAAGCACTTCGGCCAGTGGTGGAGCGCGCTGGCCGCGCACGGCGTGGAGCGCAAGGTGTGGCTGTCGCAGACCGGCCACGTCGACCCCTTCGACTTCCGGCGCGAGGCATGGGTGTCCACCCTGCACCGCTGGTTCGACCACTACCTGCTGGGCGTCCGCAACGGCGTGGAGCGCGAGCCCGGGGCCGACGTCGAACGCGCCCCCGACCGGTGGACGACCGACCGCTCCTGGCCGCCCGCCGGCACCGAACCCACCCGGCTGAGCCTGCGCCCGGGCACGCTCCCCGGCCAGGGCGGCCTGAGCACCGCCCCCGCCGTGCCCGGGAGCACGGCGACCTTCACCGACGCACCGCAGGAGTGGGAGGAGGACTGGGCCGCCGGGGCGGACACCCCGAGCACCTCCAGGACCGTCTTCACCACCGGCACCCTCACGCGCGACCTGCGGCTGTCCGGCAGCGGCGAGATCACCGTCACCGCGTCCTCCTCGACGACGAGCGCCCACCTCTCGGCGGTCCTGGTCGACCTCGGGCCGGACACCGTCCGGAACTTCCTCGGGGCCAAGGAGGGCATCGTCGACCTGACCACGCGCTCGTGCTGGGGCCGGAGCACGCCGGGCGACAGCGCCTGCTTCGGTGACACCGCCGCCGACACCGCCGACGTCACCCACACCGTGGTGAGCCGCGGCTGGGCCGACCTCGGGCACGCCGCGTCCGCACGGCACGGACGTCCGCTCGTCCCGGGCCGGCCCTACACGACCACCGTCACCCTGGCCGCCACCGACCACGTCGTCCCGGCCGGGCACCGGCTCGCGCTGATCGTGGCGGGCACCGACGGGGGCATGATCGAACCCCCCGACACCACCCCCACCGTCACCCTCGACCTGGCCCGCTCGCGTGCCCTGCTCCCGCTCGTCGGCGGAGCTCGCGCCCTCGCCGCCACGTCCCCGCACACGTCCGCCGCAGCGCGCGCCGCGGACCCCCAACCCGTACCGCGCCGCACCGCGCGCACGGTCCCCGCGGGGCGCTGACCCGGCCCTGCCCGTCCGCCCTCACGCCCGACGAGGGCGGGCGGGTAGTGTCAGCGGGTCAGCGATAGTTGTACGAGGAAGCCAACAGCACCCGTGGACAGCACCAAGAAGACCGCCGACGACGAACCCACCGCGGCCCGCGTCACGGCGGCCGACGCACCCGACACACAGGACCGCAGCACCCGCCGGGGACGCTGGTTCATGGACACCCGTCCGCTGCGGCACCCCGCCTACCGCCGCCTGTGGAGCTCCACCACCGTGACGGCCGTGGGCAGCCAGCTCACCGCCGTCGCCGTACCCAAGCAGATCTACGACATCACCGGCTCGTCCGCATGGGTCGGCTACTCCAGCCTCGCCGGACTGATCCCGCTGGTGGTCTTCGCCCTGTGGGGCGGGGCCGTCGCCGACAGCGTGGACCGACGCAAGCTGATGCTGTACACCAACATCGGCATCGCCGTGACCTCGCTGCTCTTCTGGGTGCAGGCCTTCGCCGGCGCGCAGTCCGTCTGGCTGCTCATGGTGCTCCTGGCGGCCCAGCAGGCGGCGGCCGGCATGAACGCCCCCGCGCGCAGCGCCGCCATCGCCCGCCTGGTGCCCGCCGAGGAACTCCCCGCCGCCATCGCGCTCGGCTCGACCGTCATGCAGACCGGCCTGATCGTCGGCCCGCTGCTCGCCGGCGTGCTGATACCGGTCATCGGCCTGCCCGACCTCTACCTCATCGACGCGATCGCCCTCACCGTGACCGTCTGGGCGGTGTGGCGGCTGCCCGCGCTGCCGCCCCTGGAGGCGAACGGGACGCCCGTCGCCCGTCGCGGCGGCTGGCGCGAGGTCGGCGCCGGCTTCCGCTACATCACCGCGCAGCGCATCCTGCTGCTGTCCTTCCTCGCCGACATCGTCGCCATGGTCTTCGGCATGCCGCGCGCCCTGTTCCCGCAGCTCGCCGACACCACCTACGCCTCCTGGAACGAAGGCTTCGCACTCGGTCTGCTGTTCGCCGCCATCCCCATCGGCGCGGTCGCCGGCGGGCTCTTCTCGGGCACCTTCTCCCGCTCCAAGCGGCACGGTCTGATGGTCGTCATCGCCGTCTGCGGCTGGGGAGCGGCCATCGCCGGACTCGGACTGAGCGGCAGCCTGTGGTGGGCGGCGGCCTTCCTGGCGCTGGCCGGATTCGCCGACATGGTCTCGATGGTGTTCCGCAGCGCGATCCTGCAGTCGGTCGCGACGGACGACATGCGCGGCCGCATGCAGGGCGTGTTCACGGTCGTCGTGGCGGGCGGACCCCGGGTGGCCGACCTGCTGCACGGCACGGCCGGCTCCGCGTTCGGGACGCGTACCGCGGTCACCGCGGGCGGTGTGCTCGTCGTGGTCGCGATGCTGGGCCTGGCGGCGGCGTTCCCGGCGTTCACCCGGTACCGGGGGGCCTGAGCCGCGGAGGGGGAGTAGCCGAGCGCCCCGTCTCCGCTGTGGCGGTTCCCGGCGGCGACCCGGCCGCCGCCCCGTCCCGGTCGGGCACACGGGGGGCGGGGGCACGTCCGCGAGGTTCCGGCGGCGTGCCGGGGTCGATCGTACCGGCCGCGGTGCGCGGGCCTTTGCAGGGGGCTCGGCGTGGCCCGCTTGTTTGTGCGCGGGTCGTTTGTGGTTGCGGTTGGGGTTCTTTTCCCGCCGCCCGCCCGTTGCCCCGTGGGCGGTTGGTGCGGGTCTCGCCGGGTCTGTTGGGTGGGCCGGGGGTGGGGCCTCCGGGGTGGGCATTCTGTA
>NZ_JBHYMQ010000133.1:0-11013 GCF_042742985.1 Streptomyces sp. NPDC058864 | reverse complement strand
GGCGTTGCACTACATCCGGCAGGAGGGGTACGACGGGGTGGTGGCGAAGCGGTTGACCAGTACGTATCTGCCCGGTCGCCGCAGCCGTGACTGGACCAAGGTCAAGAACCTCCACGCCGACGGCTCCTGATGGCCCGTGTGCCGCCGCGGCCGGGTGACCGCCGGGCCGGGGGCGCGCGACGCACCTCCCGGACCCGGCCCGGCCGCGGTCACCGCCTGCGGGTGATGGTCTTGTGCTCGACGTAGCCGGTCAGGCCGACCGAACCGTACTCGCGGCCGATGCCGCTCGCCTTGTAGCCGCCGAACGGGCCGTCGAAGCTCATCGGGGAGCCGTTCACGGTGACCGTCCCGGTGCGCAGCCGGCGGGCGACCGCGAGCGCGCGCTCGGGGTCCGCGCTCCAGACGCCTCCCGACAGGCCGTAGTCGGAGTCGTTGGCGATCCGCACCGCGTCGTCCTCGTCGTCGTAGGCGATCACGACCAGCACCGGGCCGAAGATCTCCTCCTGGGCGATGCGCATGCCGTTGTCGACGTCCGCGAACACGGTGGGGGTGACGTAGTTGCCCTTCTCCAGCCCGGCCGGTACCCGGGGGCCGCCGGTGACCAGGCGGGCGCCCTCCTCGATGCCGAGCTCGATGTAGTCGATGACGCGCTGCTGCTGGTCGCGGCGGATCATGGGGCCGATGAAGGTGTCCGGCTCGGAGGGGTCGCCGACCTTCAGGGACTCCACCATCTCCTTGAGGGCCGAGACGACCTCCTCGTAGCGGCCGCGCGGCGCCAGGATCCGGGTCTGCAGGATGCAGGCCTCGCCGTTGTTCGCCAGGGAGCCGAAGCGCAGCCCCTGCATCACGGCGGGGAGGTCGGCGTCCTCCAGGACGACGGCCGCGGACTTGCCGCCCAGTTCCAGGCTGACCCGCTTGAGCTGTTCGCCGGCGATCGAGGCGATGCGCCGGCCGGCGCGGGTCGAACCCGTGAAGGCGATCTTGTCGACGTCCGGGTGCGAGACGAGGTGCTCGCTGGTCTCCCGGTCCGCGGGCAGCACGCTGAGCACGCCCTCGGGGAGTCCCGCCTCGTGGAAGAGGTCCGCCAGCCGCATCATGCTCAGCGAGTTCTCCGGGGAGACCTTCAGCACCACGGTGTTGCCCGCCAGCAGGGCCGGGGTCAGCTTCGCCGTGGCCGCCGAGAAGGGCGAGTTCCAGGGGATGACCGCGGCGACCACGCCGATGGGCTCGCGCCTGACGACGGTGTCGAAGTCCAGCGAGGGGTCGGAGGGCGCGAGGACCTCCTCCCAGCCGAGTTCCCCGGCGGCCTTGAGGTAGGCCTCGACCTGACGGGTCAGGAACGGCTGCCCGGCCCTGGTGAACCAGCCCGCGGAACCGTTCTCCGCGGATATCGTCGCAGCGATCTCGTCGGCCCGTGCCTCGCGCAGCGCGTTGACCCGGCGGATCACCTCCTGCCGCTCCTTGGGGTCGGTGCGCGGCCACGCCCCGTTGTCGAAGGCCTCGCGCGCCGCGGCCACGGCCGCGTCCACGTCCGCGTCGGCCGCCTGGGCCACCCGGCCGAGGACGGACTGGTCGTGGGGGGAGCGGATGTCGAGGAGGAGGTCCGGGTCACTGGGGGCCACCCAGGAGCCGCCGATGTAGAGCCTGTCACGAATGATCATTTGTCATGTCCTCCGGTAGTGGGGAAAGGGTGTCGGGAAGTGCAAGGGCCGGGCCGCGCTGTCACGCGGAAGGGGAGGCGGCCGGGTGGTCCGTGGAGCGGCTGACGTGCGCCCAGGTCCTGGCCTCCGCGAGCCGCGCCTCCTCCGCGTCCAGCGCGATCTCCAGGGCGTCGCTGCCGAGCAGCAGGCGGCGCGGGGGTTCCTCGGCGCCGACGACACCGACGATCGCCCGGGCCATGCGGGCCGGGTCACCCGGCTCGTGGCCGCTGTAGGCCGTGAACCGCTCCTGCCACCGCCCGACGGTCTCCTGGTAGTCGGCACCGATCGGGCCCGAGGTCAGCGCGGCGCCGGCGGCCCAGCCGGTGCGGATGCCGCCCGGCTCGACGATGGTCACCTTGATGCCGAGCGGAGCCACCTCGTTCGCCAGGACCTCGGAGAAGCCCGCCACCGCGAACTTGGCGGTCTGGTAGGCGCTGAGCCCGGGCGTGCCGCCGACGCGGCCGCCGATGGACGAGATCTGCACGAAGTGCCCCGAACGCCGGCCGCGCAGGACGGGCAGCGCCGCTCGCGTCACGTTGACGACCCCGAAGAGGTTCGCCTCGACCTGAGCCCGGAACTCGTCCTCCGGGAAGTCCTCCACCGTGCCGTTGGTGGCGTAGCCCGCGTTGTTGACCACGACGTCGAGGCCGCCGAAGTGCTCGACGACCGCCGCGACCACCTGCCGGGCCTGCGCGGGCGAGGTGACGTCCAGCGCGATGCTCCGCAACCGCCCGGGGTACTCCTCCGCCAGGTCCGCGAGTGCTTCCGGCCTGCGCGAGGTCACCGCGACCCGGTCGCCCGCCTCCAGCGCCGCGACCGCGAGGGCCCTGCCGAGTCCCTGCGAACCACCGGTGATCAGCCACGTACGTGTCATGGAACGTTCCTCCTGTCCTGTGACGAGCGCTCCCGGACCGACGGCCGGAACCGAGGCAACTGTGGAAGCTCGTCGGCTAACTGCAACACCAATGTAGCACTACTGATTCCTGTTGCAGCGGCAGTGAGGGTGATGTACGTCTAATTGCGACTCGCTGCTAGCATGAGCGCCATCATGAGAGCCGATGCCGCACGTAACCTCGCCGTCGTCCTGCGCACCGGGGCCCGGCTGCTCGCCGAGGACCCGGGCACTTCCATGTCGGCCATCGCCAGTGCGGCGGGGGTGGACCGGACGACCGTCCACCGCCGCTTCGCCACACGCGAAGCCCTGCTCAGCGCCGTCTTCCACGCGAAGCTCGACTCCGCCGAGCGCGTCCTCGACGAGGCGCGGCTGACCGAGGCGCCCGTGCCCGTCGCCCTGCACCGCTACGTGGAGGGGATCGTCCCCGTCAGCCGCGAGTGGCCGCTCGACACGCGCCGCATGATGCGGCAGGACCCCGACGCGGACCGCCGGCGCGCGGAACAGAGCGCGCGACTGGACGCCTTCCTGCGGCGCGCCGTGGAGGAGGGGCACCTGCGCCCCGATGCCGCCCCGGAGTGGGCGCGGGCGGTCCTCGACCAGCTGGTGGACACCGTCTCCCACCGCTTTGCCGACGTGGAGCCCCCGAAGGCGGCCGATCTCGTGGTGGACGCCTTCCTCAACGGTTTCGGCCGGTCCTGACCCCCTGAGGGGCGGGGAGGCTCACTGCAGCGGCGGCACGGCGTCGAAGTCGAACGGCTCCGCTGACGGCACGCCGGCACCGGGGTCGGCGTCGGGCAGTTGCTGCGCCGTCCAGATGCACTTGCCGTTCGGGGTGTAGCGGGTGCCCCAGCGCTGGGACAGGGAGGCGACGAGCTGCAGGCCGCGGCCGCCCTCGTCGGTCTCGGACGCGTGGCGGATGCGGGGCATCGTCAGGCTGTCGTCGGAGACCTCGCAGACCAGGTCGATGTCCCGCAGCAGCCGGAGCGTCATCGGGCCCTTGCCGTGGCGTACGACGTTCCCGACCAGCTCGCTGGCGAGCAGCTCCGTCGTCGGCGTCAGCTCCTCCAGTCCCCAGGCGGCCAGCTGCTCCCGTACGTGCCGGCGGGCCATCCCCGCCGCCCGCGGGTCCTCGGGGAGCGGCCAGCAGGCCATCCGGTCGGGAGCGACCGCGTGGACGCGGGCGACGAGCAGCGCTATGTCGTCGCTGGTGGTCCGCCCGACGGGCAGCAGGCCCGAGATGACGGTGTCGCAGAGCGCACCCAGGTCGGTGCCGTCCGCGTGGGCCAGCAGCCGCGCCAGGTCGCCCAGCCCTTCGTCGATCTCCCGCTCGGAGGACTCGACCAGCCCGTCGGTGAACAGCACGAGCAGGCTCTCCGCGGGGACCTGCAGTTCGACGCTCTCGAACGGCTGCTCCGCCGCTCCCAGGGGCGGGTTCGGCGCCGCTTTCGGGAAGCGCACGGTCCCGTCGGGATGGACGACCGCGGGCGGGGGGTGCCCGGCACGGGTGACCGAACAGGTGCCGGTGGTCGAGTCGTAGAGGACGTACAGGCAGGTGGCGTAGGAGTCCGCGCCGAGTCCGCCGACGATGTCGTTGAGGTGTCCCATGATTTCGTCGGGAGGCAGTTCGAGGCCGGCCAGCGTGTGGACCGCCGTGCGCAGGCGTCCCATGGTCACCGCCTCGGACAGGCCGTGGCCCATCACGTCGCCGATGACGAACGCGACCCGGCCTGCGGACAGCGGGATCACGTCGTACCAGTCGCCCCCGACGTCCGCGCCCTGCTCGGTCGGCAGGTAGCGGGCGGCGAGGGTGCACGACGGCAGCCCGGGCAGTTCCTGGGGGAGCAGTGCGCTCTGCAGCTCCCGGGAGCGGGTGTGCTCCGCGTCGTACAGCCGCGCCCGTTCCAGCGCATGCGCGACCAGGGCGCTGATCGCGCTGAGCAGGGTGCGTTCCTCGTCCGTCAGGTGCCGCGGCCGGTCGAAGGCGACCACGCAGACGCCGAAGGTGAGCCCGGAGGCGCTCAGCGGCAGGAAGGCCCACGAGCCCTTCCCGGTCAGGTGCGGGCGGTCCGCCATCGCCGGGTAGCGCGCCGCGTACTCCTCCGCGGAGGAGACGAACACCGGGCCGCTGGTCGAGATGGCGTCCCACACCGGGTCGCTGGCGCCCCGGGGGCGGCCCTGGAGGTTGTCGAGGAAGGACTGCGGGTAGCCGACGGACCCCACGTTGTAGGCCCTGCCGTCCTCGAGCGCCTGCACCAGCAGCCCGGTGGCGCCGAACGGCGGCAGCACCCGCTGGGCGACGGCGTCCACCACGTCGCGCGAGGTCGTCGCCTTGGCGAGGGCCGCGGTCAGTTCGGCGATCCGGGCGGCGCGTTCGCCGGCCGCGCGCTCGGCGGCGGTACGCTCGGCCTCGTGCCTGCGGCGCTCGGTGACGTCCGTGAAGTAGAGCGTCACCCCGTCGGGCAGCGGGACCAGCCGGACCTGGTAGCAGGAGCCCGTGTCCGGCATCCGTACGTCGAAGCTCGTGGGCGCCGACTTGGCCGCGGCCTCCCGGCAGCGGGACTCCAGCCCGGGGACCTGCCGGAGCGACGGCAGCGTCCAGAGCACCCGGCCGAACAATTCCTCCTCGGAGGAGCCGAGCACGTCCTCGGCCTCCAGGTTGACGAAGGTGATGCGCCAGTCCTCGTCCGCGGAGAGGAAGCCGTCGCTCATGTACCGCAGGGCCCGGCTGAGCGCGTCGCGCGCGGACCGCGACTCGTTGCTCTCCCAGGCCGTGCCGATCATCCGGTACGGCTCGCCCCTGTCGTCCAGGACGACCTTGGCGCGGGTCTCGGTCCACCCGTAGCTGCCGTCGGGCCGGCGCACCCGGTACTCGGCCTCGAACACCCCGCGGTCCCGGATCGCCTTCTCGGCGGCGGCGAGCGTCCACCGCAGGTCGTCGGGGTGGACGACCTTCATCCAGCTCTCGACCCGGGGCACGAAGTCGGCGGGGTCGGTGCCGTAGACGGCCATGGCGGCGTCGTCCCAGGCAAGTTCGCCGGTGCGGATGTTCCAGTCCCACGTGCCGACCTCGACGGCCTTCAGGGCCTGCCGCAGCCGGCTGCCGCTGGGTTCCTCGTGCGTGGGACGGGTCGGGGGCGGGGCCTGGTCCACCCGTTCCTGGGCCCAGGCGGTCACCGCCTCCAGGAACCGCCACTGCTCCTCGGTGGGCTCCCCGGCCGGGCCGGTCACGACGGTCAGCGACCCCACCGAGCTCACGCCGTCCGACAGCGCCACGGACGCCAGCCCCGTGCCGGGCCACCCCTTCCCCACCCCGGGCCGGACGGCGCCGGCCGATCCGTCGGCGGCCCACACACGGCCGCGCCGGCGCACCGCACGGGCGGGGACGGCCGGGCTCTCCTGGTCGATGATCTCCCAGGGGCGTACCGACCCCGACGACAGCCCGACCGTGGAGACCAGGCGCAGTGCGGACATCGGCCCGCACAGGTGGACCGTGCCGCCCAGCCCGTCCAGCTCGGCGACCGCGTGCTGCAGCGCGAGCCGGAGCACTTCGCCCTCGGCGATGCCCTTCTCCACGGCGGCGAGCAGCGCCAATCGGTCGTTCACCATGTAAATGTACATTTCTGGAGGAAAGCTGGCAGGTGAGGCGGGCCTTACCCGGTACCCCTGTTCCGCCCGGGCTCCGGGGCGTCGCCGGACTCCGGGCCGTGGCCGGGTTGCTCCGGGACGTGCAGGAGGAAGAGGGCGTTCAGCACGTCGTCCGACATGCCGGCCAGGACGGCCTCCGGTGTGGTGGCCATCGCGTGCGCCAGGTCGTCCACCAGGTGTGCCAGACCGTCGATGCCGGACTCCCGCGCGTCGGGGGCGGAGGCGGGGGAGGGGGCTGGATCGGGGGTGGGGGCGGGAGCGGGGCCGGCGGTGCGATGGGTGGTCGTCTGGTTGCTCATGTGCGTCTTCCGAACGGGCGGGGGCCGCCGCGGCGGGAGGCCGTGCGCGGTGTGCTGGACACGGCCAAGGCTGCGTCAACGTGGCCGCTCCGGCCACGGAACGTTGTTCCTATGCCTCCCGGTACCAGGACGGCCGGGAGGCGGGCCGTGTCCTGCCCGGCGCGGGGCAGGACACGGCAGCTCGTCAGGCGGCCCTGAGGCGCTGCGCGACCTCCTTGCCCTTGGTGGCCGCGTCCTCCAGCGCCCGGGCCCAGGAGGCCTCGGCCAGCGGGACGAGCTCGGCCATGGCCGGGTTCGACGCCGCCGCGGTCAGTTCGGGGACGATGAAGTCCAGGTCCAGGCCCATGTACTCGCCGAGGATGGCCCGCAGGTAGTTCTGGACGTACTCGGAGGACTCCCGCGGGGTCCCCGGGGCGTAGGAGCCGCCGCGGCTGGCGATGACGGTGACCGGCACGCCCTTCACGCTGGAGGTGTCGCCGGTCGTGCGGCCGACCATCAGCACGTGGTCGATCCAGCTCTTGAGGGTCGAGGGGATCGTGAAGTTGTACATCGGGGCGCCGAGGAGCACGGCGTCGGCCTGCTCCAGTTCCTCGACCAGGGTCAGCCGGCTCGCGAAGGCCGCCTCCTGCCGGGGGGTGCGGGACGGGGCGTCGACGAAGGCCGCGGAGAAGCCGTGCACGTCCAGGTGGGGGAGCGGGTCCGCGGCGAGGTCGCGGTGGACCACGGTGCCGTCCGGGTGCTGTTCCTGCCATGCGTCACGGAAGGTCAGCGCGACGGTGCGGGAGCGGGAGTCGGAGCCCAAGTGGAGGGAGGAGTCGAGGTGCAGCAGGGTAGCCATGTGAAGTTCCAGTCGCGTCAGGCGTGTTCGTGTCCCCGTGGGGCGGCTCCCCGGCGTCACTGAGCCGGGGAGCCCGGTGGCCCGCGTCGCCGGGGGGTGCGAGCTGCGGGTCCCACGGCTCCACCGTGGAGCACCCGGGTACGGCGGGCCAAAGAGGGGATTAGCCGCTAACTTTTGGAAAGTCGGTGGGTGTGCGGAAGGTAACTCCGCTGCCTGAGCGCGGAGTTGACGCATGACTGGGGTGCCTCGCCTTCGCCGTCATCGGGGTGTCGCGATGTGCGGCGAGGCGGGTCGGCAGCGCCCGGGGGGTGCGGGAGAAACGCGGAAAGCCTCCCTGTCCGGAAGGGCCGGGACGGGGAGGCGGGGCTGTTCCTGCGCGGAGGGGTGCCGGGCGGGCGCGGTCTACGCGGGAGACGCCCCCGACTCGTCGCAGGGGCGCCGGAGTTCGTCGTCGCGTCGGGGTGTGGACCCCGGTGCGGGCGCGGGCGCGGGCCACTGGTGTGCCGGGGCCGCGGCCGTCCGGTGAGGCGACGGCGGTGCTTCAGTCGCGGGCGGCCGCGGTGCCGGGGCCGGGGGCGTCGAGCGGGCGGCGGTGCGCGCCGATGCCCGGGGCGCCGATGGAGGCGCGGCGTTCACTGGCGGGCCGGCCGCGGTGCCGTCCGGTGCCGGAGGCGGTGGTCGGGGTCTGCAGGCGTCGCACCGCCGTGAAGGCGTTGTTGAGCAGGCCGCCGGTCTTCGCCGCGGGGATGGTCTTGGGCATGGTGTTCTCCGGGTCTTTCGGAAGCGGGCGGGGGCCGGCCGGTGCCGGGCCGAGCGAGGACGGGCGGCTCGGCAACGGTGCGGCTCCCCGCCTGGCGGCCGGGACGTCGTCCGGTCGCCGGGGTGTTCGTGGTCCGTCCGGCGCGGTGCGCCGGGTCCGGTCGCGCCTCAGCGGACGGGTCCGTGGCCGTAGGACAGCCAGACGGTCACCCAGTGGCCGTGGCTCCAGCGGGCCAGGCGGTGGCCGTCGAAGCGGTAGAGCTTGCCGTCGTACCCGTGCCAGTACTGCACGGCGTGGTGGCCGTAGTCGTAGTGGTGACGGGTGATCTCGTCGTTCCAGCGCCGGTCGTTGTATCCGGCGCGGTCGTCGGACCTGTCCCAGGCCGTGCTGCTGACGGTCGCGATCTGCCGGTCGTGGCCGGTGGGCCGGGGAGCGGCGGAGGCGGAACCGGTGGCTCCGAGCAGGGCGGTGCCGGCGAGCGCCACCGAGGCGGTGGAGGTTGCGATGATGCGCGTCCACTTGTTCATGACTGGTCTCTCCTTGGTGTGCCCCGGTGTGCGGGGCGTCGGACGACGGTCCGGCCGGTGGGCCGGTCCCCGTCGTGCGGGGGCGATTCCGCGGGGCCGCCGGGGCGGGGCTCCTGGTTCGCAGGCGCTGGGTCCGTGGGGCCGGCGTCGCTGTGAATCGCTGATGGATGGAACCTAACAGATGGTTGATGGCGGTCAATCGTTTGTGGGGTGTGACCATCGCCTCGCGCAAGGAATCCGGAGAAGTGGAATAACCCGGGCGCAAACACCTGCCGGGTGTCGGCGGAGCCGGCCGGCCGCGGGCCGGCTGCCGCGGGTCGGGTGCTCGCCCATGTGCCGGTCGGCCGTGGCGGCGTCCTGCGTCGCGCGCCGCGCGCCCCCGCGCCTGCGGCGTGCGTCCCACGGTTCCCGTAATCGTTGAATCTCATGGATTAACCGCGAATCACGATCGTTGGCACCGCGCTATCATGGACGCATGGCAGTGAACGAGATCGCGGTTGAGGGTGCTGCCGGCGGCGACCCGCTGGAGCAGCTCGGTTTTCTGCTGGCCCGGCACGGCGCCGTTGCCAACAGTCGTGTCCAGCGCGCCCTCGGCTCCTGCGGCCTGGCGCCGCGGGCGGGAGCCACGCTGATGCTGCTCGGCGGGTGCGGCTCCATGGGGCAGCAGGGTCTTGTCGCGGCGCTCGAGGTGGATCCGAGCATCATGGTCGCGATCCTCAACGACCTCGAGTCCGCGCAGCTCGTCGAGCGCCGTCGGGACCCGTCCGACCGGCGCCGGCACATCGTCGCCATCACGGACCGGGGGCGCGGCGTCCTGGCCGAGGCCCGGGCCGCGGTGGACGAGGTCGAGCGGGGGCTCTTCGGCGACCTGTCCCCGGAGGAGATCGTGGCGCTCCGCGGACTCCTGGCCCGGGTGCGCACCTCGCCGGGCGACGAGGTCTGCTCCGAGGGGTGACCCCCGGGAGGCCCCGTCCGGCGGCCGAACGCGTGGCGGAACGGGCACAGCACCCCCGGGTTGTCCGGAGGTGCTGGAGGTTCGATGCGGTTCGGCGCCGACGTCGTCGGAGGCTCAGTCCAGGATCACGCCGTTGTTGATGGTGCCGTTGTTGACGTTGGTGGAGTTGTTGTTGCCGACGACGATGATGATGCCGCCGTTGCCATTGCCGTTCGGGCGGTTGCCGCCGTGGTTCCAGCCGCCGTTCCCCCATCCCCTGTCCCCGTGTCCCCAGCCGCCGCCGTGACCGCCGCCCCGGCCGGACGTCTTCGCGACGGCCGCGTGCGCCTCGGACGGTGTGGTGGCGGCGAACGCGGTGCCGGGGAGCAGTGCCCCTCCGGCGGCCAGGGTGGTCGCGGCGGTGAGGGTGACGAGGCGCTTGGTGCGTCGGTTGCTGGCCATGGTCGTTGTCCTTCGGGAGCGATGGTGGAGGGGTTCCGGTGGTGTCCGGTGGGCCGCCCCTGGGGGGTGTGGCCCGATGTCTCCAGTAAGCCGGGCGCGACGCCCGGCGTCATGTCGCTGCAATTCGGGACTTGACAGGGATTTTGGGCTCGGGGTAAAAGCGCGCGACCCCAGGTCAGCCGGTGACCATCCCGGCGACCAGGTTGATGGTGGTGGCCAGGATGCTGGTGCCGAAGACGTAGGACAGCAGGGAGTGCCGCAGCACCGTCGCACGGATCGCCGGGCTGGAGACGTCCGTGTCGGAGACCTGGTACGTCATGCCCAGGTTGTAGCTGAAGTAGAGGAAGTCCCGGTACGTCGGAGGGTGCGGGGAGTTGAAGTCGATCCCGCCCGCCGCGGCCGCGTAGTACAGGTACCCGTAGCGTGCGGCGTACATCAGGTGGAGCGCCGCCCAGGCCATGAACACCCCGCCCAGCGCGGTCGCCGCAGCGGTGTGGCCGCGGTCGGAGCCGCCGCGCAGGAGCAGGACGACGATGGCGAGCAGCCCGCACAGGGCCGCGCCGACCACCACGAGTTCCTCGACGACCGGCCGGAAGTCCTCCCGCCGGGCGTTGCGGTGGGTGGCGGCCGAGTCCATCGGCCACAGCACGAGCCAGCCCGTCACGACGAAGACCGTCTCCGTGGCGGCGATCCCGGCGAGGACCCCCAGCGACCCGTCCGTCAGGACGCCGCCGACGATCGCGCCGGCGGCCGCTCCGACGACGACCGCGCCTGCCAGCCGGGGGACCGCGGAGAGCGGCGAACTGGGACTCATGCCGCATCACGCTACAACCCGGTGTCCACGGCCCGCGGGAGCCGCACGCGGGATCGTCCGGACGGCCCGGTACCCGGCGGTGCCCCCCCCGGGACCCGGCCCTCCCTGACCCGGAGCCCCGCCACCGCCCAAAAGGCCG
>NZ_JBHYMQ010000132.1:0-11028 GCF_042742985.1 Streptomyces sp. NPDC058864 | reverse complement strand
CGGTCGCCGGCGTCGATGGTCCAGGTGAACTCACCGGCCTGCTCCGGCACCGTCGCCGTGATCGTCTGCTCGCCCTCCGACGCGGGCGGATCCGTGGTGAGAGACAGGGGCGTCCAGGCGTCCAGGGTGCGGTCGTCGAAGGTGTCCTTCCACGTCGTGATGTCGGTGAGGCGCAGGAACGCACCGATGCCGTAGCTGCGACCGGGGGTGAGCTTCCCGGCGGGGACGGTGAGGGAGACGGTGAAGGCGCCGCCCGCGGACCGCATGGAGTCGTAGTAGAGCTGTCCGCCGCTGGTGTCCGGCGACGTCGCGATCCAGTCGCGGTTCCCCGTATTGCCCGGCTGCCACGTGTCGGCGTCGAAGAGACCGAGGTCGAGCGAGTAGGTGAGCGTGGAGCTCGGCCAGTCGGGGACGTCGAAGCCCGCCCCGATGACGGTCAGGCGCGTGGTGGTGCCGGGGTCCACTTCGGTGCCGGGCACCGTTACGAGCTGCGGCTTCCCCGTGGCGCGGAAGACCCGGACGGAGAAGGGGTCGGAGACCGTCCGTGCGCCCTCGGCGTTGGCCGCGACGATGCGTGCGGACGCCCCGTCGGCGTCGAGCGGGACGGCGGGGAGGGTGAACTGCTGCGTTCCGCCGACGATCGGCTGCGCGTACTGGGCGCCGGTCCAGCGCTGCCAGGTGGCGCCGTTGTCGTCGCTGCGTTCGAGGACGATCGTGGCGGGGTCGACGGCGGGGTTGCCGGTGACGCGGAACTTCACGAGGGGCTTGGTCCCCTGGATGGCGGCCAGGTCACGCGGAGGCTCGGTGAAGGCGGGTGCGGAGTACGGCGCGGTGCTGAGCAGCAGGGCCGTGGAGGCCGCCCGGCCGTCGTCGTTGGTCGCCACGATGCGCACGTAGGTGTTGTTCCACGAGGAGTCGATGCCCGCGATGGTCAGGGACTCCCCGGTCGCGCCGTCGATGGCCGTCCACGGGCCGTTGGCCGAGCCGGAGCGCTCCCATTGGAGCCCGGCGTCCCCGTCGACGTCGGCGGTGACGGTGAGGTCGCGGCCTTCGACGTACGGCGCGGCGGCGGTCGTGGAGGGGTTCGCGAGGATGACGGGGACGTCCTTGACGTCGGGGGCGGAGTCGAAGCGTACCGAGACGTCGAAGGGCGGCTTGTCGTGGTCGTCGCTGAGGCCGCTGGTGTGCCAGTAGCTGGACAGGCCGGTCTCGTACTGGAAGTCGACGAAGGACTCCGGCCACGAACCCCAGTCGGGTTTGGCCTCCTTGACGGAGCCGGCGATGGCGGAGGTGGTGGAACGCACGCCGTCGTTCAGGGGGAAGTAGTCCACGCCGGAGAACGTGGGGGAGATCTGCACCCCGCCGTCCGGTCCCGCGGTGGTGTCGAGGCGTACCTGGTCGAATGTGGCGACGGTGACCCGGCGCGCGGGCACCTCCTCCTGCTCGCCCGGGTTGTCGCGGCTGGAGCCCATGCCGCCGCTGGTGGCGGTGAGCGTGCCGGTGCCGTCCTCGGCGATCGTCAGGGTGGGGTCCTTGACGTACCAGGTGACCATGCCCGCGTAGGCGTTGGCGGTGAAGGCGCCGTCCCAGTGGATCGTCGCCTCACCCGTGACGGGATTGGCGGTTCCGGTGCCTTCGGTGAACAGGACGCGCTGGTTGAGCTGCGACCCGGCGCCGGGGATGCACTTGGTGGCGTCGGAGATGCCCTGGGCGGTGCCGTCGGGGACCCGGTGGACGATGCGTACGGCACCCTGCCGGTCCTGGAACTTCTGCTGGGTTCCGGCGGAGAAGAAGTTGCAGCCGGCGTTGGCCGGGTTGCCGCCCTGGTAGATGTTGTTGACGCCCCACTCCAGGCTCGCATGGCTCACCGGGTCGAGGCTTCCCCCGCCGGAGATGACGCTGAGCCCGGCCGCCGAGGAGGTGGCGGACGGGCCGTGGCCGTTGTCGACGACGACCCGGAACCGGGCCCCGTCGTCGGCGGGGCGGGACGTGAAGGCGTAGTCGGCGCCGGTGGCCTTGGCGATGTCCGACCATGCCGCGCCCGCGGAGTCCTGGCGCTGCCACTGGTACGTGAACGGGCCGGTGCCGCCGGCGCCGACGGTGAACCGCGCGGTCTGGTAGGCCTGCACGGAGGTGTCGTGGGGCGGTTCGACGACGCCGGCCGCGACGGGGGTGACCGTGAGCCGGGCCCCGTCGGAGGTGTGCTGGGCGAAGCCGCTGTCGAAGACCTTGACGGAGTAAGTGGCGCCATTGTCCGCATAGTCGGCCGCAAAGGTGTAGGCCGCGGTGTTGCTGCCCGGCAGCGGGACGCTGCCCTTGGTGTCCGTGCGGTACCACGTGTAGAAGCGGGCGCCGGGGAAGTCGACCGTGAAGGTCACCGACCCGCCGTCGGGCACGGTCTGCGGCTGCGGTTGCGCCGCGAACGCCGGATCGGATGCCGCGGCCTGGCCTGTCCGGGCGGCCCGTGCGGCCTGGGCGGTGGTGGCCACGGTGGCGTCGGCCGCGGTCACCTGGGCCGCTTCCGCCGAAGCGAGGTGGGCCGGCGCGGGTGCGGCCACCGCCAGTGCCGTGGCGACTGCCGCGAGCCCGACGGTGATCCGTGCGGGGAATGGTCTGGAACGCACTGTCAAGTCCGCTCGTCGAAGGGGAATTCGGCTGATGGAGAGGCAGGCCGGCGGCTTGCCCCGACCCCCGTGGTGCGGTCCGCGGGCGGGCTGTGGCCACCGCGGACACGGCATTCGCCGGACGGTGTCGACAACGATGTCCCACCCAGTGCCCGGGGGCCGGCGGACGGCGTCGAGCCGCCCGGGCCCCTTCGTGCGCTCCGGACCGATGCCTTCCGGGGCCCGGTCCGATCCTGCGAAGTTAGGATAGCCTAACCTATCTATCATGCCGACAGACCGTCGACAACATGTTGACTTAGGGGACCCTAAGTTGCAAGCATGGCCGTGAGCACGACCAGGGAGGAACCTTGACAACATCCCCTTTTTCGACGGTCATTCGCACCGCGAGCCGTGATCGGCACACTGAGGCCGAGAACGCACCGTTCATCGGCAACCTGTTGAGTGGGCGCTTCGCCGTGGACGCCTACGCCCGCTACACGGAACAGCTCTACTTCGTGTACCGGGCGCTGGAGGAGGCCGCCGGACCGCTCGCCCAGGACCCGGTCGCCGGGCCCTTCCTGAAGCCGGAGCTGATGAGGGTCGCCGCACTCGAACGCGACCTGCGGCACCTGCTGGGCGACGCGTGGCGCGACCGTGTCGCGCCGCTGCCCGCGACCCGGCGGTACGCGGAACGGATCGCCGAGGTGGCCGCGACCTGGCCGGCCGGATACGTGGCGCACCACTACACCCGGTACCTCGGCGACCTCTCGGGCGGCCAGGTCATCAGGAGCATCGCCGAACGGACTTGGGGCCTGGAACACAAGGGCGACGGAGTCCGCCTCTACGTCTTCGACGGCATCGACAACCCCGCCGCCTTCAAGCGTCGGTACCGCGCACTCCTGGACGCCCTGCCCGTGGACGAACTGGAGAAGCAGCGCGTGGTGGAGGAGTGCCGCACGGCCTTCGCTCTGAACAGCGCCGTCTTCGCGGACCTCGACGCGCTCTTCCCGCTCACCGCCTGAGCGGGGCCGGGTCGCGGGGAGCGGCCCCCGGAAGGGGGATTCCGGGGCATTCCGCCGAACTTCCCGGACCTCCACCCCTTCCCATGAAGATAGGTTAGGCTTACCTAAGTTCAACGGGGAGTTGATCCACGGCGGCCCTGGCCTGGGCCCTGGCATGTCCAAAACGTGTACCACCGTGTCCGCGCGAGCCGCGGACGTTGTCGGACGGGAGCCCGATCCGCCCCCGTCGCCCTAATGGAGGCAGCCCTGTGACGGGCAACAGACAGCCCCGGCCCCCGCGTCCGCCGTCGTCCACCACCGGTCGCGGCGTGACGCCCGCACCACGCACCTCACCGCCCCGACGCGTCCTGCTCGGGCTCCTGCTGGTCGTCCCGGTGCTCCTCGCCGGCTGCGACGCACCGGCGAACGCCACCCGCCCCGGGCAGGCGGGCGCACAGCGCACCGTCCCGTGGGACCAGGTGCGCCCGCCGGCCGACCCCCGCTCCTACAGCGGTCCCACGACCGCCACCGTCGCGGACGCCGACATCACCCCGGTGACCCCGTCGGCCCGTCCCGTGCTCCCCGCCACGGTGACCGACGTACAGGGCACCAAGGTGACCGTCAGGAGCACCGACCGGATCCTGGCGCTCGACCTCTACGGCAGCCTCGCCGCGACCGTCCAGGGCCTCGGCCTCGGCGGCCACCTGGTCGGCCGGGACCAGTCGACGGGCTTCCCGGCCGCCGCGAAGCTGCCGCTGGTCACCCGTGGCGGACACCAGCTGAACGCCGAGGCGATCCTCGCGCTGCACCCCACCGTGCTCATCACCGACACCACCCTCGGCCCCTGGAGCGTCGTCCTCCAACTGCGGGACTCCGGCGTGCCGGTGGTCGTGGTGGGCGCCAAGCGCTCGCTGGACACCGTCGGAACCCTCGTCGACGAGGTCTCCGCCGCGCTCGGCGTGAAGGCCGAGGGCCGGCAGCTCCGCGACCGGCTGCACGAGGAGATCGCCGCCGAGCAGGCGCAGATCGCGAAGGTCGTCCCGGCCGACGCGGCACGCCGTCCGCGTGTGATGTTCCTCTACGCACGCGGTCAGGCCGGTGTCTACTACCTGTTCGGCAAGGGGTCGGGAGCGGACTCGCTCATCAAGGCGCTGCGGGCCGTCGACGTGGCCGGTGAGGCCGGCATCAACGGCTTCACCCCGCTGAACGCCGAGGCCATGGCCAAGGCCAAGCCCGACGTCATCATGATGATGAGCGAGGGCCTGGAGTCCGTCGGCGGCGTCGAGGGGGCGCTGAGCCTGCCGGGCGTCGCCCAGACCCCGGCCGGGCAGCGCCGCCGGATCGTCGACATGAGCGACTACCAGGTCCTGTCCTTCGGGCCGTTGACCGCCCGGGTGCTCGACGCACTCGCCCGCGCCGTCTACGCACCCGGCTCGCTCGCCCCGTCGTCCCCCGCGGGAGCGGCGTCATGACCGCACTCGACACGGCCACCCGGCCCAGGAGCGGCCCCGCCACGACAGAACCGTCCGGACCGGCGGCAGGAACGGGCACCCCCGCGGGACGCACCGCGCGCGCGGCCCTGTTCACCGCGCTCGGCATCGCCCTGGTCGTGGTCGGACTCGGCTCGGCCGCGCTCGGGCAGTACGGGATCGGGTTCGGCGACGCGGCGACATCGGTGCTGCACCGCCTGTCCGGGCCGCTCGGCCTGGGGCACCCGATCGGCGACCCCTTCGCCGAATCCACCCTGTGGCAGATCCGCATGCCCCGCGTCGTGATGTCGCTGCTGGTCGGCGCGGTCCTGGCGACCGCCGGAGCGCTGATGCAGGGCGTCTTCGGCAATCCGCTCGCCGAGCCCGGCGTCGTCGGGGTGTCGGCGGGCTCGGCGCTCGGCGCGGCCTTCGTCATCGTCGCCGGCATCGACGTCGTCGGCCGGTTCACCGTCCCCGCGGCGGCCTTCCTGGCCGGACTGGTCGCGGTGCTGCTGGTCTACCTGCTGTCGCGGTCCGGGGGCCGCACCGAGGTGGTCACCCTGGTGCTGACCGGTATCGCCATCAACGCCGTGGCCGGCGCAGGACTGGCGTTCTGCATGTTCTTCGGCAGCCAGACCGCCCGCGACCAGATCGTCTTCTGGCAGCTCGGGAGCCTCAACGGCAGCCGCTGGGCGTACGTCGGCAGTGTGGCGCCGTTCGCCGTGACCGGCCTCATCGGCGCCTGCCTGCTGGCGCGCAGGCTCGACCTGCTCTCCCTCGGCGACCGGGCCGCCCGGCACCTCGGTGTCAATGTCGAACGCCTGCGTGTGACCGCGATCGTGCTCATCGCCGTCATGGTCGCAGCGGCGGTCGCCTTCAGCGGCATCATCGGCTTCGTCGGGCTCGTCGTCCCCCACCTCGTCCGCATGGCGGTCGGCCCCGGCCACCGGGTACTGATCCCCGCCAGCATGCTCGGCGGAGCCGTGCTCCTCGCCACCGCCGACGTCGTCGCCAGAACCGTCATCGCCTACGCCGACCTCCCGATCGGCATGCTCACCGCCCTGGTGGGCGGCCCCTTCTTCTTCTGGCTGCTGCGCACCACCCGCGCACGGGCGGGAGGATGGACGTGAACGCGCGAGCCGCACTGGGCAGGCTCACCGGACGCCGGGCCCCCCTGCCCCGGCCGCCGGAGCCGGGAACGGTGGCGCTCTCCGCCCGGGGAATCGGCCTGCGCATCGGTGGCACCTGGCTGCTGAAGGACGTGGACCTCGACCTGGCCGCAGGCACCCTGCTCGCCGTCGTCGGCCCCAACGGCGCCGGCAAGTCGACCCTGCTGTCCCTGCTTGCCGGAGACCAGCCACCCACGGCCGGGACCGTCCAGGTCGGAGACCTGCCCGTCGCCACGACCCATCCGGGCGACCTCGCGCGCCGCCGCGCGGTGCTGCCCCAACGCGCGACGCTGTCCTTCCCGTTCACCGTGGGCGACGTCGTGGCGATGGGACGGGCCCCCTGGGCCGGCACCGACGCCGAGGACGCCGACGAGGACGCGATCGACCGCGCCCTGACCGCCGCGGGCATGACCGGCTTCACGCACCGCCGCTACCCGACGCTGTCGGGCGGGGAACAGGCGCGCGCGTCCTTCGCCCGGGTCCTCGCCCAGGACACCACCGTCCTGCTCCTCGACGAACCGACCGCGGCCCTCGACCTGCGTCACCAGGAACAGCTCATGCGGACCGCCCGGGCCTGCGCCGACAGCGGACAGGCGGTGCTCGCCGTACTGCACGACCTGCAACTCGCCGCCGCCTACGCCGACGAGATCGCGGTGCTGCACGCGGGCCGGCTCGTCGAACGGGGCGAGCCCGCGGCGGTTCTGACCGAGCCCCTGCTCGAAGAGGTCTATCAGCTTCCCATCGAGGTGTACCGGCACCCCGTCACCGGCGCGGTGATGGTCGGACCTCGACGGCACGGCAAAGGAACGCCCACACCATGACCACACCCCTCCAGCTCGTCACGCCACCGCCCGCGCGGCCGGGAAGCGGACGGCACCTGCTGTGGACCCTCGTCACCGCCGCCCTGATCACGGCCGCCGCGGTCCTGGTGCCCGCGCCCCCGGCCACGGCGGCCGCCCGGGTCACCGTGTCCCCGGCCACCGCCGATCCCGACTACGCGAGCGAACTGCGCCTGCACGGGGCCGGCTTCCAGTCCGTGAAGAACGGATTCGGCGGGGTCTACGTGCTGTTCGGCACCGTCAGCGGCACCTGGCGGCCCAGCCGGGGCGGCACCAGCGGCGAGGACTACGTCTACGTCCAGGACTCCGAGACCAAGGACAACCACGGTTACCAGCGCTTCGTGGCCTTCCCCGGCGACCCGACCGCCTACGCCGCCAACGGCGGCACCGTGAAGGCCGACGGCACCTGGGACGCCACCCTGGTCGTACCGGGTGCCGTGTTCCCCGCCAAGGGCCGCGACGGAACGATCCGCCAGGTCGACTGCCGCAAGGTCCAGTGCGGGGTGATCACCATCGGAGCGCACGGCGTGGCGAACCCCGACAACGAGACGTTCACGCCCGTCCGCTTCACCACCCCGTCGAAGCCCGCCCCCGCCACGAAGTCCGCGCGGCCCGGCGCGTCGCCGACGCGCGGCGGCACCCCCGCCGCCGGTCCCGGTACGGCGGAGCCCTCTTCGGCGGCCCCGCGCGCAACCACCGGCTCGCCGGCCGCCGCACCGGCGCCGGCCGGCGACCCGACGACCACCGTCGCGGCGGACCCCGTCGTCAGCGCCACCTCCACGACGGGCGCGGGCCGTCTGGCGATGCTCGGCGCCGCCGTGGCCGTCGCCGTCCTCGCGACCTTCCTTCTGCTGCGCCGGCGCAGGCGCACCGCCACGTCCACCGAAACGGGGAACAAGTGACGACCCAGAGAAGCGGCAGCCGCTCGCGCATCGCCTCCGTACTCGGTGTGGTGGTGGGTGTGGTGTCGGCGGCGGGTGTTGTGGTCGTGGGGGCCGGTTCGGCTTCGGCGGCTTCGGTGTCGGTGTCGGATGCCTCGTTCGCGTGGGGGCTGAGTGGTGAGCAGGGGGGTGGTGCGTTCTTCGGGGGCTGCAATTTCCTGTCCGCGGGCAAGGCGGGGAATACCGGGTCCAGTCGTCTGTGGGCGCAGGGTGACGGCTTCTACTCGACGCGGGACGGGAACGTCACGGTGGAGAAGCCGAACGCCGCGGGTGAGTTCGGGCAGCCGTCGTGGGCGACGAAGTGCCAGGATGCGAACGGGGCCGTGGTGTCGGCGGGTTCGACGGGTTCGCTGACGCGTAACCGGGTGGTGTTCAGCCATGGTACGGGGACGGTCGACACGGCCGCGCGTACGGCGTCGATCCGCTGGACGGGTTCGTTCACGTCCGTGTTCTACGGTGGGTTGACGTACTGGTCGGCGTCGGATCCGACCCTGATGGTCAACGCCGACGGGACCGGCACGCTCACCGCGACCGCCTCCGGCTACGGCGCCGACATGAACGACCCGGGCAAGTGGGTCCCGGTCCCGGAGACCACGGTCACCTTGGCCGAGTTCAGCAACGTCGAGGTGGGCTCGAACGGTTTCACGGTGACGCCGGACTATCTGGGGGAGTCGGTGACGGTTCCGTCGGGGACGACGGGTCAGCCGGCGAAGTCGGCGGCGAACCAGGCGTACTGGGGCTCCTTCCCGCAGGACTTCGTGGACTTCCAGCAGCTGACCGGGCAGTCCTCGTACTGGTTCACCTCCGGCGGCGCCCGCGACGCGGCCAAGCCCGCCACCCCCCTCACCCTCACCTACACCATCGGGCCCGACGGCACCGCCGCCCCCACGCCCACCGGGCCCGGCACCACGCCCGCGGCCACCACGACCCCGTCGTCCCCCGCCGGTACGGTCGGCGCGTCACCGTCCGGGAGCACGACGGGCACCACCGAGGGCTGCGAGGTCGCCGGAGCCGTCAAGGGCGGCAGCCTCACCTGGGGCTTCAAGAAGAGCTTCCGCTCCTACGTCGGCGGCCCCACGGGCAACGGCATCACGGCCGACGACGGCCTGAAGATCCTCGCCCAGGACCTGGCCGTCGCGGGCAGGAACACCACCGGCACCTACCAGTGGCCCTTCGAGTCCAGCTCCGCCTACACCTCGCCCGACGACTTCACCGTCCAGTACGCGGGCCGCGTCACCTACTCCTACCCCGCCCACTACTTCAAGGTCGCCATCGCCCAGCCGCGCCTCGTCGTCCACGGCAAGACCGGCACCCTCTACGCGGACGTCAGCCTGACCGTCAGCGCGCCGGACACCGAGCCCACCACCGACGCCCGGGACGACGTCGCCCTGGCCTCCCTCGACCTGTCCGGCAGCACCGCGGAGACCGGAGCCTCGGGCGTCACCCGCACCGTGCGCACGGCGATCGAGGACACCAAGGCCTTCACCTTCAACGGGAGCAGCTTCTACCGGAAGGGCCAGCAACTGGACGACGCGACCGTGCACCTGAACGGCTGCACCGGTACCGGAGACGCGCCCACCACGGGCCCGGACGACACCACCGGCGGACAGGACACCGGCGGCGCGGGCGACGACTCCGCGCTCGTCCCCGACACGCGGTTCCGTCCCGGTGAACTGGCCAGCACCGGCATCGGCGCCCACTCCGCCGGGGCTCTCGCGGCCGCCGCGGCCTGCGCCACCGTCGGCGCGGCCCTGGTCGTCCTCGCCCGGCGCCGCAGGCACACCGCCGGCGTCCACCGCTGACCCGCCGACCAGGCACCCACCACCGGCGGAAGGGGGTGAGGCCGCCCGCCAGGGCCGGACACCCGTACAAGCCGAAGGGGCCGGGCATGCCCGCCCAGCCCCTCGACCAGCGGGACACGACGTGTCCCACCCGATTCTCTGCAGGAGAGAAGAAACCAATGTATCGAATGAGCACGCGCCGGACCGGCGCGAGATTCACCCCCCGTGCCACCCGTCTCGCGACCCGCGCCCTCGCCGGTGCCGTGGTGGGTGTGGTGTCGGCGGCGGGTGTGGTGGTCGTGGGGGCCGGTTCGGCTTCGGCGGCTTCGGTGTCGGTGTCGGATGCCTCGTTCGCGTGGGGGCTGAGTGGTGAGCAGGGGGGTGGTGCGTTCTTCGGGGGCTGCAATTTCCTGTCCGCGGGCAAGGCGGGGAACACCGGGTCCAGTCGTCTGTGGGCGCAGGGTGACGGCTTCTACTCGACGCGGGACGGCAACGTCACGGTGGAGAAGCCGAACGCCGCGGGTGAGTTCGGGCAGCCGTCGTGGGCGACGAAGTGCCAGGATGCGAACGGGGCCGCGGTGTCGGCGGGTTCGACGGGTTCGCTGACGCGTAACCGGGTGGTGTTCAGCCATGGTACGGGGACGGTCGACACGGCCGCGCGTACGGCGTCGATCCGCTGGACGGGTTCGTTCACGTCCGTGTTCTACGGTGGGTTGACGTACTGGTCGGCGTCGGATCCGACGTTGACGGTGGACGCGGACGGTTCGGGGACGTTGACGGCGACCGCGACCGGTTACGGCGCGGACATGAACGACCCGGGCAAGTGGGTGGCGTTGCCGGCGAGGACGGTGACGCTGGCGAAGCTGAGTCATGTGGAGCTGGGGTCGTCCGGGTTCACGGTGACGCCGGACTATCTGGGGGAGTCGGTGACGGTTCCGTCGGGGACGACGGGTCAGCCGGCGAAGTCGGCGGCGAACCAGGCGTACTGGGGTTCGTTCCCGCAGGACTTCGTGGACTTCCAGCAGCTGACCGGGCAGTCCTCGTACTGGTTCACCTCCGGTGGCGCCCGCGACGCGGCCAAGCCCGCCACCCCCCTCACCCTCACCTACACGACCGAGGACACCGGGCCGACGGATCCGCCCGCGTCGGAGGGCGAGCAGACGATCACGGCGACGGTGCCGGAGCAGGCCGGTGAGTTCACCTGGACCATCGACGCCGGCGACCG
>NZ_JBHYMQ010000131.1:0-11656 GCF_042742985.1 Streptomyces sp. NPDC058864 | reverse complement strand
TGAGGATTACCGCGTGGTGGTGCTCGTCATGCGGGGGGTGTGGGGGTGACCGCCGTCGAGGTCGTATGCCCCGCGCCGGGGGAACCGGGGCCCGGGGGCCGGCCGGGCGGCGGCGGTGGGGCCCGTCAGGCCGGGAGGTGGAACTGCTGGTTGGTACCGCCGGCGCAGGTCCAGATCTGCAGCCGGGCGCCGTTGGCGGTGGACTTGTCGGTGACGTCCAGGCACTTGCCGGAGGCGGGGTTCACCAGGGTGTCGCCGCTGCCGCGCTGCCAGACCTGGGCGCCGGTGCCGTTGCAGTCGTACAACTGGACCTTGGTGCCGTTGGCGGTGCCGGCGGCGGTGAGGTCCATGCACTTGCCGAGGGCGCGCACGGTGCCGTCGGTGCCGACCGTCCACTGCTGCGCGGTGGTGCCGTTGCAGTCGTACATCTGGACGGCGGCGCCGTTGGCGCTGCTCGCGGCGGCGACGTCGACGCACTTGCCGCCGAGGCCGGTGATCTGCCCGGTGGAGCCGGTGGGCGGCGGGGTGGTGCCGCCGCCGGTCACGGTGTTGAAGACGGAGGAGAACTGCCAGGCGCTCTGCGGGGTGCCGCTGCAGCTGTCGGAGAGCTGCCCGTTGGTGGCGCACGCCTTGTCGCGGCCGAGCGCCCAGAAGGCGAGTTCCTGGATGCCCTTGGACTTGGCGAAGTTGGCGAGCGTGGTGGCGTTGCCGGTGGTGAAGATCTCGCTGGTGTCGTCGTTGACCCCGATCATCGGGGTGTTGCCCTCCATCGCCCACAGCTGGGCGTCGGACTTCTCCGGCCAGATGGCGCCGAGCTGGCCGCGCAGGGCGGTGGCGGCGTCGGTGGCCGCCTTGCCCATGTCGCGGGTCCCGTCGTAGTAGTCCATCGTCATGATGTTGACGAGGTTGACGTTCAGCCCGTTGCCCTTGGCGTTGGAGAGCAGCTTCGTCCCGTTGGCGTCCAGGCCGTTGGGCATGGACGGCAGGGTGTACTGGACGTCGAGCTTGCGCCCGGCGGCCGCGTACTCCTGCTGGAGCTGGGCGAGCGCCTTGTTGCGGCGGTCGTTGGCGGCGGTGTTGGCGATCGCGCTGCCCTCGACGTCCAGGTCGATGCGGGTGAGGTTGAGGGCGTCGACGACCTTCTTGTACTGGGCCTTGAGCGCGGACACCGTCGTACAGGACAGGCCGATCTCGGTGCCGGAGGCGCCACCGAAGGAGACGATGACGTCGCCGCCCGCGGCCCGCAGCGAGTTGACCGCGGAGGTCCAGCCGGCGTCGGTGACGGGCGTGTCGCCGTTGAACATGGCGTTGCAGCCGCCGCCGTCGATGACGAAGGCGAGCGTGAAGTACTTCAGGCCCGTCGCGTTGCGGGCGTTGGTCATCGCCGAGGGCGAGTTCCAGGTCTCGACGTAGGGCGCGGCGTAGTGGGCGGGGAAGCCGGGGCCGGGGTTGGCGGCGGCGCTCGCGGAGCCGCCGGTGGCGATGACGGCGGTGGCGGCCATCGCGAGGACGGCGGGGGCCGCGGCGAGGGCTCTGACGGCGGATTTCAGCACGGGACGGCTCCTTCGTGTGCGCGAGCGGGGCGCGCGTCGTGGGGGGGCAAGCCGTGGGGGGTGGTGCTCGGGGTGGGGGGAGATGTGGCCAGCCGTTCATGTAGGTGAACAACGCCTCACTACATGAACAGCTGATGGCCGAAGACGTTATGGACTAGACCAGCCCCGCGTCAAGACCCCGGCGCCACCCCTTCGTTGGGCGCCCCGACGGACCGCGCGCGGGCCTGCGGGCATGCCTGGTGGCGGGGCCGCCGCCGCCCGCCGTGCGGACGGCGGCAGCCCCGCCTGGTGTCGTCCGGCCGAGGTCAGGGACCGGAGACGAGGTTGGCCACGTTGTTCGCGGAGTTGGACGGGCCTCCGCTGTTGTTGATGACGTGGCTGATCGTGCCCGTGCCGCCGAGGGAGACCGTCACCATGTTGTGGAAGCGGACCCCGGACACCGCCGGCACCTCGAAGGCCCGATCGGCGACGACGGACGGGTTGACGTTGAAGTAGCAGTAACTGCCCAGGCCCCAGGCCTCGTGGCCGGTCACCGAGGGGCTGACCTTGTAGGCGTCGTAGCCGCGTGTGGAACCGTTCATCCAGGCCGCCTGGTTGGGCGGGTCGTACGGCATCTCGTTCTGGAAGAAGTACGTGCGGCCGCCGTTGCCGTTCCAGATCACCTGGTGCTGCTGGTAGTGCTCGACGAACAGCCCGTACATCGTCACGTTCGTGCCGTTGACGATCAGGCCGTTGGCGGCGGTGTTGCTGTTCCAGCCCACCCCGCTGCCGTGGTCGGCGCGCCACAGCCACATGTGGTCGCCGATGACGTCCGAGCTGTTGACCACCAGGCTCTGCGAGGCCTTGCCGACGCCCGCGCCGCCGATGCGGAAGAAGACGTCGTGCAGCGAGGTCGGGTCGGCGGTGTGCCGCGCGGACGAGCCGGCGGGGCCGACCTGCATCAGCGTCTGCGAGTTGGTGGTGCCCGCGTCGATGAGCAGTCCGGCGATCTTGACCCCGTCGACGTCGGCCACGTTCACCGCGGTGATGCCGTTGTCCGGGATGACGGTCGCCAGGCCCAGGCCCAGGACGACGGTGTCCGCCCGGTTGACGTTCAGCGTCTGGTTGAGGTGGTAGACGCCGGGCGTGAACAGCAGGTTCTTGCCCTGGGCGAGCGCGCCGTTGATGTCGGTCGCCGTCGCGCCGGGCTTGACGATGAAGAACTGGTCGATCGGCAGGGAGCTGCCGGCCGGGCTGCCGCCCGCCCAGGTCGTGCCCTGGGTGTTGGTGCGCAGCGACGGGACGAAGACCTTCCAGGCACCGGCCGAGTCCACGTACAGGAACGGCTTCTCGCGGGTCACCGGGGTCTGCGCGACCGTGGTGTAGGGCGGGTTCGGGAAGCTGTTCGCGGGGGCGCCCACGTCACCGACGAAGACCATGTTCCAGTTGGAGCCGGTCCAGCTGCCCCACTGGCTGTTCCGCGACAGCCACTGCTGCTGGGAGCCGGAGCGCACCTGGCCGTCGATCTTGGAGTCGGCGATCAGGCCGCCGCTGGACCAGCCGCCGTCGTCCAGCTGCAGGTTGCCGCGGACGTGCATGCGCCGGTACGGGGCCGCCTGCGAGACCGCCCAGCGGTCGGTACCGCCGGTCGGGTTGACGGAGAGGTTCTCCGCGGAGCGCCAGAAGTTCTGGGTGGCGTTGCCCTGGAACCAGTCGGCCTCGGCGTGCACCGCGCCGTTGATCGTCACGTCGTCCGGCGACAGGCCCAGCCCCGCGACCTGCGTGTAGAAGCCGACGTTGGCGTCGACGCTGTAGCTGCCGGGCTTGAAGAGCAGGGCGTAGCGCTGGGCGCCGAACTGGTTGGACTCCTGCTGGCCGAAGACCTGGTTGAGCCGGCCCTGGATCGCGGCCGAGGACATCGACGGGTCGAAGACCGAGACGTTCGGGCCGAGGTCGGGGGTGCCCGGCGGGTTCTGCGGGGCGTCGGTGGAACCGAGGCTGAAGGACTGCGCGGCGGTGCCGTTGCAGGTGTACTGCTGGATGCGGGCGCTGTCGGCGGTCGAGGCGGCCGGCACGTCGAGGCACTTGCCGCTGTTGCGGTTCACGAAGTGGTACGTCCCGCCGGTCTCCTCGACCGGCAGCCACTGCTGGTTGGCCCCGCCCGAGTACGACCAGAGCTGGACCGGTGCGGCGTCCGCCGTGGAGACGTCGGTGACGTCCCAGGACTTGCTCGCGTCGTTGCGGTTGTTGACCCGGATGTAGCCGTCGCTGGTCGCCTGGAACTGCCACTGCTGCGCGGTGGTGCCGTTGCACGCGTACTGCTGGACCGCGGTGCCGTCGGCGGTGCCCGCTGCGGCGGCGTCGACGCACTTGCCGCTGTGCTTGGCGGCGACGGTCACCCAGCCGGTGGGCAGGGACGCGGCCTGGGCCTGCGGGGCGGTCAGCACGACGGCGGACAGTCCCGAGGCGAAGAGCGCGCCGAGCGCGAGCGGTACGACGCGGCGCCGGACCCGGCCGCGTCCGGGGACGCCGTGCGGCGGCGCTCCGAGGGTTCTCATGGATGACTCCTGTGCCGCGCGGGGCGCGGCGCCGTGGGGGGATGTGAGCGGGCATGCCGAACGGTGCGACGGCATGGCGTGGCATGACGGGGGTGGGGGGTGGCCGGGCGCACGCGCCCGGCCATGCGACAGCAGCTCAAAGGCCGGAACGACCTTTCTTCACGGCGTGAAGTTAGGCTTCCGCAGCGGACACGTCAAGAGGTCGCGCTACGGATTTCGAACGCCGCCGGTTTGGTGGTAGTGCCCCAACTCGGCTTCACGGTGGGTCGTTTGCGCTGCTGACCGCCGGTGCGGCACGGCACGGCCGACCGGCCCCGGAACATCCGGGCCGGACAACACTTGAACGCGCCCCACCGGGCGGACCACCCCGCCGGCCCCGCGGCCCCGGACCTCCCGTCGGGAGTTGCTGATCAACGAAGCCCACCTGCAAGGACATTACTGGTCTGTACCAAAGTCTTGACTGCACCCTTCCTTCACTCCTTAAATCACGAGTTGACGAAGGCCTCCCCACCGCCTCCCCCCACCCCGCTCCCCCACCGGCGCCCCCCACACGCGCCCGCCGACCGGGAAGGACCTCCCCCCATGACCCGTGCCACGAGCGCCGCGAGGCGCGTCGCCGCCCGCCTGTTACTGCTGCTCGCCGTCCTCCTGGGCGCCGTCGCGGCCCCCGCCACGTCCGCCCCCGCCGCCGCCCCGTTCAAGGTGCTGGCGTTCTACAACGGCACCTGGGACGCGGCCCACATCGACTTCGTCAAGGAAGCCAACCAGTGGTTTCCGCAGGCCGGGGCCGCCAACGGCTTCACGTACACCTCGACGAACAACTGGAACCTGCTGACCGACGCTGCCGCGCTGAAGCAGTACCAGGTCGTGCTCTTCCTGGACGACGCACCGCAGAGCGCCGCCCAGCGCTCCGGCTTCGAGGCGTACATGCGCGGTGGCGGCGCCTGGATGGGCTTCCACGTCTCGGCCTGGACCGACAACGCGCAGAGCTGGCCCTGGTACTACAACCAGTTCCTCGGCAGCGGGAACTTCCGCTCCAACACCTGGGGCCCCACGACCGCCACCCTGCGCGTCGAGGACCGCACCCACCCCTCGACCTCGCACCTGCCCGCGACCTTCACCTCGTCGGTGAGCGAGTGGTACAGCTGGAGCAACGACCTGCGCAACAACCCGGACATCGACGTGCTGGCGTCCGTCGACCCGGTCAGCTTCCCGCTGGGCACCGACCCCAACCAGACGTGGTACAGCGGCTACTACCCGATCCTGTGGACCAACACCAAGTACCGCATGCTGTATGCGAACTTCGGCCACAACGCGATGAACTACGACACCAACACCGGCCTGTCGTCCACCTTCGCCAGCGCCACCCAGAACACCTTCCTGCTCGACGGGCTCAAGTGGCTCGGCACCGGCTCCACGGGCGACCCGGCCCCGACCGACCCGATCTCCGAGACGTCCTGGTACTCCCTGGTCAACGCCGGCAGCGGGCGCTGCGTGGACGCCCGCGCCGCCGGCACGGCCAACGGCACCGCGATCCAGCAGTACACCTGCAACTCCACGACCGCGCAGGACTTCCGCGTGCTGTCCACCGACGGCGGCTACAAGCGCCTGGCCGCCCGCAACGACACGACGAAGGCCGTGGACGTCACGGACGTCTCCACCGCCGACAACGCCCCGCTCCAGCTCTGGACGTACGGCGGCGGCACCAACCAGCAGTGGAAGCCCGTCGCCGAGTCCGGCGGCCGCTACCACTTCACCGCCCGCCACAGCGGCAAGTGCCTCACCGCCCCCACCGGCGACCCGAGCGGCACCCAGCTGGTCCAGCGCCCCTGCGACGGCTCCGCCGCGCAGTCCTTCCAGCTCGTCGTCCGTCCCTGACCCGGGCGACGGGATCCCGGTGCCGCCCCGCCCCCACGAGGGCCGGGGCGGCACCTTCGCGTCAGGTTCCGTCACCCGCTCCCTCGTCCTGACGGTTCATCAGTATTGAAACTTCGGGCCGCGGCCGTTACGTTCCGTTCACTCGCCGACGCAAGGGAGTGTGGTCGTATGGCCGAGGTCTCCGCACAGGCCCGCATCGCGGCTCCGGCCGAGAAGGTCTGGCGCACCCTCACGGACTTCAGCTCGCACACGCAGTGGAGCACCACGCACACCGGCTTCCCGGACGGCGGTCCCGAGCCGCTGGAGACGGGCGCGACCTACCGGGAGAACATGAAGCTGATGGGCTTCCCCGCCGAGGTGAACTGGGAGGTCACCGCGGTCGACCCCGGCCGTGGTTTCGAGATCGCGGGCAAGGGCCCCATGGCCGTGGACCTGCTGACCCGCTACAGCCTGACGCCGGCCGGCGAGCAGACCGACCTCCGCATCGACGGCTCCTTCAACGGCGCGGCAGTCGCCCTCATGGCGGGCAAGCTCAAGGACACCGCCACCGCCGCCCTCAACGAGTCGCTGCGCAAGCTCGCCGGCCTCGTCGAGTAGCCCGGGACCGGCCGGAACGACCCGGAGACCGGGGACCGCGGGTGGCGTGACCCCCGCGGCCCCCGGTGCCGCACGCCTAACGCAGCACCGCGTCGGCGCTCTTGTCCCCCACCGTGAAGGTGTACGTCCCGCGCTCGACCCGCGGGGTCCCCGCGCCGTCGACGTCGCCCGGCGTCACGGCGAGCGCGCCGCGCGCGAAGTCGAGCCGCACGGTGCGCTTCTCGCCCGCCTTCAGGTGGACCTTGGTGAAGGCGACCAGCTTGCGCGCCGGCCACAGCACCCGGCTGACCGCCCGTGACGCGTAGACCGGGACCACCAGGTCGCCGTCCCGCGCGCCGGTGTTGGCGACGGTCACCTTGACGCCCTTGGCGTCGGCGGTGAGGGCGTCGTAGGAGTACGTCGTGTAGGACAGGCCGGACCCGAAGGGGTACAGCGCGTCGTAGGACGACTCCAGGCCGCCGTTCGTGCCCGGCAGCTGCTGGTAGTACATGGGCTCGTTGCCGATCGCCTTCGGCCACGAGACGGGCAGCCGCCCGCTCGGGTCGGTCTTGCCGAACAGCACGTCGGCTACGGCGCCGCCGCCCTCGGTGCCGGGCAGCCAGGACATCAGCAGGCCGTCGGTGCCCGCCGCGTCGCCCAGGACCAGCGGACGGCCCGCGACGACCACGGTGACGACCGGCTTTCCGCTCGCCTTCAGCGCCTTGACCAGCGCCTGCTGGTCCGCCGACAGCTCGGGCCGCGGACTGTCGGCCGCGCCCTCGGCGGCGGCCTTCTCGCCGACCACCACGACGGTCAGATCCGCGTCCGCCGCCTTGGCCGCCGCGTCGTCCGCGGTCGTCGCCCGTACCACCTCGGTGCCGGAGGGGGCCGCCGCGCGGATGCCCTCCAGGATGGTCGTCCCGGGCAGTTCGACGCCCTCGGGCACGCCCTGCCAGCCGATCGTCCAGCCGCCGGCCTGGTCGTTGATGTCGTCCGCGTACGAGCCCGCCACCACGATCCGCTTCGCGTCCGCGCGCACCGGCAGCACCCCGCCCTCGTTGCGGAGCAGCACCTGCGACTCGGCGGCGGCCCGCCGCGCCAGGGCGGCGTCCGTGCCGAGCACCGCCTTGTCGGCCTTGGCGGGGTCGACGTACGGGTGCTCGAAGAGGCCGAGCTCGAACTTGAGCCGGAGGATGCGCCCGACGGCCTCGTCGATGCGCCGCGTGGACACCAGCCGGCGGTCGACGGCCGTCCTCAGGCCGGTGCTCCACTCCTTGGCGAAGTACGGCTCCATCGCCATGTCCAGGCCCGCGTTGACGGCGAGGGCGATCGCCTCGGGGTAGTCCGCTGCGATCCGGTACCGGGTCTGGAGGGCGCGGACGTCCTCCCAGTCGCTGACGGTGACGCCCTTGAAGCCCCACTGCTGGCGCAGCACCTTCGTCAGCAGATACGTCGACGCGGTGGCCGGTACGCCGTTGACCGCACCGGAGTTGACCATCACCGTCTTGGCGCCGGCCTGGACCGCCTGCCGGTAGGAGGGCAGGAGGGTGTCCTGGAGGTAGCGGAGGGAGACGTCGGCGGGGACGCGGTCGTGCCCGTTGGAGGGCTCCGAGTAGCCGCCGTAGTGCTTGACGCTGGCGGCGACGCGCTTGGACCCGCCGGCGTGCTCGATGCCGGTGACGGCGGAGGCCGCCAGGGTACCGGCGAGCAGCGGGTCCTCGCCGTAGGTCTCGTAGTAGCGGCCCCACCGCTGGTCGCGGGCGAGGTCGGCGACGGGGGCGAAGTTCCAGTCGATGCCGGTGGCGGCGACGGCACGCGCGGTGGCCGCGGCGGAGTCCTTCACCGTGCCGGGGTCCCAGGTGGCGCCGAGGCCGATCTGGTGCGGGAAGACGGTGGCGCCGAGCACGTTGTTGTGCCCGTGGACGGCGTCCACGCCGTACAGCACGGGGATGTGCAGGCGGGTCTTGGTGACCGCGTACCTCTGCACGGCGTTGACCATCTTCGCCCAGTCCTGGGGCGTGTTCTTCGCCGGAGTCATACCGCCGCCGGAGATCACCGAGCCGACCGGGTAGTCGGCGAGGACGGTCTTCATGCAGCTCTCGTTGAGCTCCCCGCCGCTCCATTCGCAGTCGCCCTGGATGCGGGCGACCGCGATCTGGTCCATCTGACCGATCTTCTCCTGCAGGGTCATCCGCCCCAGCAGGTCCTTGACGCGCAGTTCCACGGGCGCGCCGGCCCGGGTGTAGACGGGCCCGTCGGCGCGGGCCGGTACGGAGGCGACCGCGGCGGCGCAGGCGGCCGCGGTCGATAGGACGAGGAGACTTCTCAACCGGCTGCGGGTGAGGCGTGCGCGCGGTTCGTTCGCTGGCATAGCAGGCATCCCGTTCCTGTCCGGGCCCTTCCGGGCACTGGCCGTAAACGTTTCCGGCTGCTGTCGCACCCGACAGACTGACGCTGACATGACATATCGTCAAGACTGTGACCGTGCTGCGAACCCAAGAGGACCCAACGTCCGCGCCCCCGCCCGGGACCGGCCCCCCGATCACCCTCCGGGAGCTCGCCCGGCGCAGCGGGGTGTCCACCGCGACCGTCTCCCGCGCGCTCAACGGCCGGGCCGAGGTGAGCCAGTCCACCCGCGAGCGCATCCGGCGGCTCGCCGGCGAACTGGGTTACGCGCCCAACGAGCCCGCCCGCACCCTGGTGCGGCGCCGCTCCGACACCATCGGCCTGCTGTGGGACACCGGCCACGAGTCGCGCGGCCTGCACCACCCCTTCCTCCAGGGCCTGCTGAGCTCGGTGCGCACCGCCCTGTCCGACGCGGGCTACCACCTCATGCTGCTCACCACCGCCGGACCGGAGGACCCGGAGTCGACGTATGTGCGGGCCGTACGCCGGCACAGCCTGGACGGCGTGATCGCGATGGGCCGGCCCGCCGACGACCGCGCCCTGCGCGCGCTGGCGGCCTCGGGCATCGCCTGCGCCGGGCTCGACGTCGCCCTGGACGGCCCGCGCACCGTCGGCGTCGCCTCCGACAACACCGGCGGGGCGGAGGCGGCCGTCGCCCATCTGCACTCCCTCGGCCACCGCCGGATCGCCACCGTGACCGGTCCGCCGGAACTCACCCCGGCCGCCGAGCGGCTGGCCGGCTTCCGCACCGCCTGCGCGCGCCTTGGGACGGCGGTACCGCAGGAGTACGTCGTCACGGGGGACTTCTTCCTGGACAGCGGACGTCAGGCGGTGCGGCGGCTGCTCGCCCTGCCCGAACCGCCGACCGCCCTGTTCGCCGCCGGCGACATGATGGCGATCGGGGCCCTGCACGCCGTCGCCGACGCGGGCCTGACCGTCCCCGGGGACCTCGCGCTCGTCGGCTTCGACGACATCGACGCGGCCACCCTCGTGCGCCCCGCGCTCACCACGGTCGCCCAGGACCACCGCGCCCTGGGCACCGCGGCCGTCGCGGCGCTGTGCGAACTGCTCGGGCCGCAGGACGTACCCCCGCTGCCGCCGCGTGTGCTGCCGACACGGCTGGTCGTCCGGGGGACGTGCGGGGCGGGGCCGGAGCGGGGCGACGCGGAGGCGGCGAGGCCGCACGGTCCGTAGGGGAGGCGCACTCAGCTTGCGCCTGATCGCTCGTCACCCACACGTGGAAGACGGGGCATTGATCCGTTGTGCCCGGGTACGGTACCGCTTGCGCCGGCCGTGCCGGGCCGACGGACCGACAGGGGGAGCACCGCCCATGCAGATCGCCCGCACCGCCGCCGCCCTCGCGCTCGCCGTGCTCGCCGCCGTGGCGACGGCCTGCGGTCCCGCCGACGGCGGAGCCACCGGCGACGGCAGGCCCCCCGCGAGCGCCTCGGCCACGGCGGCCGAGCTGCCCTCGTTCGCCGGCATGGGCCTGCAGGCCGCCCAGGACCAGGCCCAGTCGCTGGGCTTCTACCGGCTGGACTCGCACGACGCGGCGGGCCGCGGCCGCGACCAGATCTGGGACCGCGACTGGAAGGTCTGCTTCCAGCGCCCCGCCCCGGGCTCCCGGCCGACCACCGTCACCGTCGACTTCGGCGCCGTCAAGCTCGAGGAGTCCTGCCCCGCCCAGGACGCCTCCCCACCCGCCACGGCGGGCACGACGATGCCCGACCTCACGGGCACCTCCGTGAAGGTGGCCCGTACGACACTCACCGCCGCGACCAGCATCACGGCGGAGGACGCCTCCGGGCAGGACCGCTTCATCCTCATGGAGAGCAACTGGAAGGTGTGCTCGCAGTCCCCCGCCGCAGGCGCCGCGCTCACGGGGCAGCCGGTCGTCTTCAAGGCCGTGAAGTTCGGCGAGGCCTGCCCGTAGACGTCGCATGTCGACAGGGGCGTGTTCATCGCGGCGTGCGGGTGCTCCTGGAGGCGGTCACGCCGCCCCTGTCGCAGGCCGCGCCGGTGGTTCGGCTGTCCCGCCGTCTCGCGCCCTTCGGGCGCAAAGATGCGGGCTGCGGATGGGGAGGGTGGGGCCCGGCCTCCTTGACCGCGGTGCGGGTCGGTGGGCGGCTCGGGTTCAGGCGCCGGAGCGGGGCCGGTTGTTCGGTCGGTTCCGGTCTCGTTGCCGTCCGCGGGTGCAGACGGCCGGTGGCCACGCCCACCCTTGGTGGGTGGCGAGCCCGCCGTAACCGGCGTCTGCGGGTGCTTTCCCGACTTCGGGCTCTGTTCCGCCGAACATATCGGCGAAACAGAGCCCGATATCCCATGGCCGCCTCGACGACACCCCGAATCAGCCGCAGACGCGGGTAACGGCGGGCGCGCCCACCACGGGCAGCAGGCGTGGAAGCGGCCATCTGCACCCGCGGACGGCAACGAGACCCGAGGCCAACGCAAAGGCACCCCGCTCCGGCGCCCGAACCCCGGCCACCCACGACCCGCACACGCCCACAAGTCCCGGCCGCCCACTTCCCCATCCGCAGCCGGCCGCTTTGCGCCCGAAGGGCGCGAGACGAACCCGCACCCGCCCACCCAGGGGTCTTGCGCCTGAGTGGCTCGCTCGCTCAAGAACGACCGGGCGGGGCACGGGCGCGACCTCCAGGTACCTGTCGCGGTCCGGACATGACGACGCCGGTGGCCCGGGACGCGCGC
>NZ_JBHYMQ010000130.1:0-11670 GCF_042742985.1 Streptomyces sp. NPDC058864 | reverse complement strand
ACCCACGGCACCGTCCTGCCCACCGAACTCACCGCATAGCCTCAAAGAAGAGATCACCGAGTGGCCGTCGATACACCACTCCAACGGACGTGACCAGTGCCCAGGCGGAATAGGCGGTCTCGACTCTTTACAGGGCGGTCGGATCTCACTTCGCTGAGTCTGGGACGTGTGCCATCGACTCCGCACTCGATGACCGTTGATGTTTTGCCCGTCGACTGACTTGTTTGCCCTGCAGGGTTCGGTGTCACCGTCATCCGCTGCGGCCTGGGCTTACCAGCCGTTGATCAGAATTTGCTTTCGCTTCATTCCAAATGGCTACCAAGGGCGGCAAGAGGGGCTGCCCGGCCGGATTCACTGGTGGCAACCTGGTCGCAAGACTGCTGGGGGTCGGGATCCTGGTCATGGCCCCGCTTGGCAGCCGGGGCCGCCCGGGGGGTTGGGTTTGTTGCCATACGTTCGAGTATCACGCGAGATGCGCGGCCCAAGGTATCCCTGTCAGTGGTAGCCACGCGGAGCGTAGACGATGCAGGTGTCTGGCTAACACGTGGCGGCTCGAAGCAATCTCGACGTGTCGGTAACCGACACCTTGCAAAACCGGCCCGTCCTGACCTTCCAGGTCATCTGTGGCGGTCCGTTTTGCTTCGCCGGCCATTCGTCAGAGCACTCCACGCCTGGCGAGCCACTTATCGCCCTTGGAAAGGCTATGACTGACACCATCTCCCTATCCACAGCTCCCGCCGCGGCGGGAGCCCGGCGGGAGCGTCTCCCGGGCAGGGCCCTGCTGGGCCTGTTCTTGTCCGGCTTCATCAGCATTCTCACCGAATGCCTTCCGGCGGGCCTGCTGCCGGAAATGAGTCGTACTCTCGGAACGAGCCTCCCGCTCACCGGTCAGACCGTCACGCTGTACGCACTGGCCACAGCGTTGGGGGCCATTCCTCTCGCACGGGCGACGGCGCGGTGGCAACGCAAGCATGTCCTGCAGCTCGCCCTGGCCGTGGTCGCCGCCACCAACACACTCACGGCTTTGTCCAGCGACTACGGTCCTACTCTGGTCCTCCGCTTCGTCGCGGGTCTGGCGACGGGACTCATATGGCCCCTTCTCGGCGGCTACGCCGCTCGACTTGCGCCGGACGGACAACAGGGCCGTGCGATCACCATCGCCTTGGCAGGGACACCCATCGGCCTGGCACTCGGTATTCCGCTCGGCACCTGGCTCAGCAGCCTCGGGGGCTGGCAGTCGGCCTTCTACGCCTCGGCCGCCGTCAGCGTCGCAACCATGGCATGGGTCCTGGCGACACTTCCGAACCTGCCGGGGCAGCCGATCGACGCACGCTTCAAGATCTCTCAGGTCCTGGTCATCCCGGGACTGCGTCCCATCCTGTTCGCGCTGGCCTCATACATGATCGCGCACAACATCCTGTACACGTACATCACCGATCTCCTCGGCTACGTGGGGATGGCAGGTCAGACGGGCTGGGTGTTGTTCACCTTCGGGGTCACCTCGGTGCTGAGCCTGCTGGTCGTCGGTACACACATCGACCGTCATCTGCGCAAGCTCGTGGTGAGCAGCGTGGTGACCTTCGCAGCCTCCGTGCTTGTGCTTGCCGTGCTCGCACACATACCGGTGCTGGTCTATGCCGCTGTCGCCGCCTGGGGTTTCGCGTTCGGCAGCTCTCCCAGTCTTTTCGTCGGTGCCGCGATCAACGCCAGTGGTGAGGCGGCCCACATCGCTCAGTCCATCACCATCACCGTGTTCTCCGCCTCCATCGCGATCGGCGGCCTCATCGGTGGCCTGCTCCTCGCGGCCGTGAGCACTGCCTCGATCACGTGGGCATCCCTGCTGCTACTGATCGCCGCAGCCGTCACCGTCATCACCGGCTCCAAGCACGCGTTTCCCGAGCGGGCCTGATGCGGTGACACAACGCGGTTGCAGCGGCGCACCCACATTCCCCTTTCGCTGGACATCCAGCACATTGATCAAAGGAGACTCCGTCATGAGCAACACCCCGCCGGCGCCCGTCAGCGCGTGGACCGGACACTGTCTGTGCGGCTCGGTCAGCTACCGATTCGACGCGCAGCCCGAAGCCGTCGTTCTGTGCCACTGCGGCCATTGTCAGCGGCACACCGGGTCGGCCTTCTCGGTGAACGTGCTGGTGGCCCGCGATGCCGTGGAAATCGAGGGAACCCCCAAGTTGCACCAGACCGTTGGAGCTGAGAACGGCAACCTGCGGGACAGGCTCTTCTGCGGCGACTGCGGTACCCCGATTCTGACCATCCTCCATGAACGCCCCGAAATCATCATCGTCAAGGCAGGAACCCTCGACGACCACTCGGATCTGGAGCCGGGCGCTGAGATCTGGCGGCGCCGAGCCCAGAAGTGGGTTGAGCCGAACACCGACCGGGCGATCTTCGACGGGGACGCCAAGTAGCGGCGCATCGAGGAGATCGCAGCACTGCCCGGGGTACTCAGGAGCCCGGGCAGTGCGCTCGCCGGGTCCCTCACACACGTCACCTCGAGAGCACGAACAGGGTGCGCCTCGAGATGTGGCGGCCGGAGGCGACAGGCGAGGCGTCCAGGAACAGCTGGTGGGCGGGGCGCCGCCCGAAACGGTGGATTGGCACACGGATGAGGTCCGTGGCGCCTGCTGATGCCACGCGTACGCGGCCGGCCCATTCCAGGGCGAGATCACGCATCCTCAGTGGCGGTCGACTTGAGTGCTTCCCGGCCGGGGAGACCGATGTACTCCTGGTCGGTCCGGGGCTCCAGCGGCCACCGGCCCCGCACGCAGCGTCGGCATCCGTGCCGCACGCAGGTTCGTCTCGCGTGGGATCGCACGACCGCCGGAGCAGGGGGCCGCACGGGTCGAGGGGGCCGTGTTCCGATCGCCCCCGACCCGTTTGACGCTCAGGGGGCGTCAGCGCGCCCGGACCCCGGACCGGAATACCGCGGTGACGTCCAGCAGTGCTGTTGCGTCACGAGACGGGTCGCCGCTGACCACGAGCAGGTCGGCGTCGTAACCGGGACGAAGGTACCCCTTCCGCGATCCGAGACCGGACGCCTCGGCCGCCAGCGCGGTGACTGCGGACAACGCCTCCTCGGAGGAGAAGCCGAGGCCGAGAAGCTCGGCGACCGCGTGGGGGAGGACGTTGTGCGGCTTGAAGGGGGCCACGCCGGCGTCGGTTCCCACCACCACCCGCGTGCCGTGTTCATGGAGTGACCGGTAGCCGGCGGAGATCTTGGCGAACTGTGCGGTGAGGGCTGCCGGTGGGGGGACGGTTGGATCGAACCCCAGTGTCACGCTGGCGAACACATCGCTCTTCGCGATCGCGGCCAGCACCTTCTCCTCGGGGGCGAATCCTTCGGGTGTCATGAAGCTGACGTGCTCGAGCGTGTCGACGCCCGCATTCACCGCGTCGAGGATGGCCTCGTTCCCGTGTGCGTGCGCGGCCACGGACAGCCCGATCTTGTGGGCTTCCTCCACGACCATGCGCAGTTCGTCGGCGGTGTACTGGGAGGCATGCATCGGCTTCGATCCCGGTGTCATGTGGCCGCCGCTCGCCATGATCTTCACCACGCCGCATCCCTGCCTGCCGCGCTCCCGGACGGCGGTTCGCAAGGCATCAGTTCCCTCGGCTTCGCCTCCGAAGAAGTGGCAATGTCCCCCGATGGGGGTCAGCGGCGGCCCGGCGGAGACGATGTGCGGGCCTCGGGCAGGATGCTCGTCGAACTCCTTTCCGAGTCCGACCGACAGAAAGGCTCTGTCGCCAAGGTCGCGGACGGATGTGATGCCGGCGGACAAGGCGCTGGCGGCCGCGCGCCGCATCTGTTCCAGCAGTCCGTCGTCATCGGTCTTGCTCAGCGCGGTGACCGGGTCGGCGCTGGCGTCGAAAGCCAAGTGCATATGAGTGTCGATGAGTCCGGGCAAGACACAGGAATCGGCACCGAAGTCGAAGACCTCGGACACGTAGGGGTCGCTGTGCATCTCATAGGCGCTGGCCACCTTGTAGATTCGGCCATTCTCAACGAACAGCGCGCACGGGCCGGACCATGCGGCACCGTTGAACATGCGAGCAGCTTGTATGACATATTTGCTCATGTCCACAGGCTAACCGTGAATCCGTCAACCGCCGTGCGAAGCGATCCCGTTGGCACGATCGGTCATATCCTCTGGCACAGATTGCACTGGCGCGAAGACAGGTACCTCGACGAGACCTGCACGCCAAAGCCGTTCGTGCAGGCCCGTCCGACGCTAGAAATTACGTCAAGCCGCGAGCCACATCCATCGCTTCGTCCCGAGGCGGTGTTTACTGCATCGCCATCGCTCGAGGAACGGAGTTGTCCGCCCAGCTACTGCGGCGGCGTCACAACCCAAGGTGCCGGGGCTGATCGACCGAAGCCCCTCACCGGGTAGGCGCCGCCGACTTACCCAAGACGAAACTCGAGCAGGTTTCGCCACGGACCGATGTGTTTTTGCCCGGCCAAATGCAGCCCGCAGTGTGCCGCCAGATCGACTATTTGGTGTTGCGTTCGCTCACGACCCCCCAGGAAAGTCCACATGTTGAGGTCCATGCCTGTGTTACGCGGCTGATCGGGTTCGCCGTCGAGCATGGTCTCCACCACGACCACGGCTCCGTGGGGGGCCATTGCATTGGCGCAGTTGCTCAAGATGCTGATCGCCTCTTCGTCGGCCCAGTTGTGCACAATATCCGAGAGGAGATAAAGGTCGGCGCCCTCGGGAAGGGAATCGAGGAAGTTTCCCTCCAGGGCTACGGCTCGCCGCGCGAGCACGGCTCGGGTCAGGCGTGCCGACGCCTGTGCGATCGTTTCTGCGCGTTCAACGACATGTCCGCGCATCTGAGGGTGCGCCTCCAGTACGGACGCCAGGATGAGACCGTCCCCGCCGCCGACATCGACAAGATGGGTGAACCGTGACCAGTCGAACGCGTTGAGCAGTGTGGTGGCATCACCGTGGATTCGATGCTGCATCGTCGCATCGAATGACGCACGGAGCGCGGGGGTCGCCGCGAGATCAGTCCAAAAGTCGCGCCCGTACCGCCGGGAGTAGGCATCTCCGTTGGTGGTGACGGTGTGAAGAAGTTCGACAGCGGCGAGCTGCGCCCGCCCGAGCGCGCCGTGCAGGTCGAGACCAGGACGAAGGGGATGCGGATCATCGGAGCGTAGTTGGCGGCCCCAGGCGGTGACCGTGTACCGACCGAATTCCTCTTCATGTTCGAAGGCGCCGACGGTGACCAGGTGATCGAGTAGTCGACCAAGCGAGGTCGCCTCCACGTCGACCAGAGCCGCAATCTCAGCAACGGTGGCGCCTTCCTCGGGAACCAGGTCGGCGAGTCGCAGCGTTGCTGCCACCCTCAGAGACATGGGCGTCATCAAGTCCGCTGACTCCGCCACCGATTTTTCGTGAGTTGTCTGTTCCACGTTGATCTTCTCTTCCGTCATGCATGAGCGTCGTGTGCGACAGGGCTCGGTCGCAGCGGTAGCCCGTCGACGTACCGATAGGGGGCAGGGCCGGGTGCGGTGCAGGTCCTGCGGAGGAAACCCAGCTGTCCTTGCCGTCTACCGGACTACAGCTTCGGCTCAGCAGCCAACAACTGATCTGCCTGCTCCTGCTGTGCCTACTACCGGCAGGGACAGGAAGGGTTCCGCCGAATACGGAGTCCAGGTGACAAAATTCTTCAGCAGTGCAGCCGTTCTGAACGAGAAAAGCGACGACGGTGTTGGTCCCTTGTGGGGCAGCGAGAGACTTCCCAGGGCTTGGGGTGCCGACGATCGGCTGACGACACGTCCCAGTGCTTCCCGGAGAGTGCCACTGCGCCGATTGAAACGGGCGCATGCAACGCTGCAACGAGACTACGCATGGGAGTTGCCCCGCTGCCTCAGCTGCCGGCACGGGCGTGCACCGAGAACGTACGCGGCTGAACGAGATGCGTGCCGCTTGCCACACATCGACGAGCCAGGATGGACGGGATCACCATGGAACTCGGCAGGAAGACCGTGCTCGACTTCGCGAACCTGGCGCGCTTGGAACAGGGTCTCGCTGTGGTGTCGACACTGCGTGCTGACCACACCGTACAGTCGTCGGTTGTCAATGCCGGCGTCATCAGACATCCCATGGACGGCACGGACGTCGTGGCTTTTGTGACGTACGGGAAGGTCAAGCTCGCCAACCTCCGGGTGCGCCCCCGGCTTGCAGTAACCGTGCGTTCCGATTGGTCGTGGTCAACGGTGGAGGGAGAGGCTGAGATCGTGGGCCCCGACGACCCGCATCCGGCTTTCGATGCGATCCCGGTACACCAGCTCCTCCGTGAGATCTACGTCGCCGCCGGCGGCACTCACGAGGACTGGGACGAGTTCGACAGGGTGATGGCCGCGGAACGCCGCGCCGGCGTACTGGTGAAGCCCGTACGCAGCTACGGGATCAGCTGATAGCAGGCGCGGGCCCTGCACGAAGCTGACCGAAGCCTTGCGTTGGCAGGCTTCAGCCGCGGTGCGCGGGTGCGCAGGAACTCGCCCAACTTGGGTCCGCATCGCCGGTCACGGCCGGCGCGTCCCGTCAAGGTCGAGGCGTGGCTGTCCCCACGGGGGAGGTCGCACGGCCCGATAATGCGTCCTGTTCTCCCCGCGCATCGGAGAGGTCACTGACTGTAGTCCGTGTCGGCGCACGGTCCACGGACCGCTCGTGGGTGGACGGATCAGCGGTTCTGAAAGCGCGGCGGTAGGCCACGGGTGAGACTCCCAGTTCCGCGTTCAGGTGCTGGCGCAGCGAGGTGGCGGTGGCGAAGCCGACTTCGAGCGCGACCTGATCAACAGTCAGGTCCGTTGCTTCCAGCAGGGACTTGGCGCACGCGAGGCGCTGCTTGGTAAGCCACTGGCCGGGGGGCAGGCCGGTCTCCGCGCGGAACCGACGGACGAAGGTCCGCACACTCATATGGGCATGCTCGGCCATCTGCTCCACGGTGGGCCGTTCACTGAGCTGCTGGAGTGCCCACTGACGGGTGGTGGAGGTGGATGCGGCGGGGTCGTCGGGGAGGGGGCGCTCGATGTACTGGGCCTGGCCGCCCTCGCGGAAGGGAGCCACCACGCAGCGTCGCGCGGCGCGGTTGGCCAGGCGGGCGCCGTGGTCTGTGCGGATCAGGTGGAGGCACAGGTCCACCCCGGACGCGGCACCGGCCGAGGTGAGCACGTCGCCGTCATCGACGAAAAGCACGTTTTCGTCCAGGCGGATATGCGGGTACCAGCGGCGGAACAGCTGTGCGCTCTCCCAGTGCGTGGTGGCCGGACGCCCGTCGAGCAGGCCGGCCGCGGCCAGGACGAAGCCTCCGCTGCAGATGGAGGCGAGCCGCGTGCCCGGCCGGATCCGGGCCAGGGCGGCGGCGACAGTCCGAGGGAGCTCGCGGGTCAGCCGTGCGGGATCGAGCGGGGCGATGATCACGGTGTCAGCTGATTCGAGTGCCTCCGGTCCGTGCCGCGGGACGATGGTGAAACCGGCGTTGGTCTCGACCGGAGCACCGTCACTGGAACAGACGGTGACCTCGTACCGGCCGTCGGCGGCGCTCAGGACGCGCGTGGGCATCCCCAGTTCGAAGGGATAGACGCCGTCAAGGGCGAGGACGGCGACTCTGTGCGGCTCCGAATGGACCATGGCACTATTCTATCGCCTATTGACATTTCTGCCATTGCCGGGGCGTGTGCGGGGGACGCACGCTGGGGCCATGATCAAGCAAATGATGCGTGCCGTCAGCCAGCACGCTTATGGCGCACCCGAAGTCCTCGAGGAAGTCGAGGTCGAGCGACCTGAGCCCATAGGTAACGAGATCCTGGTCGCCGTCCACGCCGCGGGACTGAACCCCACCGACTTCAAACACCGCGCCGGGATGATGCGCTTCGGCGAGCCGCCGTTCACGCTGGGCTGGGACGTGTCCGGTGTGGTCGAGCACGTCGGCGCCGGCGTCTCGCTGCACCGGCCGGGCGACAAGGTGTTCGGGATGCTGCCGTACCCGAACGGTCACGGCGCCCATGCCGAGTACGTGACCGCTCCAGCCCGCGCCTTCGTACCCGTCCCGGCGGCGCTCAGCCACGTCGAGGCGGCCGCGCTTCCCCTCGCGTCGATGACCGCATGGCAGGCGCTCATCGACAGGGCTGACGTGCGACCGGGCCAGAGGGTGCTGGTCCACGCGGCGGCCGGCGGCGTGGGCCATCTCGCGGTGCAGATCGCCAAGGCCCGCGGTGCGTATGTCATCGGTACGGCGTCCGCGGCCAAGCACGACTTCCTTCGGAGCCTGGGAGTCGACGAGGTCATCGACTACCGCACACAGGACTTCGTGACGGAAGCCACTGATATGGACGTGGTCCTCGACCCGTTCCTCGGCGAGGACCGTCTGCGCTCGCTCGAAACGCTGAGGCCGGGCGGTCTGCTGGTGTCGATCCTGCCCACGCAGTTCACGGAAGTGGAGGAGCGCGCGGCCCAGTTGAGGGTGCGGGCCACAGCCATGCAGGTCGAGTACGACCACACCGGCATGGCGGGCGTCGCCGCCCTGGTGGAGGCCGGCAAGCTGTTCCCGCACGTCTCCGGCACCTACCCGCTGGCCGAGGCCGCGAAGGCGCACGCGGAGGGAGAGCTGGGCCGGGTCACGGGGAAGCTGGTGCTGACCATTCGACCGTAAGCCCGATGCGGTAAGCCGGCCGGCTGAGTTGGTGCCGGCCGGCCATCGGCGGGACGCCGAAGCCTCGGGCCGTGGAACACCGCGATCCGCGTCTTGTCGGTGGGGGGAGGGTGTCGAGCGATCAGATTCGCTCCGCTCTCCCCGGCCGTGAGTGCCTCGGCCGGGTCGGTGTCTTCGGCGCCCATGTCCCTCGCTGCTGCTTCTCCGCGGCGCGACCGGCCGATGACGGCGACGCAGGCGCCCATGGCAACGGCACAACGGATGGCGACCGCCGGCGCCGATGACGGCGACACGTGACGCCGCGGTGCTTGCGCCCGGTCGCAGGTCATTGAAAGCCGTCAGGCCCGCACACATCAGCGGGGCTGCACGTGTGACGGGCGCCGGTGTCGTCAACCGCCTGCGGTAGACGACGCGCCCCCCGCCGCGTCCGCACCCCAGCTCGCCAGCAGGCGCAGAGCCTCCTCGGACTTTGAGCCGGGCTCGGCGTGGTAGATCGACAACGACTGTTCCTGATCACCCGGAAGTGTGAGGGTCTCGTAGCGCAGTGTCAGCTCGCCCGTCAGCGGGTGCATGATTCGCATGCCTCCGTGCGACTTCTTCTTGACGTCGTGGGCCGCCCACCGCGTCCGGAACTCCTCGCTCTTCACGGAGAGCTCCCCGACCAGTGCCGCGAGCAGCGGATCGTCTGCGTGCAGGCCGGCGTCCAGCCTCAGGTGTCCCACCACGTCGGAGGCCTTGATCTCCCAGTCGGCGTAGCGCTGCCGGGCCCCTGGGTCGAGAAAGATGATCCGTGCCCAGTTTCGCTCCTGCGGGGCACGCGCCGCCCAGTCACCGAAGAGCGCGGAGGCTGTGCGGTTCCAGGCCAGGACGTCGGTTCGGCGGCCCCAGACGTAGGCGGGCACGCCTTCCATCGCCGACAGCAGATCCAGCAGTGCCGGCCGTACCTGCTGGCGCCGTGGTGCGGGCCGCCGCTGCTGCCGTTTCGGCTTGGCCAGATGCATCAGGTGGGCGTGCTCGGCGTCGGAGAGCCGCAACGCACGGGAGATCGCGTCCAGGACCTCGGCCGAGACGTTGCGGGCATTGCCCTGTTCCAGTCGTGTGTAGTACGCCCCTGAGACTCCGGCGAGCTGTGCCAATTCCTCCCGCCGCAGGCCCGGCACCCGGCGCCTTCCGCTGGAACCGGTGAGCCCGATGTCAGCCGGGTTCAGCCGGGCCCTACGGGTGCGCAGGAATTCGCTCAGCTCGGTACGCGGGTCGAGGCGCCGCTCGTGGTCGGCGTCGGGGTCCGACACGGCCGCCGAGACGATGCGCGGATCAGTGTGAGGAGCCATGAAGCCCAGTATTGCGCCGTAAACTCACGGCATGGCCGGTAGACGTGTCCCTGCTGGTGGTACGCACGCGGGATGTACGTAGGGGTGGCAACGCCGCAGGGCTGGAGCCGTCAGCATTTCGTTCCCCTGCGACCGAGGGGCTGGTCACGCATCAGCGCGATCGAGCACCGGCCCCGCAGCGCGCCGGCCACATCCAGCAGCGCCACAGCATCGCCTGCGGGCGTGCGGCACCGCATACGGGCGTGCGGCACCGCATATTCGACCGAGACACCAACGATGTGGAGCCCGCGCCGACCGGCCTCGGCACCGTAGCCGCAGACGTGCAGCTACTCAGCGGGACCGGTCGGTGCCACAGCGCTCACAGGCCTCGGTCATGGGGGGAGTCGAGCTCTATCCAGACAGACTTGCCAGCGTCGGCACGGTGCTTTTCGACGCCCCATCGGTCGGCGACAGCGGCAGTGATCTTCAAGCCGCGCCCGCTCTCCGGGGTGTCCGAATCGGCCCGCGGTTGAGGCAACTCGTCGGACGGGTCGTGCACAGCCACACGCAGCAGCACTGTGGTGCAGGCAACAGTGATGGTGACCTGGGTATCCGCCGCGAGACTGCGGCAGCCATGCACGACGGCGTTCGACATGAGCTCTTGGGCGGCCAAAACGACGTCCTCTGCGATCTCTTCCAGTCCGCACTCGTGAAGAGCGGCTCGCAGTCCCCTGCGTACGGAGGCCATGGCAGCCGGGTCAGCCCGAAATGAGATCTCGAGGAAAGGCGACAGCCTTTCACGTGGAGAATGCGGACACATGTTCCTGGCTTCATCGCCGAAGGACGGTTGGGTCACCGCTTACCTCCTGCGGGATGCCCCGGGCCCCAGCGGCGGCGCCTGCGACAGGGGCCACGCCGCTTGCGGGAGTACTACTGACTTGTAATGCGTGATGTCGTGGGGTGCTGACAGGTCGTGATCGTCGCGGTACACCACGGTCATGAGGTACGCGCAGGGTGGCGGGCTGACTGCCGAGCGGAGGGCGTTTCGCGAGCAGATCCGTCTGGACGCGGGCGAGATGTTCGCGGCCGGTAGCGACAACGCCGAGGTGGCGAAGGTGCTGCGGGTGCATGTGCGCTCGGTACAGCGCTGGCGGCGCGAGTGGGCCGAGCGGGGTGAAGCGGGCCTGGTCTCGAAGGGGCCGGCGTCCTTGCCCAAGCTCAGCGACGAGTTGTTCGTGAAGCTGGAGGCGGCCTTGGAACTGGGGGCAGTGGCGCACGGCTGGTCCGACGAGCGCTGGACGCTCGCGGCGGATCAGGACGCTGATCGGGCGGATGTTCCACAAGAGCTACACCGTGCCCGGGGTGTGCCTGTTGCTGCACCGGCACGGCTGGTCGCCCCAGGTGCCGGCTCGCAGGGCGGTGCAGCGCGACGATGAGGCGGTCGCGACGTGGGTGAAGGAGACCTGGCCGGCCGTGGAACCACCGCGGCGGCGCTCGGGGCCTGGACCGTCTTCGCCGACGAGGCCGGGTTCTCGATGGGCTCAGTCAAGATTTTCGTGAAGCGATGACGCGGCGTCATACCAGGTGGATGTGCACGGTCTGTGCTGTGTTGCGCTGGTGACGCGCTGGTCGAGGCAGCGGGACCCTGTGACCGTGTGAGGTAATGCTGCAGCAGTTC
>NZ_JBHYMQ010000129.1:0-11773 GCF_042742985.1 Streptomyces sp. NPDC058864 | reverse complement strand
ACACCCCGGTCGGTGCCCAGCAGCAGGCCGAAGATGAAGTAGTAGACGGCCGCGTTCAGCAGCGGCGTCAGCACCTGCCACAGCTGGCCCAGCCGGGCCTGGGTGTACTGTGCCGACACGCGGGCCCGCGAAAACGCCGAGATGAAATGACGGCGTCCCCACAGCTGCCGCACGTAGGCGCGCAGGGTGGGCCGGGCTCCGCTGACCGACAGCCCGTACTTGGCCGCCAGCTCCGCGGGGGACGGCGCCGGAGCGCCGGGCGGCGCGGGCGCCGCTGAGGAGGACTCGATGTCAAGGCTCACGAGGGGGGCGCTTCCGTTCGGGTGGTGATGCGCGAGGGGGCGATGGTGCGCCGACGGAACGAGACCGTATCGTCGTTATCGAGACGTTAGACCACACGGGCGCTGGAACGCAACCGTTCCGTCCCGTCGTCGCGTAGGCTGCCGGGCATGGCACCGGACACCGCACCCCCACGACGCGCCCCCGCCGGGGCGGCAGTGCTCCGCGACGATGTCACGGAGGCGATCCGCGCGGCCGTCTTCGAGGAACTCGCCGCGGTCGGGTACGGCCGGATGTCCATCGAGGGCATCGCCCGCCGCGCGGGCGTCGGCAAGGCCGCGGTCTACCGGCGCTGGCGCTCCAAGCTGCCCCTCGTCCTCGACGTGGTGTCCGCCGTCGCGGCGATCGGCGTGCCGGCACCCGCCACGGGGAGCCTGCCGGGCGACATCCGGATGCTGCTGGAGGTCACGGCGCGGGCGCTGCGGCACCCCGTCGCCTCGCAGATCATCCCCGACCTGCTGGCGGAGGCCTCCCGCAACCCGGAGATCGCCGAGACCCTGCAGATCGCGCTGCGCGACACCCAGCGCGGCATCGCCGTCGCGATCGTCGACGCCGCCGTCGAACGCGAGGAGCTCCCCGCCGGCACGGACCGCGACCTCGCCCTCGACCTCATCGCCGGCCCCCTCTACTGGCGCCTCGCGGTCCTCCGCTCCCCCCTCACCCCCCGTTACCTCGACCGCCTCGCCGCCGCGACGACCGCCGCCCTCGCGGCGTCGGCCTAGGCCCCTTCCCGCGGCGCCCGGTCCCAGGAGGGGTTCAGCCGCGGGGAACGGCGAAGTCGTCGAGGCGGGCGTGTTCCGGGCTGAGGGAGGACCAGGGGTCGGCCCAGGTCAGGACGGCCAGGGCGGAGGTCGGGAACTTGTCGGCCGCGCGGAGCAGGGCGTCGGCGCGGGCCTCGCCCGTCAGGCGGAGGACGAGGTCCTGGACCCCCGGGTTGTGGCCGACCAGCAGGAGGGTCGCCGCGTCGTCGGGGGCCTCGCGCAGGACGTCGAGGAGCGCGCGGGCGGTGGCCGCGTAGACCCGCTCGTCGAGCCGCACCGGCGCGGGCGGCGTGGCGCCCAGGGCCCCGGCGGCGAGTTCCCAGGTCTCCTGGGTGCGCCGGGAGGTCGAGCAGATCACCAGGTCGGGCGTGTGGCCGGCCTCACGCAGCCAGCGGCCGACGGCCGGGGCGTCGCGGCGGCCGCGGGGACCGAGCGGGCGGTCGTGGTCGGGGACGTCCGGGGGCCAGGCGGACTTGGCGTGCCGCAGCACGACGAGCCGTCGTGTATCCGCCGTGCGGCGCCTCACGAGCGCACCCCGCCGACCTCGGCGGTCAGCTCCAGGGCGAGCACGCGGTCCGCCTGGGCGAACGTCTCGAAGCGGGAGCCGTCGGGCAGCGCGGCCTCCGCCTCCAGCCGGTCGAGGGCGGCCAGGTAGGAGGCGGTGTCGAGGTCCGCGGCGAGGGCCGCCTGAAGGCGTTCGACGTACTCGGCGCACATCGGCTTGGACGGCGACTCGGCCCAGCGGGCCACATCGCCGCGCCAGCGCCGGAGGCCGGTGTCCGCCGCCTCCAGGACCCCAGGGGTCAGTTCCGCGGAGGCCCGGCGGTCGAGCCGCAGCAGCGCGAGCCGTAGGGCCGGACCGGTGGCCGTTACCTCATCCGGGTGAACCGGCCCGACGTCCAGGCGCGGGCCGCCGGTGTCCGTGCCCGCCGGTGCGACGTGCACCCGGGCCCGGCCGGCGAGTGCCTCCTCCGCCTCGCGGACGTCGTCGCCGCGGCCCGCGCAGGGCCTGATGGCCAGCGCCGCGGCGGCGCCGTCCAGTGCGGGGTCTGCCGGACCCACCGAGGCGACCAGCACCTGCCCGCCCCAGGTCTCGGCCGTGCGCGCCAGTACGTCCGCCAGCAGCAGTACCCGCAGCGCGGTCGTCCCGCCCGCGACGCCGGTGTGGGCGAGCACCCGCAGCGGCACCCGCCGCCCCGGGTCCAGTTCCACGGGCTCGCCGCTCCTGCCGTCCACGATGCGCAGCACGCCTCCGAATCTAACCCGTACGGCCCACCGGCGCAGGCGCCCTTCCCGGGTGACCGGGGCTCGCGCGGCGGGCCCGGCAGGACCGCCGGACGGCCGACGGGGGGGCACCCCCACGCGCCCAAGTACCTCCGTCGCGGCGGAGGATGGGCCGCCGGGCAGGCCCGAACGGCGTCGGAGGCCGTGCCGTCCCGGAACCAGCCTGTGCGGCGCCGTTGTGGTTGCGGGCGGCTGCGCCGGGCTGCCCGGGAGATTTGTGTGCGGGTTGTTTGCGCCTGCGGCGGGCTGTCCCCCGCCCGCCCTCCCGATTGCCCCGGATCGTTGGTGCGGGCCTGCGCGCGTGCGCGGTGGGCCGGGGGCGGGGCCTCCGGGGTGGGCATTCTGTACCGCATATTTACGTGCATGGCGGGCACCCGCTTTTGCCGCCCCGGATGCCGCACAACAAATACACGTTAGCGTCCAGAACGCCCACCCTCCCCCAGCCTTCGGCCGGGGGTGCTCCCACCTCCCCCACCCCCTCCGTGTCGCGGGCGACCAACGGCCGGTGGGGATGAGGAAGCGGTCCAGGGTTGCCCCGAGTGCCTTACTTAACCCCCACCGGCCGTCATGCGCCCCAACAAACGAGAGGGGGTGTGTCGGGGTGCGCCCGGAAACGACGAGCGGCGAACGCGGCGCCGAACGATGTGGACGTAAACCGCGAGCGTTGAGGACGTGCGCCGGCGCGGCACCGACCCAGGCACACGATGCGCAGGCCCGCACCGACCGCGCCGAGCAATCGGGAGGGAGGGCGCGGGATGCCCGCCGCAGGCGCAAACAACCCGCACACAACAACACCCGGCAGCCCGGCGCAGCCGCCGGTCAGTCGTCCTCGGCGGGCGGCGCGGCGCGGTCGGGGCCCTGGGCGCGGACACGCTGGACGTGCTCCAGCGAGTCGCGCAGGTCGCCGAGCCAGGTGTCGGTGTTGGCGCGGACCAGGCGGACGCACCAGGCGAGGGCCTCGCTGCGGCTGCGGGCGACGCCGCCCGCGACGAGGGTGTCGAGGACCTGGCGCTCGGGCTGGCGCAGCCGGGTCATGACGGGGACGGAGACGGTGGTGTACATCGCCCGGCGCCCGCCGCACTCCACGCCCCAGGAGACCTTGCGTCCGAAGCGGTGCTCGGCCTCGCGGGCGACGGCGACGCGGTCCTCGCGGGTGCGCTCGCGGAACTCCGCGATCCGTCCGTCGAGCGCGGCCTCGCGTTCCACCTCCGACGCGTCGGCGCCGACCGCGGGCGCGGGGATGCGGCCGACGACGGTGATCTCCTCGCGGTCGGCGGTCACGTCCACGAGCGCCTCGAAGAGCCCTTCGGGGAGCCGCCCGGCGAGCCAGCCGCGCAGCGCTTCCTTCTGCTCGCTGGTAATCATGTAATCAACATTACGCCTCGGATTTCCGAGCGCAAGAGGCCCGTGAAACTCGCGTCCGAGGCGTCGCGTTGTCCCCGGCCGCGACTTACAGTTGCGCGTATCGGAGCAGAACGGGGGATTCGCCACGCGGCGCCTCTGGGAGGGCATATGACCCGCATCTCGGTGAAGGTGGACGGCACGGCCTACGAGGACGAGGTGGAGCCCCGCCTCCTGCTCGTCCATTACCTGCGGGACCGGCTCGGTCTGACCGGTACCCCCGTCGGGTGCGACACCACGAACTGCGGTGCCTGCACCGTGGACCTCGACGGGAAGAGCGTGAAGAGCTGCTCGGTGCTCGCCGTCCAGGCCGACGGCGGCGAGGTGACGACGATCCAGGGGCTGGCCTCCGCCGGCGGTGAGTGGCACCCGCTGCAGAGGGCGTTCCACGAGCAGCACGCCCTCCAGTGCGGCTTCTGCACCCCCGGCATGATCATGGCCGCCCGCGACCTGCTGCGGGAGAACCCCGACCCCACGCCCGAGGAGGTCCGCGAGGGCCTGGAGGGCAACCTCTGCCGTTGCACGGGCTACATGAACATCGTGCGTGCCGTGCTCGCGGCCGCCGCCGAGGAACGCCGGCACCAGGCCCCCGAACCCGGCGCCGTGGCGGAGCACGCCGAACCGAGCACGGCCGGAAGCGGGGCGCCGGTATGACCGACCAGCTCACCGGACGCGAACCCGAGGTCGGCCGGGCCCGGGTCCGCAAGGAGGACGCCCGGCTGGTGACCGGCCGGACCAACTGGACCGACAACATCACCGTCCCGGGCCTGCTGCACATCGCGATCCTGCGCAGCCCGATGGCGCACGCCCGCATCGAGCGGATCGACGTCGCGCCGGCCCTGGAGCGGCCGGGGGTGGTCGCCGCGTACAGCGGCCGCGACCTGGCCGAAGGGCTCGGTTCGCTGCCGTGCGCCTGGCCCGTCACCGAGGACATCGTGCTGCCGGAGCACCCGCCGGTCGCCGTCGACGAGGTACGCCACACCGGCGACCCGGTAGCGGTCGTCGTCGCCCGGGACCGCTACGCGGCCGCCGACGCGCTGGAGGCGATCGACGTCGACTACGAGCCGCTGCCCCCGGTCCTCGACATGGAGGCGGCGCTCGCCGAGGGCGCCCCGCTGGTCCACGCCGACAAGGGCACCAACCGCTGCTACACCTGGCCGCTGGCCACCGGCGAGGACTACGCGACGGTGCGCGAGCGGGCCGACGTCGTGCTGCGCCGGCGCTTCGTGCAGCAGCGGCTCATCCCCAACGCCATGGAACCGCGGGCCGTCGTGGCGGTCCCGCCGGACACCTCGGACCAGTACACCCTGTACTCCGCGACGCAGATCCCGCACATCGTGCGCGTGATGATGGCCCTCGTCACCGGCATCCCCGAGCACCGGCTCCGGGTCGTCGCGCCGGACGTCGGCGGCGGCTTCGGCTCCAAGCTCCAGGTCTACGGCGAGGAAGCGATCGGCCTGGCCGTCGCCCGCAAGCTGGGCCGTCCCGTGAAGTGGACGGAGTCCCGCTCGGAGGGGTACCTGGCCACCCATCACGGCCGGGACCAGATCCAGGACCTCGAACTCGCCGCGACGCGCGACGGCAGGCTGCTCGGCCTGAAGGTGGACCTGCTCGCCGACATGGGCGCCTACCTGATGATCGTGACGCCGGGCGTCCCGCTGCTCGGTGCGTTCATGTTCCCCGGCATCTACAAGATGGACGCCTACGACTTCACCTGCACGGGCGTCTTCACCACCAAGACCCCCACCGACGCGTACCGCGGCGCGGGCCGCCCCGAGGCGACGTTCGCGATCGAGCGCATGATGGACGAACTCGCGGCCGAACTCGGCATGGACCCCGTGGAGGTGCGCCGCCGCAACTGGATCGGGCACGACGAGTTCCCGTACACCACCATCGGCGGACTCACCTACGACAGCGGGAACTACGAGTCGGCGACGGACAAGGCGCTCGCCCTCTTCGGCTACGACGACCTGCGGTCCGAGCAGCGCAAACGGGAGGAGCGCGGCGACCCGGTGCGGCTCGGCATCGGCGTCTCGACGTACACGGAGATGTGCGGGCTCGCGCCCAGCCGGATCCTGCGCGACCTGCGCTACGGCGCGGGCGGCTGGGAGGCGGCGTCCATCCGCATGCTGCCCACCGGCAAGGTGGAGGTGCTGACCGGAACCAGCCCGCACGGGCAGGGCCATGTGACGAGCTGGAGCCAGATCGCGGCGGACGTGCTGGGCGTGCCCTTCGAGGACGTCGAGGTGCTGCACGGCGACACGCGCACGGTGCCGCAGGGCATGGACACCTACGGATCGCGCTCGCTGGTCGTCGGCGGCGTGGCCGTGCACCGCGCGGCGCGGAAGGTGGTGGACAAGGCCCGAAAGGTCGCCGCGCACCTGCTGGAGGCGAGCGAGGACGACCTGGACTTCACCGACGGCGTCTTCTCGGTGAAGGGCTCACCCGACGCGCGCAGGACCATCCAGGAGGTGGCGTTCGCGACGTTCACCTCGCACGACCTGCCCGACGGGCTGGAACCGACGATCAACGCCGAGCACGTGGAGGACCCGGAGGCCTTCTCCTACCCGCACGGCACGCACCTGTGCGCGGTGGAGGTGGACACCGAGACCGGCCGGGTCCGGATCCGCAGCTACGTGTGCGTGGACGACGTCGGAAAGGTCGTCAACCCGATGATCGTGGAGGGCCAGGTGCACGGCGGTCTCGCCCAGGGCATCGCCCAGGCCCTGTTCGAGGAGGCCGTGTACGACGCGGAGGGCAACCTGGTCTCCGGCACCATGGCCGACTACCTGGTGCCGAGCGCCGCCGACCTGCCCGACTTCCTCACCGACCGCATCGAGACTCCGGCGACCACCAACCCGCTGGGCGTGAAGGGCGTCGGCGAGGCCGGGACGATCGCCTCGACCCCCGCGGTGGTCAACGCCGTGGTCGACGCCCTGCGGCCGCTGGGCGTCACGGACGTGCCGATGCCGTGCACACCGGAACGGGTCTGGCGGGCACTGCGCGACGCGCGGTCCGCCCGGCCGGAGGAGGACGGCTCATGATTCCCGCGTCGTTCGACTACGCCAGGCCCCGCACCGTGGAGGAGGCGGTGGGGCAGCTCGCGCTCGCCGGGGAGGAGGCGAAGGTGCTGGCCGGCGGCCAGAGCCTGCTGCCGATCCTGCGGATGCGGCTCGCCTTCCCCGAACTCCTCGTGGACGTCGGCCGGATCCCCGGCCTGCGCGGGGTGCGGGTCGACGGGGACACCCTCGTCATCGGCGCCCTCACCTCGCACCACGACGTCGTGCACGACCCGCTGGTTCGGCGGCACGCCGGGCTGCTGGCCGCCGCCACGGCGACGGTGGCCGACCCGGCGGTGCGTCACCGCGGCACGATCGGCGGCGCCCTCGCCCACGCGGACCCTGCCGGGGACGTGCCCGCGGCGGTCCTCGCCCTGGACGCCGAACTGGTCGTCCAGGGGCCGGACGGGCAGCGGACCCTCCCGGCGCGGGAGTTCTTCACCGACTACCTGCAGACGGCCCTGCGGCCCGACGAACTGCTGGTGGAGGTGCGGGTGCCCAAGGCCGACGCCTGGGGCTTCCACTACGAGAAGTTCCAGCTCAGCGCCCAGGCCTGGGCCGTGGTGGGGGTGGCCGCGCTGGTGCGGCGGGACGACGGCCGCATCGTCGAGTCCCGTGTCGGGCTCTCGAACATGGGGCCCACCCCGGTGCGCGCCACCGCCTGCGAGGCCGCCCTCGCGGGCGTCGACGCCGCGCCGGACGCGGTCGCCTCGGCCGCCGACAGCGCGGCGGAGGGCACCCGGCCGGCGTCCGACCTGTCCGCGTCCGCCGAGTACCGGGAGCACCTGGCGAGGGTGCTGACCCGCAGGGCGGTCCTCGCCGCGGCGGACCTGACATGAGGAGCGGACGCAGCGCATGACCCGGCCGGCGGAAGGGACTCCACCGGGGTGGACCGCCCCGGCGGGCCCCTCCTGCGGGCCGCTTCCCGTGACGACGGCACGCGCCGGGGCGGTGGGGCCCCACCGCCCCGGCGGCCCCGGTGCCCCGCCCTCCGGCAACCCGCCCTCCAGCCCTGACGCCGGCCCTGACGCCGCCCGTGCCGGCACCGCGCCGCCCGGCGCCGTCCCGGCCGCCGCCGTGGACGGGGCGGTGCCCGGCATCGCCGGCCCCGGGCAGATGCGGGCCCGGCTGGAGGAGACCGGCTACCTGGTCGACGACGGCCTCGCCGTCGCCTGCTACCTGGCGCTGACGCTGCACCGCCCGATCTTCTGCGAGGGCGACGCGGGCGTCGGCAAGACCGCGCTGGCGCACGCGCTCGCCGAAGCCCTCGGCGCGCCGCTGATCCGCCTGCAGTGCTACGAGGGCATCGACGCGTCGCAGGCGCTGTACGACTGGGACTTCCCACGGCAGTTGCTGCACCTGCGGGCGGCCGAGGCGGCGGGCGTCAGCGACCCGGGGACGCTGGAGGGCGAGCTCTACAGCCGGCGGTTCCTGCTGGCACGGCCGCTGCTGCGGGCACTGGAGACCAGCCCCTCGGTGCTGCTGGTCGACGAGATCGACCGCGCGGACGACGAGTTCGAGGCCTTCCTGCTGGAGCTGCTGTCGGAGTACTCCGTCACCGTCCCCGAACTGGGCACCCTGCGGGCGCAGTCGCCGCCCGTGGTGGTGCTGACGTCCAACCGGACCCGCGAGGTGCACGACGCCCTGAAGCGGCGCTGCCTCTACCACTGGTTCGAGCACCCCGGCTTTGAGCGGGAGCTGGCGATCGTGCGGCGCCGGCAGCCGCACGTGGCGGAGCGCCTCGCGACGCAGGTGACGGCCGTGGTCCAGCGCCTGCGGGAGCAGGACCTCGTACGGCCGCCCGGGGTGGCGGAGACCATCGACTGGGCGGAGGCGCTGGCCGCGCTCGGCGCGACGGAACTCGACGCGGACCTGGCGATGACCACCCTCGGGTCGGTGCTGAAGTACCGCGAGGACGCCGAGCGGGCGCGCTCGCTCGACCTGTCGGAGATCCTCGCGGCGCGGGCCGGCGGGACGCGGTGAGCTCGATGCGCACGGTCACGGCGGACGGCACGGCGGGGGTGGTGGGCTTCGCCCGCGCCCTGCGGGCCGCCGGAGTGCCGGCCGGCCCCGAGCGGGTGGCCGCGTTCCTGGCCGCGCTCGGCCGGCTCGACCCGGGGCGGCGCCGCGACGTGTACTGGGCGGGACGGCTGACGCTCTGCGGCGGCGGCCCGGAGGACCTGGAGCGCTACGACCGGGTCTTCGCGGCCTTCTTCGACGGCGAACGGCCGCCGCCCCGCCGCGTGCGGCCGGCGGTCCGCCCGGTGCGCCCGCCCGCGGTGCCGAGGACCGAGTCCGGGGAGCGGACCGCCGGGGAGGAAGGCGGCAGGGGACCCACGGCGACCGCGCTCGCCAGCGCGACGGAGGTGCTGCGGCACCGTGACGTCGCCGCGCTGACCGCGGCGGAGCGGGCCCAACTGAACCAGCTGCTGGCGGTGTTCGCGCTCGACGGCGAGCCGCGCCGCAGCTCCCGCCGGCGTCCGGCGCGCCGCGGTGACGTCGATCCGCGGCGTACCGTGCGGGAGTTGCTGCGCCGGGGCGGAGAACCGGCCGTACTGCTGCGGCGGGCCCCGGCCCGCAAGCCGCGCCGGGTGGTGCTGCTGCTGGACGTCAGTGGGTCGATGGCCCCGTACGCGGACGCGCTGCTGCGCTTCGCGCACGCCGCCACGCACGGTTCGCGCGGCCGTACGCCCACCGAGGTCTTCACCCTCGGCACCCGGCTCACCCGGGTAACCCGCGAGATGGCGCGCCGCGACCCGGACGCGGCACTGGCCGCGGTCGCGGCGGCGGTGCCCGACCGGAGCGGTGGGACCCGGCTCGGGGAGACGCTGCGGGCGTTCCTGGACCGCTGGGGGGCGCGGGGAACGGCGCGCGGCGCGGTGGTCGTACTGCTGTCGGACGGCTGGGAGCGCGGCGACCCCGCCCTGCTGGCCGCGCAGATGCGGCGGCTGGCACGGCTGGCGCACCGCGTGGTGTGGGCCAACCCGCGCAAGGCCAGGCCGGGGTACGCCCCGCTGGCGGCGGGAATGGCGGCGGCGCTGCCGAGCGTCGACGCCTTCGTGGAGGGGCACAGTCTGGGCGCGCTGGAACGTCTGGCCGCCGTGGTGAGAGGAGCCGACGGTGCGTGAGATCCTTCCTGCGCTGGACGACTGGTACGCCTCGGGAGCCCCCTTCGGGCTGGCCACCGTGGTGGCGGTGAGCCGCAGCGCGCCGCGCGGGCCGGGCGCGGCCATGGCGGTGGGGCCCGGCGACGAGGTCGTCGGCAGCGTCTCCGGGGGGTGCGTGGAGGGCGCGGTCTTCGAACTGGCCAAGGAGGTAGTCGAGTCGGGCGAGGCCCGGCTGCACACCTTCGGCTACAGCGACGCCGACGCCTTCGAGGTCGGCCTGACCTGCGGCGGTGAGATCACCCTGCTGGTCCGTCCGGTGTCCCCGGCCACCGACCCGGGCTTCGGCGAGGTGGCCGCCTCGGTCGCCGCCCACCGCCCGGTGGTCACCGCGACGGTGCTCGACGGACCCGCGCCGCGCGGCGCCACGCTCACGGTGTGGCCGGACCGGGTCGCCGGCACCCTCGGCTCGGAGGGCCTGGACGCGGCGGTCACCGACGACGCCCGCGGCGAGCTCGCCCAGGGCGCCACCGGGCAGCGCCACTACGGCCGGCACGGTGAGCGGCGCGAGGACGACGTGACGGTGTTCCTGCAGTCCTTCGCCCCGCCGCCGCGGATGCTGGTGTTCGGCGCGATCGACTTCGCGGCGGCGGTGGCGCGCATCGGGCTGTTCCTGGGCTACCGGGTGACCGTCTGCGACGCCCGTCCGGTGTTCGCGACCCCGAAGCGCTTCCCCGAGGGCGTGGAGGTCGTCGTCGACTGGCCGCACCGCTACCTGGGCGGTACGGAGACCGACGACCGCACGGTGATGTGCGTCCTCACCCACGACCCCAAGTTCGACGTTCCGCTGCTGGAGGTCGCGTTGCGTCGCCCCGCCGCGTACATCGGCGTCATGGGCAGTCGCCGCACGCACGACGACCGGCTCAAACGGCTGCGCGACACGACGCTGGCCCCGGCCGAACTGGCCCGGCTGCGCTCGCCGATCGGGCTGGACCTGGGCGCGCGCACCCCCGAGGAGGTCGCGGTGTCGATCGCCGCCGAGATCATCTCGCTGCGCTGGGGCGGCAGCGGCACCCCGCTGTCGGGCACGGCCGGCGCGATCCACCCTCCGGTGCTCAGGCCGGTGTGACGAGGAGGAGATCATGGAACTGCACCACGAGTTCGGGGTCCCCGTCCCGGTGGCGGACGCCTGGCGGGCGCTGCTGGACATCGAGCGCGTCGCGCCGTGCATGCCGGGCGCGACGGTGGAGGAGTACGACGGCGAGACCGTCAAGGGCACGGTGAAGGTCAAGGTCGGCCCGGTGACGGTGACGTACCGCGGCACGGCGGTCTTCGAGGAGCGGGACGGCACCGCGCACCGGGTCGTGCTGGCCGCCCGCGGCAAGGAGGTCCGCGGCCAGGGGACGGCGCGGGCGACGGTGACCGGCACGCTGACGGAGAAGGACGGCGCGACGGTCGTCTCGGTGACGACCGACCTCGCCGTGACCGGCCGCCCCGCGCAGTTCGGCCGGGGCGTGATGGCCGAGGTCGGCGACCGCATCATCAGCCAGTTCGCCGATTGCCTCGCCGGCCGCCTCGCCGCCCCGCAGCCCCCCGCCGGGGGCGAGGACGCCGCCGAGGACGAGCGCCCCGTGCCGGCGGGCCCCGCGGACGAGCCCCTCGACCTGCTCAGGGTCGCCGGCGGGCCGCTCGCGAAACGCGCGGCGGTGGCGGGGCTGGTGGCGGCCGCGGCCGCGGCCCGCCGCGTCTTCCAGCGGGGGCGCCCCCCCAGACGGGGGGGGGTGGGTGGTTTTGGGGGTGGCCCCGCGGGAGGGCCCCAAGGCCG
>NZ_JBHYMQ010000128.1:0-11866 GCF_042742985.1 Streptomyces sp. NPDC058864 | reverse complement strand
CGTCCGGGGTGAGCGGGGAGGTCGTTTCCGCTCACCCCGGACGCCCGGGCCCACGGGTCGGGGGTGTCAGTCGCGCCGGCCGGCCAGCAGCGACTCGACCCGCTCCCGGACGTCCGCGGTGTCCAGGCCGCGCACCGTCAGGGTGGTGCGGCGGCGCAGCACGTCGTCCGCCGTCTCGGCCCACTCGTGGTCGCGGGCGTACACGACCTGGGCCCAGATCTCCGGGCCGTCCGGGTGGATCCGCTCACCGAGCGCAGGGTCCTCGTTGACCAGCCGGGCGATGTCGAAGGACAGCGCGCCGTAGTGGGTGGCCAGGTGACGCGCGGTCAGCGGGTCGAGGCGCTGCCCCGGTTCGCGGTCCACCAGCAGCCGGTGGGCGACCGCGTTGGGGTTGGCGACGCCGGGCAGCGGGACCCGCCGGGGCAGGTGGTCCAGCGGCTCCATGTCCTCGTTCAGCGGGCCGCCGGGCAGCTTGGCGAGCTTGGTGATGACGGTGCGGCCGATGTGCCGGTACGTCGTCCACTTGCCGCCCGCCACCGACAGCATGCCGCCGCTGCCCTCGCTGACGACGGTCTCGCGCCTGGCCTTCTCCACGCCGCCGGGGCCGCCGGGCAGGACCCGCAAGCCCGCGAACGCGTAGGTGATCAGGTCGGGGGACAGGTGCTCGTCCCGCACCGAGTGGGCGGCCTCGTCCAGGATCTGGCGGATGTCGGCCTCGGTGGCCCGCACGTCGGCCGGGTCGCCGGTGTACTCCTCGTCGGTGGTGCCCAGCAGCAGCTGGTCCTCCCACGGCAGGGCGAAGGTGATGCGGTACTTGTCGATCGGGGTCGCCATGGCGGCCCGCCACGGGGTCTTGCGCTTCAGGACGATGTGGGCGCCCTTGGACAGCCGGATGCTGGGGGCGGCGCCCTTGTCCTCCATGCGCCGCAGGTGGTCGACCCACGGGCCGGTCGCGTTGAGCACCAGCCGCGCGTCGACGCCGAACTCGGTGCCGTCCAGCCGGTCCTTCAGGTCGGCGCCGGTGACCCGGCCGTGGGTGAAGCGCAGACCGGTCACCTCGGCGTGGTTGAGGACGACGGCACCCGCCTCGACGGCGGCGCGCACCGTCATGACCGCCATCCGCGAGTCGTTCATCTGGTGGTCGTAGTAGACCGCGACGGCCTTGAGGTTCTCCGTGCGCAGGGCGGGGTTGGCGGCCGCCGCCCTGGCCGGGGAGATGATCCTGCCGACCCCGTCGCCGAAGGCGGACAGCGCCGAGTACGCGAAGACGCCCGCCCCGAGCTTGGCGGCGCCGACCGGGCCGCCCCGGTAGACCGGCAGGTGGAAGGTGAGCGGGTTGACCAGGTGCGGAGCCACGTCCCTGGCCAGGACCCGCCGTTCCATGTGGTTCTCCGCCACCAGCTTGACCGCACCGGTCTGCAGGTAGCGCAGACCGCCGTGGACGAGCTTGGAGGAGGCGGAGCTGGTGGCGCCGGCGAAGTCGCCGGCGTCCACCATCGCGACCCGCAGCCCCGACTGCGCGGCGTGCCATGCCACGGAGGTGCCCAGGATGCCGCCGCCGACGACCAGCAGGTCGTAGGTGGCGCGGCTCAGCAGTTCCCGGGTCTGCGCGCGGCCCGGGTTACGGCCGGCGGTCGGCGTCCCGAGAGCCGGGACGTGCTGCGGGGTGGTCATGATCGGTTCACTTCTCCTCTTCGATCCAGCCCATGGTCCGCTCGACGGCCTTGAGCCAGTCCTTGTACTCGCGGTCGCGGACGTCGGCGTCCATGCGGGGGGTCCATTCGGCGGCACGGCGCCAGTTGGCGCGCAGTTCGTCGGTGTCCGACCAGAAGCCCACGGCCAGACCGGCGGCGTAGGCCGCGCCCAGGCAGGTGGTCTCGGCGACCAGCGGACGTACGACGGGCGCGTCCAGGAAGTCGGCGAGGGTCTGCATCAGCAGGTTGTTGGCGGTCATGCCGCCGTCGACCTTGAGCGCGGTGAGCTCCACGCCCGAGTCCTTGGTCATTGCGTCGACGATCTCCCGGGTCTGCCAGGCGGTCGCCTCCAGCACGGCGCGGGCGATGTGGGCCTTGGTGACGTACCGGGTGAGGCCGGCGATCACACCACGGGCGTCGGAGCGCCAGTACGGGGCGAACAGACCGGAGAAGGCGGGCACGAAGTACGCGCCGCCGTTGTCCTCGACCGACAGGGCGAGGGTCTCGATCTCGGCCGCGGTCTTGATCAGGCCCATCTGGTCGCGCATCCACTGCACCAGCGAGCCGGTGACCGCGATCGAGCCCTCCAGGGCGTACACCGGCTTCTTGTCGCCGATGCGGTAGCCGACGGTGGTGATCAGGCCGTTGTAGCTGTTGATCGGCTTCTCGCCGGTGTTCATCAGCAGGAAGGTGCCGGTGCCGTAGGTGGACTTGGCCTCGCCCTCGGAGAAGCAGGTCTGGCCGAACAGGGCCGCCTGCTGGTCGCCGAGGGCGGAGGCCACCGGCACGCCGGCCAGGGCGCCGGAGGCGGCGGAGCCGTACACCTCGGCGGAGGAGCGGATCTCCGGGAGCACCGCGGCGGGGACGCCGATCGACTCCAGGATCTTCTGGTCCCAGTCCAGGGTGTGCAGGTTCATCAGCAGCGTGCGGGAGGCGTTGGTCACGTCGGTGACGTGGTGGCCGCCGTCGACACCGCCGGTGAGGTTCCAGATCACCCAGCTGTCCATGGTGCCGAAGAGGATCTCGCCGGCCTCGGCGCGCTCCCGCAGGCCCTCGACGTTGTCGAGCAGCCAGCGGATCTTCGGTCCGGCGAAGTAGGAGGCCAGCGGCAGGCCGGTCTCCCGGCGGAAGCGGTCCTGCCCGACGTTGCGGCCGAGCTCCTTGCACAGGGCGTCGGTGCGGGTGTCCTGCCAGACCAGGGCGTTGTGCACCGGCTCGCCGGTGTTCTTGTCCCACAGGACGGTGGTCTCGCGCTGGTTGGTGATGCCGATCGCCTTGACGTCGGCGGAGGTGATGCCGGCCTTGCCGACCGCCTCCTCGATGACCTCCTGCACGTTGGTCCAGATCTCGGCGGCGTCGTGCTCGACCCACCCCGGCTTGGGGAAGATCTGCTCGTGCTCCTTCTGGCCGACCGAGACGATCCGGCCGTCCTTGTCGAAGATGATGCAGCGCGAGGACGTGGTGCCCTGGTCGATGGCCGCGATGAACGGGCCTGCGGTGTGGGCGTCGGTCACGGTGTGCTCCTCAGGTCCTTGGGATGTCGGGGGCTGCTTCTCAGAATGCGATCTTGTAGAGGCCGGCCGCGAGGACCGAACCGACGATCGGGCCGACGACGGGTATCCAGGCGTAGCGCCAGTCGGAGCCGCCCTTGTTGGGCAGCGGCAGCAGGGCGTGCACGATGCGCGGACCGAGGTCGCGGGCGGGGTTGATGGCGTAGCCGGTCGGCCCGCCCAGCGAGAGGCCGATGCCCACGACGACCAGTGCCACCATCAGGGTGCCGGTACCGGAGACCGCGAGGCCCTTGGTGAGGCCGAGGGTCAGGATGAAGAGCACCAGGACGAAGGTGCCGATGATCTCCGTGGCGAGGTTCTGCGCGACGTTGCGGATCTCGGGACCGGTGGAGAATATGCCCAGCACCGGGCCGGGGCCGGTGGTCTGCTTCTCGGCCGCCGCGGTGGCCTGCGCCCCCGGACCGCCGGTGATCTCGGCATCCGTCAGGTGGGCCTGGAACTGGCCGTAGTAGGTGATCCACACCAGGGCCGCGCCGATCATCGCGCCGAGCATCTGGCCGGCCAGGTAGACCGGGACCTTGCTCCACTCGCCGCTGTCGACCGCGAGACCGATCGTGACGGCGGGGTTCAGATGGGCGCCGGAGAGGGAACCGGAGATGTAGGCGCCGGCCAGGACCGCGAAGCCCCAACCGAAGGTGATGGCCACCCAGCCGGCGTTACGGGCCTTGGAACCCTTGAGGGTGACAGCCGCGCAGACGCCGCCGCCGAGGAGGATCAGAACAGCGGTACCGATGGTCTCGCCGATGAAGATGTGGTCGCTGGACACTCGCGACTCCTTTGTCCTTCGTCCAGGGGAAGGCGGACCCCGGTCCCGTTCCGGAGTCCGCGGGCCTGTCACCAGGCCCTCGGCGGTCCCACGGTTACGTACACCTTACCGACTCCGTCGGCTGGTGTTCGACAATGTCGACCGTCGAACGAGAGTGTTCTCCTGCGCGACCGGACCCGTCAAGGGTTCGTCAGGTTGCGGAAAGGTCTCCGAGTCGGCGCGTTCGGCCGGTCGTCAGAAGCGGCCGGCGCCCAGGTCGCGGGAGACCGCCCTGGCGCAGTCCCGTACCGCCGCGACCAGTTGGGGCCGGATCTCGCCGTCCGCGCAGACCCGTTCGACCGCGCCGGTGACGGCCACCGCCCCCACGGTCATGCGGTGCCGGTCGTGGACGGGGGCGGCGATGGAGGCCACGCCGTCCCAGGTCTCCTCCAGATCGGCGCTCCAGCCGCGGGCGCGGGTGAGATCCAGCACACCCTCGAACGCCGCGTCCTCGGTGACGGTGCGCGCGGTCAGCGGCTCGCGCTCCATCTCGACCGCCTCGCTGTGCGCCACGGGGTCGTAGGCCGACAGCACCTTGCCCAGCGCGCTGCTGTGCAGCGGGTGCATGGCCCCGACCTCCAGCACCTGACGGCTGTCGTCCGGTCGGAAGACGTGGTGGACGATGAGCACCCCCTGCTGGTGCAGCACGCCCAGGTAGACGGCCTCGCCGCTGGAACGCGCCAGGTCGTCGGTCCACACCAGGGCGCGGGCCCTCAGCTCGTGCACGTCCAGGTAGCTGTTGCCGAGCCGCAGCAGCTCGGCCCCCAGCTGGTAGCGGCCGGAGACGGGGTCCTGCTCGACGAAGCCCTCCTGCTGCAGCGTGCGCAGGATGCCGTGCGCGGTGCCCTTCGCCAGACCCAGGGAGGAGGCCACGTCCGACAGGCCGAGCCTGCGCTCTCCGCCGGCCAGCAGGCGCAGGATCGCGGCCGCCCTGGCGAGCGACTGGATGGGACCTGGCATGAACAACCCCTCCGTTAGGAACGACCACGCGCCGAGATGGCTGATTCGACAATGCTGAACGATGTCAGACGATGCCGACCGTCATCATCCCAGAGGAAAGTGTGGCACCGCCGTCCGCCCCTCGGAATGCCCCGCGGCGGAATCCGGAGTCTTGGCTACGCTGGCCTGGTGTGTACCAGCAGGACCGGCACACACCAAGCCGACAGCCGTCGCACTCCAGGGAGCACACCCATGGCCCAGCCGTCCCTTTCGTCCACGAGCAGTGCCCGAGCCGCAGCACTGCGAGAGGCCCTGGCGACCCGGGTGGTCGTCGCAGACGGGGCGATGGGCACGATGCTCCAGGCGCAGAATCCCACCCTCGAGGACTTCCAGGGACACGAGGGCTGCAACGAGGTCCTCAACGTCTCCCGCCCCGACATCGTCGCCTCCGTCCACCGCGAGTACTTCGCCGTCGGCGTGGACTGCGTGGAGACCAACACCTTCGGCGCCAACTTCTCCGCCCTCGGCGAGTACGACATCGCCGACCGCATCGTGGAGCTGTCCGAGGCCGGCGCCCGCATCGCCCGCGAGGTCGCCGACGAGTTCACCGCCGCGGACGGCCGGCAGCGCTGGGTCATCGGCTCCATCGGGCCCGGCACCAAGCTGCCGACGCTCGGTCACGTCGACTACGCCGTCCTCAAGGAGGGCTTCCGGCAGAACGCCGCCGGACTCGTCTTGGGCGGCGCCGACGCCCTGCTCGTCGAGACCTGCCAGGACCTGCTGCAGATCAAGGCCGCCGTGCTCGGCACCAAGGAGGCCCTCGCCGAGGCCGGACTCGACCTGCCGCTCTTCGTCCAGGTCGCCGTCGAGACCACCGGCACCATGCTGCTGGGCTCCGAGATCGGCGCCGCGCTGACCGCGCTGGAACCGCTCGGCATCGACACCATCGGCCTGAACTGCTCCACCGGCCCCGCCGAGATGAGCGAGCACCTGCGCTACCTCGCCCGCCACGCCCGCGTCGGGATCTCCTGCATGCCGAACGCGGGACTGCCCATCCTCGGCAAGGACGGCGCCCACTTCCCGCTCGACCCCGAGGGCCTCGCCGACGCCCAGGAGGCCTTCGTCCGCGAGTACGGGCTCTCCCTGGTCGGCGGCTGCTGCGGAACCACCCCCGAGCACCTGCGCCAGGTCGTCGAACGCGTCCGCGGCCACGAGATCACCCCCCGCACGCCGCGCCCCGAGCCGGGCGCCTCCTCGCTCTACCAGACCGTGCCCTTCCGCCAGGACACCTCGTACCTGGCCATCGGCGAGCGCACCAACGCCAACGGCTCCAAGAAGTTCCGCGAGGCCATGCTGGACGGCCGCTGGGACGACTGCGTGGAGATGGCCCGCGAGCAGATCCGCGAGGGCGCCCACCTCCTCGACCTGTGCGTCGACTACGTCGGCCGCGACGGCGTCGCCGACATGAACGAGATCGCCGGACGCCTGGCCACCGCCTCCACCCTGCCGATCGTCCTGGACTCCACCGAGCCCGAGGTGCTCCGCGCCGGCCTGGAGAAGCTCGGCGGCCGCGCCGTGATCAACTCCGTCAACTACGAGGACGGCGACGGCCCCGACTCGCGCTTCGCCCGCACCACCCGCCTCGCCGCGGAGCACGGCGCCGCCCTGATCGCCCTCACCATCGACGAGGAGGGCCAGGCCCGCACCCCCGAGACCAAGGTGGCCGTGGCCGAGCGGCTCATCGCCGACCTGACCGGCAACTGGGGCATCGTCGAGAGCGACATCATCGTCGACTGCCTGACCTTCACCATCGCCACCGGCCAGGAGGAGTCCCGCAAGGACGGCATCGCCACCATCGAGGCGATCCGCGAGCTCAAGCGCCGCCACCCGGACGTGCAGACCACGCTCGGCCTGTCCAACATCTCCTTCGGCCTCAACCCGGCCGCCCGCATGGTGCTCAACTCCGTCTTCCTCCACGAGTGCGTCGAGGCCGGCCTGGACTCGGCGATCGTGCACGCCTCCAAGATCGTGCCGATCGCCCGCATCCCCGAGGAGCAGCGCGAGGTCGCCCTGGACCTGGTGCACGACCGGCGCCGCGAGGGCTACGACCCGCTGCAGCGCTTCCTGGAGCTCTTCGAGGGCGTCGACACCAAGTCGGTCAAGGCCGGCCGCGCCGAGGAGCTGGCCGCCCTGCCGCTCGAGGAGCGCCTGCAGCGGCGCATCATCGACGGCGAGAAGAACGGCCTGGAGGAGGACCTGGACGAGGCCCTGACGGCCCGCCCCGCCCTCGAGATCGTCAACGACACCCTCCTGGAGGGCATGAAGGTCGTCGGCGAGCTCTTCGGCTCCGGGCAGATGCAGCTGCCGTTCGTCCTGCAGTCGGCCGAGGTGATGAAGACCGCCGTCGCCCACCTCGAACCGCACATGGAGAAGTCCGACGCCTCCGGCAAGGGCACCATCGTGCTGGCCACCGTCCGCGGCGACGTCCACGACATCGGCAAGAACCTCGTCGACATCATCCTGTCCAACAACGGCTACAACGTCGTCAACCTCGGCATCAAGCAGCCCGTCTCGGCGATCCTCGACGCCGCACACGAGCACTCCGCCGACGTCATCGGGATGTCCGGCCTGCTGGTGAAGTCCACGGTGATCATGAAGGAGAACCTGGAGGAGCTGAACCAGCGCGGCCTCGCCGCCAGCTACCCCGTCATCCTCGGCGGCGCCGCGCTCACCCGGGCCTACGTCGAGCAGGACCTCCACGAGCTCTACCAGGGCGAGGTCCGCTACGCCCGCGACGCCTTCGAGGGACTGCGCCTGATGGACGCCCTCATCGCCGTCAAGCGCGGCGTGCCCGGCGCCACCCTCCCCGAGCTGAAGCAGCGCCGCGTGGCCGCCCGCCAGGGCGTCGTGCCCGAGCCCGAGGAGAACCGCGGCCAGATCCGCTCCGACGTCGCCGTCGACAACCCGGTGCCCACCCCGCCGTTCTGGGGCTCCCGGGTCGTCAAGGGCATCCCGCTCAAGGACTACGCGTCCTGGCTGGACGAGGGCGCCCTCTTCAAGGGCCAGTGGGGGCTCAAGCAGGCCCGGACCGGCGGCCCGACGTACGAGGAGCTGGCCGAGACCGAGGGCCGTCCGCGGCTGCGCGGACTGCTCGACCGCCTGCAGAGCGAGGGGCTGCTCGAGGCCGCCGTCGTCCACGGCTACTTCCCCTGCGTCTCCAAGGGCGACGACCTGATCATCCTCCACGAGGACGGCACCGAGCGGACCCGCTTCACCTTCCCGCGCCAGCGCCGCGGCCGCCGCCTGTGCCTGGCGGACTTCTTCCGGCCCGAGGAGTCCGGCGAGACCGACGTGGTCGGCCTGCAGGTCGTCACCGTCGGCAACCGGATCTCCGAGGCGGCCAACGAGCTGTTCGCCGCCGACGCCTACCGCGACTACCTGGAACTGCACGGCCTGTCCGTCCAGCTCGCCGAGGCCCTCGCCGAGTACTGGCACGCCCGGGTCCGCGGCGAGCTCGGCTTCGCCGGGGAGGACCCGGCTGCCATGGAGGACATGTTCGCCCTGAAGTACCGGGGCGCCCGCTTCTCGCTGGGCTACGGCGCCTGCCCCGACCTGGAGGACCGGGCCAAGATCGCGGAGCTGCTGGAGCCCGAGCGCATCGGGGTCCGCCTTTCGGAGGAGTTCCAGCTCCATCCGGAGCAGTCCACCGACGCGATCGTCATCCACCACCCGGAGGCCAAGTACTTCAACGCGCGGTAGCCGGACGTACGTCGTACACTGGACGGTCCGATACGGCACCTGGCCGGTCGCACGCCCCCACCACCCGGGCGCGAGGCGACCGGCCTTTGTGCCCCCTGGAAGCAGAGGAGTGGGGCGCATGACGAGCGGTATTCCCGCCACCGAGGTCCGGCCGGCCCGGGAGGCCGGCCTGCAGGCCGTGCTCCTGGACATGGACGGCACGCTGGTCGACACCGAGGGGTTCTGGTGGAACGCGGAGGTCGAGGTCTTCGCGGAGCTCGGCCACGTCCTGGACGACACCCACCGCGAGGTCGTCGTCGGCGGGCCCATGGCCCGCAGCCTGGGGCACCTCATCTCGGTCACCGGTACGGACGCCACGCTCGCCGAGCTGTCCACGCTGATCAACCTGCGTTTCGTCGAGCTCATCGGCCGCGGCGTGCCGCTGATGCCGGGCGCCCAGCGGCTGCTCACCGAGCTGGCCGCGCACGGGGTGCCCGCCGCCCTGGTCTCCGCCTCCCACCGCCGCATCATCGACGCCGTCATGCTCTCCCTCGGCTCGCACCACTTCGCCTTCTCCCTCGCCGGGGACGAGATCGAGCGGACCAAGCCGCACCCCGACCCCTACCTGATGGCCGCCGCACGGCTGGGCGCGGACCCCTCACGCTGCGTGGTCGTCGAGGACACCCCCACCGGGGTCGCGGCCGCCGAGGCGGCCGGCTGCCGGGTCGTGGCCGTCCCGTCCGTCGCCGCCATCGCGCCGGCCGCCGGGCGGACCGTGGTCACCTCGCTGGAGCGGGTCGACGTGCCTTTTCTGCGCTCTCTGATTACAGCCGTTCACTGAGCGTTGCCGTGAATTGAACGGAAACTCTGGGCGCTTGCCCGGCTATTTTCCGTGACGATTCGGGGCGCGGAATTGTTTACCGGCCGGTACGCCGGTGCGTGATACTTTTCACATCCCGGGGTGTCGACAGCGTGCGCCGGGCGTGCTCCACACCGTCAAATCGCGGTGCGGTCAGGGTGGTTGTGTCCGGATTGCGGACCCGCGGGCTGTTCGTTCCGCTGTCCGGATATCGGTACGGCACTCCCCGTTATCCAGCCGTGACGCGGGCTCAACTTCACCGTGTTCGAGGGCGGTCCACCGGAATGCCGGACCCCGGCAATTCCAGGTATCGTCGCCCCGCTCAACACTGCACGGCCAAGGGCCGGAAGAGGGAGAACAACGAGGATGAATCGCAAGCTACTGGTGCTGCCGGCCCTGCTGGGCCTCGCCGCGCCCGTACTCGCCGGGTGCGGTGACTCGACCGGCGGTGGCGGTGGCGGTGACGCGGTCGTCATCGGCTCCACGGACCCCATCGAGGTGTCCGCGGACCAGCCTTCCCCCCTTGATCCGGCCACGGCCTACGACGGTGGCACGTACAGCTTCTTCAACAACACCTTCCAGATGCTGCTCGGTTACACGCGCAGCTCCACCACCCCCGAGCCCGACGCCGCCAAGTCCTGCGGATTCTCCGACACCAAGTCGGAGCTGTACCGCTGCACGCTGCGCGACGGCTTGAAGTTCGCCAACGGCCACGCGCTCACCTCGGAGGACGTCAAGTTCTCGGTCGACCGCGTGCTGAAGATCAACAGCGACATCGGCCCGGCGAGCCTCCTGGTGAACATCGAGAGCGTCGAGGCTCCCGACCCGAAGACCGTCGTCTTCCACCTCAAGTCCTCCGACGCCACCTTCCCCTACAAGCTGGCGACCCCGGCCGCGGCCATCGTCGACAGCGAGGTCTACAGCGCCACCGAGCCGCTCAAGGGCCTGAAGATGGAGGGCTCCGGCCCGTACAAGCTGGACTCGTGGGAGGACGGCAAGGCGGTCCTCAGCGCGAACCCGAACTACAACGGCCTGATCGGCAAGCGCAGCAACGACAAGGTCGAGGTCCGCTTCTTCTCCTCGGCCCCCGACATGCTGAAGGCGCTCTCCGACGGCGAAGTCGACCTGGTGAACCGCACCCTCACGCCGGACCAGATCAGCGAGCTCGAGAAGAACACGGTCGAGAACGTCAAGCTGACCGAGACCACGGGTGCCTCGGTCCGCTTCATGTTCTTCAACGTCGACGACCCCTCGGTGAAGCCCACGGCCGTGCGTGAGGCCATCGCCCGCGTCCTCGACCGCGACTCCCTCGCCCGCGACGTGACCAAGGGCACCGCCACCCCGCTCTTCGGTGCCGTTCCGACCGGCATCACCGGCCACACCAACGCGTACTTCGACAAGTACGGCGAGCCCGACCGCAACAAGGCCGCCGAGACGCTGTCCGACGCGGGCATCAGCACCCCGGTCAAGTTCACCTGGACCTACCCGACCGAGCACCCGTCCACCCCGGACAAGGAGGAGGCCGAGCACCTGAAGAAGCAGCTCGAGGCCACCGGGCTGTTCAAGGTCGACCTCCAGCCGATCACCTGGAAGAAGTTCCTGAAGGGTGCCGCCACCGGGCAGTTCGCCGCCTACTCGCTCAGCTGGCTCCCCGACTTCCCGGACCCCGAGACCTACATCGCCCCGTTCTTCGCGGACGACGGATTCCTCGACCTGAACTACAAGGGCCAGACCATCAAGAACTCGCTCCTGCCGGCCACCCGCCAGGCGGCGAACCGCAGCAAGACGGACGCGGACTTCGGGCAGATGCAGAACATCCTGTCGCGTGAACTCCCGATGATCCCGCTGTACCAGGACAAGCAGTTCGTCGCCAGCCGCGACGGCATCACGGGAGCCGAATGGTTCCTCAACTCCTCTTCCAGCGCCCAGTTCTGGGAGATCGGTCGCGGTGTGACAGGATGAGCCACCGGTCGGCCGGGCCCGGGAATTATTCCCGTCGGTCCGGCCGGCCCGGGCCTGCCCCGTGCGACGAAGCTGTGAGGGAAGTCTCGTGAGGAATCGAGTCCAACGACTGGCGCTCCCACTTTCCGCCACAATGACGGCCGTCATGGTCGCAGGCTGCGGCACGGGAGGGTCCGACGGCGAGACCGGCGGTGATCCCCTCACGATGGGCATCACGGACAAGGTGACCGCGGTGGATCCGGCCTCCGGTTACGACGTCGGCTCCTGGATCGTGTTCAACAACGTCTTCCAGTCGCTG
>NZ_JBHYMQ010000127.1:0-12339 GCF_042742985.1 Streptomyces sp. NPDC058864 | reverse complement strand
CTTCACAGCCGCCCGCCGAGGCCGCGCCGACTGCGGTTGCGTCGCGCCGGGGGGCGAGTTAGCTTCGAAGGTAGTCACCTATTTTGACTATTTTGGATGGTTCCATTCCCCGACTGCAGGAGTGTGCAGCATGTCGGACAGCAAGTTCCACGAGTTCCTGACCCCCGACAACAGCGCGCTGGTCCTGGTCGACCACCAGGTGTGCCTCTACAGCGGTGTCCGGGACACCGACCTGCTGGAGCTCAAGCACAACGTGGTGGCCCTGGCGAAAGCGGCACAGGTCCTCCGGGTCCCCACCGTCGTCACCACCACCTCCGCGGAGAGCCTGTGGGGCCCGCTGATCGGTGAACTGGCCGACGCGCTCCCCGACACGGTCAAGGTCATCGACCGGAGCACCGTCAACGCCTGGCACGACGACCGGGTACGTGAGGCCATCACGTCCACCGGTCGCCGCAAGCTCATCTTCACGGGCATCTCCCTGGAGGTGTGCGCGTCGCTCCCCGCCATCGCGGCCGCCGCCGAGGGGTACGACACCTACGTGGCGCTCGACGCGTCCGGAACGTTCTCGAACGCCAAGCGGGAAGCGGGCCTCATCCGGCTCCAGCAGGCGGGCGTCATCGTCAGCGACTACGCCACGCTGATGGTCGAGATCCTCGGCGACAACGCCGCACCCGAGGCGGGCCGGGTGTACGAGGCCCTCGACATGCCGTTCGCCGTCCTCGTCGGCCAGATCTCCGCGGCGTACGGCGGCAGGTGACGACTCGCAACCCGGCGCCGGGACCCCGCGGTCGGCCCCGGCACCGGGTTGCGGCGCATGCGGCCCCGGTCAGCGGCCCCTCGACAGCCGCAGCCGCTCGTCCAGCCAGGCACGGGTCACGCCCCAGGCGTGTCCGTCCGGGTCGATGACGTCGAAGTGGTCCGATCCGGGCGACATGACGAGCGTGACGTCGGCCCCCTTGGCCATGGCGGCCTGCGCATAGGTCTGCGCGTAGGCCGGCGGGATCACCTCGTCGGCCGAGCCGTGGACGACCAGCATCGGGACCGGTACCCCGCCCTCGGCGAGTTCGACGGGGGAAGCGACCGCGTACCGGTCCGCGTGCTCGGCGGCGCTCCCGCCGAGCAGCAGCCGGGTGATGCCCTTCCCGGCCTGCGCCGCCACCGCGGGCCACACGCCGGGGTGGGACGGCGGCGGCGCGTTGGGCGGGACGTCGGCGCCGGAGTCCGTCAGTCCCTCGCCGAGCGCGACCGAGTCGGCGTGGACCAGGTCGAGGACCCCAGCCAGTGACGCCACCGCGATGGGCTCGACCTTGGGATGCGCGCCGGGAACACCGTCCGGCTGCGCGGAGCGGTGGGCGACCCAGGCGGCCAGGTGACCGCCCGCGGAGTGCCCGACCACCAGGACACGGCCGGTGTCGAGCGCCGGGTCGAGGTCCGCGACGGCGTCCACGGCCGCCGCCATGTCGTCGAACGTCCCCGGCCAGCCACCGCCGGGCTCGCCGATCCTGCGGTACTCCACGTTCCAGACGGCGTAGCCGCGCGACACGAGGTCCTCGGCGAGCGGTACGACCTGCCGGCGGTCGAACATGGCCGTCCACCAGCCGCCGTGCACCAGGACCACGACAGGGAAGGGGCCCTCGCCCTCGGGGAGGTACAACTCCCCGACCTGGGACGGCTCGGTGCCGTAGGCGACGGTCCGCACGGCCCGGGGACCGTCGGCGGCGTCGTCGTAGCGCACACCGCTCTCGGCGCTGACGAGTTCGTCGATCGTGGCGAAGAACGCGGCGATCTCGGGGAGGTTGGCCCCCTTCGCACGCGACTCGTCGAAGGCCAGGGCGTCCGTCCACTCGACGACGTCCAGCCAGGTGTCGTCCGCGACGCGGACGAGGCGTGCGGTCACGAAGCCCCGGCGGTCCTTGCGGAAAGCGGACAGCATGCCGGAGCGCGCCGACAGCATGTCCGACGTCCGGTCCGGTGCGACGACAAACGTGGTCAGCTCGATCACAGACATCCACGGCTCCTGACGGGTGGTGTGCGGAAACGCATTTGGTGAGCAAACTTGATAGTCACTGATCTTGACTACCAACCTTAGGCGTCCCCGGGGACGGCTGCAAGCTCGGGCGGAGCGGCGACAGGTGCCGGGGCGCGGGGCGGCCGTGGGCGGCGGGGCGCGGGCGGGACGTCGGCGGCGGGGCGCGGGCAGGACGTCGGCGGCCAGGGACGGCGCCCGGCGAGGTCACGCCACTACGATCGACCTTAGTGAGGGACACGAGACGCAGAGGGGTGGCCGGACGTGCGGCGCAGTGAACGGAAAGTGACGGATCCCGATGTCGGGATCATGTCCGCACGCCTGCTCTTCTCGGTCCAGAAGGAACTCTTCGAGAAGCTCGCCGAGCAGGGCCATCCCGAGCTGCGCCCCCAGCACGGCACGGTGCTGGGGTACATCGACGAAGAGGGCAGCCGGGCGACCGAGTTGTCCCGGCTGTCGGGCACCCACAAGCAGGTCATCGGGAATCTGATCGACGAACTCGAGGCCCTGGACTACGTGGAGCGCCGCCCGGATCCGAGCGACAGGCGCGCGAAACTGATCGTGCCCACCGCCCTGGGGCGCGACCAGATGCGCAAGTCCGACGCCATCATGGCCGCCATCGAGCAGCGTCACGCGGAGGAGGTCGGCGAGCGGGAGTACGCACGCTTCAAGGCCGCCTTCCGGCGGATCACCACGCTGCAGACGGAGCAGTTCGACGAGGCCGCCGCACCGCGCAGGCGCCGCTCCGCGACCGGGGACTGACGGACGAACCCGGCCCGGCCCGGCGGGGCCTACAGGCGGGCGGTCATCCCGCCGTCTATCGCGAGCGCGGCTCCGGTGATGAACCCGGTTTCGTCGCTCAGCAGGAACGCCGCGAACGCGGCGATCTCCTCCGGCCGGGCCATCCGGCCCAGCGGGTGCATCGCTTCGGCCGAGCGCCAGGCGTCCTCCGGGGACACACCGAGGTCGGCCTGCGCCAGGGACCGCGTGAGCGGGGTGTCGACGCCGCCGGTGATCAGGGCGTTGACCCGGACGCCGGCCATGGCGGCGTCCAGCGCCGCCGACTGCGTGAGCCCTATGACGCCGTGTTTGGCGGCGTTGTAGGAGGCCCTGTTCGGGTAGGCGGCCACACCGCAGACGGAGGCGTTGTTCAGGATCGCGCCTCCGCCGCCCGCCTGGAGGGCGGGAATCTCGTGCTTCAGGGCGTAGAAGACGCTGGTGAGGTTCAGCTCCAGGTCCGCGTGCCAGGCGCCGCTGTCGACATCGGTGACCGGGCCGTCCGCGGTGGGGGCGCCCGCGTTATTGAAGGCGCCGTCGAGCCTGCCGTACCGCGACAGCGCCTGGTGGACCACCTCCGCCGCGTCGGCCTCCACGGTCACGTCGGCGCGCACGAAGACGGCCTCGCCCCCGGCGGCGCGCACATCGGCCACCAGGGCCTCGCCGACCTCCCGGCCGCGGGCCGCGAGGACGAGCTTCGCACCCTCGCCGGCGACGCGCTCCGCGGTCGCCCAGCCGATGCCGGAGGTGGCTCCGGTGATCAGGATGACTTTCCCTGCGAAACGCGCGTACACGATCACTCCCTCGGCCAACCGCATGCGACGCCCCCTGCGTCCCGCCCCAGCCGGGGCGGTTGCGGATGGTAATCAACCTTGACTGTCAGAATTCATACCATTCAGCGTAAATCGTCCCATGTCCGGCAGCAAAGGCCGTAGGCTTGCGTCAAGCAAGTCAGGAGGTACGGCATGCCCGGTCCCCGCCGCGGAACGGCCGATGGACCATGCCCGATCGGCCGGGCCGCCGACGTCCTGGGCGACCGGTGGACGCTGCTGATCATGCGCAACGCCACCGGCGGGACGGCGCGGTTCGACGAGTTCAAGGCCGAGCTGGACATCGCGGACAACGTCCTGGCCGACCGTCTGCGGCAGCTCGTCGGGGCGGGACTGCTCGCACGCATCCCCTACCGGCCCGAGGGCGGCGGCCGGACCCGCGACGAGTACCGGCTGACGCCGGCGGGCGAGGACCTGCTGCCCGTCCTGCACGCCCTGATGGTGTGGGGGAACACCCACAGCGAGTCCGCGTCACCCACGCGGCCGATGCGGCTCGTGCACAGCGCCTGCGGGCAGTCGATCGAACCCGGCCGCCGCTGCCCGCACTGCCGGCGGCCGGTGCCTCGCACCGAGACCGCGTGGATCAGGCCCTGGCAGGGCGACGCCGCCCAGACGCTCGGCGCCGCCGCGACCCCGTGAACCGCCCTCACGATGCCCGAAATGCTGGCTTTTGTTGCGAAAGCCTGTTGTGCGCCCTAGGCTGGCTCTTGCAAGGAAAGCCAGAAGGGAGCAGGTCATGGTCCACCACACCACGACGACGCACCCCACGATCCGCGCGGTGTCCCGTTCCGTCACACGACTGGAGATCGCGGTCGGAACCGACTACGAGCGGTTCCGGGCCCGCTACGAGCAGGCCGTCCCTCCGCTCGACTACGGACGCACCTTCGAGCTGGTCACCGAGCGGGCTCCTTGGAGCGCGGTGCACCGGCTCGCGGACGAGGGTGCTCCACTGGGGTTCATGATCTACTGGAAGTTCGAAGCCCAGCCGCTGTTCGGCGTGGCCGGCGACCAGGCCCGCTGCACCGAGTACCTGATGGGCAATCACATCATCGCCGAGCGCATGTACCGGCACGACGCCGGTGCCCTGATGTACGCGCCCCTGCGCACGACGATCCACGAATCCCCCTCGGGTGAGGCGGTGTTCGCGATCGACCGCCCCAGCGACACGGTCACCGCGCTCGGCCGGTCCGAGATCACCGAAGTCGGGCGCGAGCTGGACCGGAAGGTCGGCGCGCTGCTCGCGCATCTCGGTGTCCCCGTGCCCGATGAACTGACCTGACCGGGCGACGCCCATCCGTCAGCAGGAGGCGCCCGCCCGTCATGAGGACGCACGGCCGCTCCCGGCGCTCCCGGCGCGCGCGGCCTCGCGCCGGAACCGGGCGAGGGCGTGGACCGCGCCCCGGGTGGCCGGGTACAGGTCCCGGTACAGGCTGTGCAGCCCGTCGTACACGGCGCTCGCCGCCGGGTCGGGGACGCACCGGTCGCGCACCGGGTTCCACGCCGCGGTTGCCCCTTCGCCCGCCAGACGGGCGGCGAGCCGGGCGGCACCGTAGGCGGCGCCGACCGTGACGGCCGGGATGTCCTGGGGCAGCCCGGTGACGTCGGAGACGATCTGCGTCCACAGCCGGCCCCGGGTACCCCCGCCGACCGCGACGACCCGTTCGATGCCGGCGCCGGCGTGCCGCATCGCCTCGACGTTGTGGCGTACGCCGTGCGCGGTGGCCTCCAGCGCGGCCCGGTAGAGGTCGCCGCGGGTGTGCTCCACGGTGAGTCCGGCGATCACCCCGCGGGCGTCGGGGTCGGCGACCGGGGTCCGCTCGCCGGCGAAGTACGGGAGCATCGCGAGACCGCGTGCGCCGACGCCGCTGTCCGCGGCCTCCGCCAGCAGGGCCGCGTGGTCGGGTGCGCCGAACAGGCCGCGCAGCCAGTCCGTGACGGCTCCGGAGGTGGCCATGCCCCCGGCGAGGGACCGGGTGCCGGGGTGGGCACCGACGGTGCTCCACAACTCGGGCACGCGCAACTGCCCGGTGACGGTGGCGATGAGGAACATCGTCGTGCCGTACATGAGCATCAGGTCGCCCGGCCGCGTCGCGCCGACGCTGACCGCCTCGGCCCAGGCGTCGACGGTGCCGGTGAGGACGGGCGTGCCCGGCGCGAGCCCGGTCCCGGCCGCCGCCCCGGCCGTCACCGTCCCGGCCGGCTCACCGGGCCAGCGCAGCTCGGGCAGCTCCGCGTGCGGCCACACCGCGTCCACCCAGGGGCGGTACCAGTCCTGCGCCCGGGTGTCGTAGAAGGGGACGGACTGACTGGCCGAATGGTGGTCCAGCACGTATGCGCCGGTGAGCCGGTGGGCGAGGAAGGAGGCCGGCATGAACAGCCTCCGTGCGGCGGTGAACACCTCCGGCTCGTGCTCGGCCACCCAGGCCACCTTCGGCCCCACCGCCTGCGTGGACAGCACGCTGCCGCACCGGTCGAGAACGGCCTCGCGGCCGAGTTCGGCGTCGAGCCGGGCGATCTGCGCGACGGCCCGCGTGTCCACGCCGTAGAGCACGGCCGGGCGCAGCGGCCGGTTCGCGCCGTCGGCCAGCGCGACGCACGGGCCCATACCGCTGACGCCGACGGCGTCCACGCGCGGGCCACCGGACAGCAGCTCACGGGTGATGCCGCAGAACTCCTGCCACCACACCTCGGGGTCCATCTCCACGTGTCCCGGTCCCGGACGCGAGACGGCGTGCGTGCGCACAGCGGTCGCGATCACCGCGCCGGAGGCGTCGACGAGGACGCCCTTGCTGCTGGATGTGCCGATGTCGACACCGAGGAAGGCCATGTCTGCATGTCACCACACGGGTGGACCGCGACGCCGGACAAGCGGTCGCAGAGGGCGCCGACGCGCCCCCTGCGACCGCGCGCGCTCAGTAGTTCCAGCGGTTCACACTGCCCTCGTCACGGCAGGAGATCATGCGGCCGTTGGCGGCGTGCGTGGAACGGCCCACGTCCGCGGCCCGGCAGAACTGGCCCGCGTTGTAACAGTTCCCGGAGTTGGAGACGATCTCGCACGTGGAGGTGGTGTCGCCGCTGCCGGCGGAACCGTTTCCGGAGCTCGGCGCCTGCTCGTCGCGGACCGGCGGCGAGTAGTCCGGGTCGTTCGTCCGGTCCTTGTAAGTGCCCTTCTTGGCCGGACACGTCCCGTCCACCAGCCACAGCGTCACCTCTGGATCGCCCTTGACCCGCGTCGCGGGGCCGGGGGTCTGGAAGCAGACCTTCCAGGCGTCGTACTCGCCTTCCTCCGCGGAGACGTCGTCGACGTCCTCGTCCGCGTAGGCGGCCTTGAGGGTGACGCCCCCGTCGGTCACCTTGCCGATGGCCGCCAGGGCCCTGTCGTAGCTGCGGCCGACGACCGCCGGCATGGCCGGCCACGGGATCGGGCCGCCGTCCGCCTTCGGGCACGGGGCGTCGCCGGGCACCGTGGCGAAGTCGACGCTCCGGTAGGTGACCTTCTCGAAGCACACCGTCCAGTCATCGCCAGGAACGGCATCCCCGTTGCTCGCGTCATGGGCCGAGACCGTGTAGCCGTGCTTCCGGGCGACCCGCTCCGCCGCGCCGAGCGGGCTCTTCACCTGACTGGTCATGGCCGCGGGCGCCACGGTCGCCGTGACCGTCACCGTAGGCGTCGGTTGGGGTTTCGCGCTGCTCTCGGTGTCCCCGTTGGCGGTGACGGCACCGCCGCATCCGGCGCCGAGCACGAATATCAGGGCGCCGATACCGATGCGCTTGAACCACTTACGCCTGCCCGAGGTGTCCGTGGGACCCGGGGAACCCGGGGGCCGGGCCTGTGGCGGGGACTGCCATCCGGCGCCCCAGGGCGCCGAGTTCTGCGGGTTCACGAGCGTTCCTTGCCGGCGGTTCCGACGGGTGCGGCGATTCCGTCGCACCCGTCTGCTGGATGGTGAAGACGTGGTGGACTTCACCTGAGATTGCGGGAGATTATCGGATCAACCGCCTTGCGTGAACGCTTTTACGGGATTTCGCGGGCATGGTCTCCGGGCGGACGGGACGCCGCGGACCCGGCGGCGCCGGACGGCGTCAGGGTCCGCTGGGCGTGGCGAGGTTCACGGCCACGTCGTCCCAAGCACTGCCACCGCGACGGCGGTCAGCAGCAGGACGACGTTGAGACCGATCTGCCGGGCCTCCCCGCGGGAGACGTGGAGCACGATCCCGCCGACCTGGATCAGGACGAGTCCGATCGCCGCGGCGACGGCCGGCCACGGTGCGATATCGGTCAGCGGCGGCAGGATCAGGCCCGCCGCGCCGAGGACCTCCGCCGTCCCGATGAACCTGACGAGCGGCATGGGAACGCGGTCGACCCAGCCCATCATGGGGCGGAGCCGTTCCCGGCTCTGCGCGACCTTCTTCCCACCCGCGTAGCGGTAGAACACCGCCGGCAGCACGGCGACGACCTCCCGGGGCCGGGGCAAGTTGATCGTTGCGCCATGCAGCAATTAGGCTCTTGCGCGCTCAAGTAAATTGTCGGCCCCTGTCTAACCGGGACCGCCGACGACACCGACACGCCACCGGTCTGCCACGCACCGGGGAACGACAGGACGAGCGGCCCGACGGCGCCGCCCGAGCAAAGGAGAACCCGGGGTGACCGGCAGATCGCACAACCCGTACGGCTTCTGGTACCGGCTGGCCGCGGCCATCGCGAAGCCCGTGCTGTTCGTCCTCGTCAGACACCGGTGGCGCGGGCACGAACACATACCCGCTGAGGGCGGCTTCATCACCGCCGTCAACCACATCTCGTACTTCGACCCGCTGACCTACGGGCACTTCCAGTACAACAGCGGCCGCCCGCCGCGGCTGCTCGCCAAGGCGTCCCTCTTCAAGATCCCCTTCGTGGGCATGGTGCTGCGCAAGACCGGCCAGATCCCCGTCCACCGCGGGACCGCCGACGCCGCGACCGCGCTCCGGGACGCGATCGCCGCCGTCGGCAGGGGCGAGTGCGTCGCGGTCTACCCGGAGGGCACCGTCACGCGTGACCCGCAGTTGTGGCCGATGACCGCCAAGACCGGAGCGGCGCGCATCGCGCTGACGACCGGCGCGCCCGTCATCCCGGTCGCCCAGTGGGGCGCCCACCGGATCGCGCCGCCGTACGCGAGCGGCGGCCGGGGCAACCGCCGTGTGTGGCTGGTGCCCCGCCAGACGGTGCACGTCGTGGCCGGACCGCCGGTCAACCTCAGCCGCCACCTCGGCAAGGACATCACCCCCGACGTCCTGAAGGCCGCCACCGAGGACATCATGGCCGCCATCACCGCGCTCCTCGCCGACATCCGCGGTGAGGAGCCGCCGGCCGAACGCCACTCCATGCGGCGTTCCGCACGGCAGCACGCCGGATAGCCGTCCCTCCGCCGCGGGCGGGCGGCGGGTCACAGCGCCTTCCAGTTGTCCGAGATGCGAGGAGTGGCATGTCCTTAGGTCACGACGGCCCGATGGCCGGCGTCACGAGTCTGTGCGACGCGTTCCAGGGAACGGTTCGCGAACGGCCCGGCGAGGTCGCGCTGACCGATGCCGCCGGCACCACGGCGCTGACGTGGGCGGAGTGCGCGGCCGAAGTGGAGCGGCTGGCGGGCGGGCTGGCGGCGCTGGGCGTCGGCCCGGGCGACACCGTCGCGCTCCTGATGCGCAACCGGCCGGAGTTCACCCTGCTGGACACGGCCGCCATGCACCTGGGCGCGGTGCCGTGGTCGGTGTATCCGACGTCGTCGCCCGAGCAGGTCGGGTACATGCTCGCGGGGGCGCGGACCCGCGTCGTCCTCGGGGAGCGCGATCTGCTGGCGCGTGCGGGTGAGTTGACCCGGGACACACTCGTCGAGCACGTGGTCCCGGTCGACGCGCTCGACGCGTTCCCCCCGGCGCCGGCCGGGTTCGACTTCGAGGCGGCGTGGCGCGCGGTGGACGCCGCCTCGGCACTGACGATCATCTGGACGTCCGGCACCACCGGCGATCCCAAGCCGGTCGAACTCAGCCACGGCGCCATGACCTCGATGCTGACCGCGCTGACGGATCTCGCCGGCCTCGAGCGCGGCGGGCGCGTCGTGTCGTACCTGCCGTCGGCCCACGTGGCGGACCGCTGGATGGCGCACTACTGGTGGATGGCGCTCGGCATGCGGGTCACCTGCCTCCCGGAGGGCGGCCGCATCACGGAGGTGCTGCCGGAGGTCCGCCCGACGTTCTGGGGCTCCGTTCCGCGGGTGTGGGAGAAGCTGCGCGCGACCCTGGAGTCCCAGGGCGTCGACCCGTCCCGCCTCACGGCCGACGAGGCCGCCGCCGTCCGCAGGCGCGTGGGCCTGGACCAGGCGCGGTTCCTCGTGGCCGGTGCGGCCCCGCTGCCCGTCGCCACCCTGCGCTTCTTCGGCGATCTCGGCCTGCCGCTGACGGAGGTGTGGGGCCTGTCGGAGACCTGCGGTGTGCTGACGGCGAATCCTCCGGGGGACCGCCGCGCGGGCACCGTCGGCGTCCCGCTGGACGGCGCGCGGGTGCGGCTCGCGGAGGACGGGGAGGTGCTCGTCCGCGGACCCCAGTTGATGACCGGATACCGGCAGCGGCCGGACCTCACGGCGCAGGCCGTCGCTGACGGCTGGCTGCGCACCGGCGACCTGGGCGTGCTGGACGGGGACGGTTACCTGACGATCACCGGCCGCAAGAAGGACATCATCATCAACACCGCCGGCAAGAACATGTCGCCGGTGGCGATCGAGGCGGCCCTGAAGTCCGCGGGCCCGCTGATCGGCCAGGCCTGCGTCATCGGCGACGGCCGGCCGCACAACGTGGCGCTCCTGGCCGTGGACCCGGACGCCGCGGGCGCGTGGGCGGCCGCCCGGGGAATGCGGGAGACCGGCTACCGGGAGATCGTCACCCACGAGGACCTCGCGAAGGCGGTCGAAGCGGAGGTGTCGGCGGCCAACGAGCGGCTGTCCGGGGTGGAGCGCGTCAGGCGCTGGCACGTGACGGAGGCCGACTGGCTCGCCGACAGCGACGAGCTGACCCCCACGATGAAGCTGCGCCGCTCGCGGATAGCCCTGAAGTACGCGGAGATCGTCGACGGCCTCTACCGCTGACGGGCGACGGGGCCGCCGCCGGGACACGGTCGAGTGGCCACGGCGGCGGCCCCGTCGTGAACCCGCCGCACGGACGGGCTTCAGCCGCGTCCCCGCGCCCGCGCGGGGGTGCGCGGGAGGTGCCCGCGGCGGTGGGCGCCATGATCGAGCAGCCCGCGCCTCCGCTGCGCGTGCCGGCCGCAGCGCCCGCCGAGCACGTCCTGCGGGCCCGCAGGCAGGCGCCGGAGCACGATCCCTTCCTCGCGGCGCGGATCAACCAGTGAGCGCGCCGGAGGCACCCTTCGCCCGCCACAGGTCGCGGAGCAGCGCGATCTCGGCCATGTGGTGGATGAGTTCCAGGTTGGCCCCCGCGACCACGCTGACGAAGGGTTCGTCGGGGTCGGAGCCGTAGGGGTACTGCGAGAAGCCGATCGTGTCGAGCTGTCCGTCGGTGACGGCGGAGACGCTGTCGCGCCAGCGGTCGGCCACGGCCCAGAAGCGGTCGAGCGCCACAGTCGCGGAAGGCGTGAAGTCGACCAGCAGTTTCGGCTCGTGCCGCCGCTCGCCGAAGGTCCACTCCCATCCGCCCGCGAAGCAGAAGTGCAGGTGTCCCAGGCGCCAGGCGATGGTCGTGACCGGTGATTCGTCGGGCTCCACCGGACCGGTGTGGGCCAGGACCTGCTGGACCCGGGCGACGCTCACGCTCCAGTCCTCGGCGATCTTCTCGACGCTCATGCCGCCGGCGGCCTGCCGGGCGACCTCGGCGTACTCGCCGGCCGGGATGTCCGGGGCACCCAGGTCGAGCACCCACTCCCCCGGCCCGAAGGCCCGGGGCGTCGTCGCCTCGTCCCGGCGCCGGATGGACCAGCAACCGGGGACCGGCTCCCACAGGTACTCCTCGTCGCCGAGGCCGGCCAGCCGTACCCGTGCCATCTCACTGGCGTGGTCGAACTGCTCGAGCAACAGGCCCAGACGGCCGGTTCGCGCGCCCTCTGTCGCCATGTGAACCGCCCCCTTCGTAGTGGAGTCCCCCACCTGGCTCCGTCCACGCGGACGGTAACGGGCCACCGCACGGAGGGCGAACGGATTTCCCGCGCGCGAGGCCCCGAGGAACGCCGCTTGACAGGGTTTCGGCCTCCCGTGCTCCGCGCTCCGCGCTCAGATCCGGACGCCGAACTGGAACGGCATGTTGTTGATGGACTCGAAGCGCACGAACGTGCCGGTGCGCGGCGCGTGCAGGACCAGGCCGTTGCCCGCGTAGAGCCCCACGTGGTGCAGGTCGCCGTAGAACAGGACGAGGTCGCCGGGCATCAGCTGGCTCATCGACAGGCGCGTGCCCGCGTTGGCCTGCAACTGCGAGGGCCGCGGTATGCCGGCGCCCGCCTGCGCGTAGGCCCAGGAGGTGAGGCCGGAGCAGTCGAAGGCATTCGGGCCCGACGCACCGAATACGTACGGCAGGCCGACCCTGGTCTTGGCGGCGGAGAGGGCCGCGGCGGCCAGCGAGGAGGCGGGCAGGTCGTTGCCCAGGTCCACGCGCTCGTTGGAGCGGTTGGCGCGGCTCTCCGCGGCGGCCAGGGACGCGCGCTGGGCGGCGGTCAGCGAGTTGAGCAGC
>NZ_JBHYMQ010000126.1:0-12560 GCF_042742985.1 Streptomyces sp. NPDC058864 | reverse complement strand
ACAACGGCCACTCACCGCCGCGAGGAAGGATACGAAGGAGCCGAGCCAGCTTCCCCCCGACGTGCAAGCCCCTAAGGCACGTCAAGGACCCTTGGGGTGCACGCGATCGTGCACGCCATAGCGAACGGGATGGTGCACGGGGTGGTGTCGGGTCTGCGGGGACGTCCACCGTGCCCGGCCGGGCATTGACGTGCGCCAGCGAACAGGTGACACCCCAGGGGAATGTTCAAGAGGGGGGTGAGCGTGTCGTGGCGGAGTACCGCTTCACGCCCTGACCACAACACGCCCGGCGAGACCAGCGTCCAGGGCGAGGACCTCGGCGCGTGGGCCCCGGCGCAGCGCCTCGACTGGAAGCAACTACTGCGCGCCGGGCCTCGCCTGGCCCGCGCAGGAGGCCGACTGGGCCGACGAGGACCTGCCGCCTGCCGTCGACGCCATGCACCAGGCCGTCCTGGCGGCCACCGCGACCTGGCCCCGACCGAGAACGGCGTCGAGCAGTCCGTCACCCGCCTCGCCCCCACCCTGGACGTACTTCAGGCCCAACTCGCCGCCGCGGGCCAGGACTACCGGCCGGAATGGGACGACTCCGACGGCGTGGGCACGAGAACGCCCGCGTCGTCGCGGCCCACGGCGCGCCAGCCGCCGCGGGTGTGCCCGCAGGACCCCCTGCTCACCCGGCTCGCCCAGTAGATCCACCACCGGTGAGCTGCTGGCTGCGCGAGGCCGGCATCCCTTTGCGGCTGGCCCTCCACCAATTGGCCTCCGCCCCCAGCCCCGTGATCCCGGCCGCCCGCACCGTCTTCGTCTGCGAGAACCCGGCCGTCCTGCGCACGGCCGCCGCGGAACTCCAGGGCACCGGCGCGGCCCTGGTCTGCACCGAGGGCGTACCGTCCGCCGCCTGCCACCGGCTGCTCGGCGACGCCGCCAGGGCGGGCGTACGCCTGCGCTGGCGTGCCGACTTCGACTGGCCGGGCTTGCGGATCACCGCCGCGGCACTGGCCCGCCACGGCGCCGAGCCGTGGCGGATGGCCGAGGCCGACTACACCGCCGCCCTCGGCCACGGCGAGTCCACGCCCCTGGCCGGCCCGCCCGCGCCCAGCCCCTGGGACCCCGGACTGGCCCGGGCCCTGGCCGGGTCGGGCCGGGCGGTCATGGAGGAGCGCCTGCTGCCGCTGCTCCTCGCCGACCTTGCCGGCGCCTGACGCTGCCGAGTTCTGGTTGCCGCGTGACCGACTCCGGCAGGCGTCACGCGTTGCGGTCCCGCCACGGCCGCTGCGGACTCCAAAGGGTCAAGTAATGGCAAAGCGGGCATAAGGTCACTAAACGGTGACATAGGAGGCGAACATCATGACGGAGGGATTGCTGACACTGCTGGCATTCGGTGTCCTCGCGGGCCTGCTGTACCTGGCGGCCGCCGCGCGCGTGGTGAAGCAGTACGAGCGAGGCGTGGTGCTCCGCTTCGGCCGGCTGCGAGGCGCGATCAGGGCACCCGGACTCACGATGATCGTTCCTTTCGTGGACCGGATGCACAAGGTGAACATGCAGATAGTGACGATGCCCGTTCCGGCCCAGGACGGCATCACCAGGGACAACGTCACGGTCAGGGTCGACGCCGTGATCTACTTCAAGGTGGTCGACCCGGCGGATGCCATCCTCCGCGTCGAGGACTACCGGTTCGCCGTGTCGCAGATGGCCCAGACCGCGCTGCGTTCGATCCTGGGCAAGAGCGATCTCGACGACTTGCTGTCGAACAGGGAGAAGCTCAACCAGGGCCTGGAGCTGATGATGGACAGCCCCGCCGTCGAATGGGGAGTGACCATCGACCGCGTGGAGATCAAGGACGTCTCGCTGCCGGAGACGATGAAACGGTCCATGGCCCGCCAGGCGGAGGCCGACCGGGAACGCCGGGCCCGCGTCATCAATGCCGACGCCGAGTTGCAGGCGTCCAAGAAGCTCGCGGAAGCGGCGACGACCATGGCCGAACGGCCCGCGGCCCTGCAACTGCGTCTACTGCAGACCGTGGTCGCGGTAGCGGCGGAGAAGAACTCGACGCTCGTCCTGCCATTCCCCGTCGAGCTGCTGCGCTTCCTGGAACGGGCGACCCCGCCCGAGACCGCGGCAAGTTCGGACGTGCCGTCGCGCCACTTCCCGGAACCGGGGGAACCAGAGCCGGCCCTGAACCCGGCAGCCGATCACCAGAACGGTGCGCACGGGACGCGCCGCAGGCTCCAGGATGCTCACCGGTGACCCGCCACCGCGCGCATTGGCTGCGGCGCCGCCGAAAATGACAGGCACGACCGGAACGTCCGGCGCTCACCTGCGGTGCGGCAGGCTCCAGTGGTGCGGCGCGATCAGCCGGCGGACGCTGTCCGGGCCCCACGAGCCCTTGGCGTACGGCTCGACCGATGGCGGGTTCTCCAGCAGCGGGGTCGACGCCTCCCACAGGCGCTCGATGCCGTCCGAGCGGGTGAACAGCGACTGGTCGCCCAGCATCGCGTCCAGCAGCAGGCGTTCGTAACCCTCCAGCGCGTGCATGGAGTTGAAGGACTCCGCGTAGCTGAAGACCGTCTCCGCCCTGCTCAGGCGCATGGCGGGGCCCGGGTCCTTCACCAGGAACGAGGCCGTGATCCGGCCCGGGTCGTCGAAGTCGATCACCAGCGCGTTGCTCCGGTCCCCGGCGTGGCCCCTTGCGGCCAGCGGGAACATACGCAGCGCCGGCTCCCGGAAGCCCAGGGTCACCACATGCCGCGCCTCCGCCAGGCACTTGCCCGAGCGCAGATAGAACGGCACCCCCGCCCACCGCCAGTTGTCGATCCCCACCCGCAGCGCGATCAACGTCTCGGTGTCCCCGACTTCGCCGAACGAAAGCGCCGCCTCGAACTCCTGCCTCGCGCGGCCCTGGAGCTTGGACCAATCGAATTCCGAGACGGCGTCCCGTGCGTGCTTGGGGAACTCCTCGTCGCTCAGCGCACTCTGGGCCGGCGCGGAGCCGACGATGCGGTAGCGGGCTGGCAGCAGCCCGGCCTTGGCGAGGTTTGGAACAGCCCGGGGAGCAGCGTGCGCCGGGCGAGGTCACCGGTCGCACCGAAGAGCACAACGACGGTCCTCAGGGTCCGGACCGTGACTCAGGGAGGAGGAACCGTGGGACATGGCGGCCTCAACCGGTCTTCTCGGCGGTGGCCACCGGATTCGCCGCGCAACACGGTCCCCGAGTGGCCATCGTCGGTTCCCCGTTTCCTCCGCGGACCCGGCGGGCCGGTAGTTCGGTTGCCCGGGCAGGCGACGTCGCCCGCCGCTGCGGACCGCGGGCGGGACGTCCGGCCTCCTGCCCAGGTGCGCCGTCGTGGTGTCACGCATGCGGGACGACGGCCACGGCGCAAGGGGCGTGGTGGATCACCGCGTGGGTAACAGGGCCGATGTGCGCGCTTCCCCTTCCCGGGGAACCCCGGCGGCCGACGACCAGCAGTCGCGCGCCTTCCGCCGCCGAGACGAGGTGACTCCCCGCCCGGCCCGATACGGTCTCCTCCTCCACCTCAACCTGAGGGAACTTATCCCGGTAGGCACGCATGGCCCCCGCCAGTGCCGCCTGGAGGCCTGTCTCAGCTCCGCCCGGTGCCGCCGCGTCGCGGTGCAGCGCCGGCAGGTGCCAGGTGCACACGATGTGCAGCGAGGCCTCGTGCCGTGCCGCGTAGTCGAAGGCGAAATCGAGGAGCTCGTCCTCGGTCTGCCGCACGTCCAGACCGAGCACCACGCGGTCGGAGCCAGCACCGCTGCGCTCCCGGCCCACGTCCTCGCCCGCCGGGCGGACCAGCACCACTGGGTGTTGGGACGTGGCCGCCACCTCCTGCCCCACGGATCCGAACAGGAAGCCACCGGCAGTGCCCAGCCCGTGAGTGCCGACCGCCAGCAATTCCGCGTCGGAGGAGGCGGCGAGCAGGGCCTCGGCGGGGTCGTCCTCGACTTCATCGGAGGTCACGGCGACAGACGGGTGGCGTGCTCTGATCCGTTCCTGCGTGGTCTCGAGAAGGCCGCGTGCGCGGGAGGCCGCGACGTCCTTGGCCGGTTGCAGGGCAGAAATCGCGTGCTCCTGCCATCGGGAAGCGTTCACCAGGCGCAGCTCGCTTCCCCGCAGTGCAGCCTCGTCCGCGGCCCAGTCCGCTGCCGCCAGACTCTCGTCGGAGCCGCTCACCCCGACGACGATGGGTCGGGACATGGTCTTCCTCCTGGTTGCAGGGTCTTGCGACAGACGACGTCACGAGCAGGTACGCCTTGTGGCGATACGCGAAAAGCTACTCAATCATGCAATTTGGTGTGAAGCTACTCTTTCTGCCTGTGCCTGCCTGTGACGTACCCAGGGGCTGAGAGCACGCCGCGGGTCGGTCCGCGCCGGGGGGCCTACCGACGCGGGCAGAGCCTTGGCCGCGCTGCGACGTCCGGGTGACCAGCTGTCGCGTGTCGGCGACGCACGGGCTGTGCAAACCCCGTCGTGGTCCCGAGGCAGGTGGGCGGGTAGGGAGGCACGCGAGCCGCGACGACCGGTCGGTAGACGGACCCGGTGGACCTCAAGGCAGCCCACCTGCCGACGACATTGACCTCGGTGACGCGGGATGGGGCGGGATCCGAGGATGCCGCTTACCGAGGACCTGCCGCCGTGGGGCGGCGCGAGATGTACCTGGGCAGTCCGGCGGACGGACCGTCGAGTACGCTGCCAGCCCGCAGGCTGCGGCCCGGACCACGGCCGAACCCACAGAGGACGGTCGCTCGCCTCCACGCGGTAGTGGCACCCGTGTACGGTGCCGGGGCCCACGACGCCCACCGACTCGGCAGAAGCGTCCTGGAGGCTGTCAGACCACATCGGGGAGCGAGCCGCCGTCGTCCCGGTAGCGGATCAGCATGATCGCGGCGTCATCGCGTACGGGACCGCCGATGTGGTGCTCCAAATCCTTTCGGAGGGCCTGCAGCGCTTCGTCGGGGTCCGGGGCCTCCAGGAAATGGCTGCGCTCGCCGAGCGGGTAGAAACGGCCGTCGCTGTCCCGGGCCTCGGTCACGCCGTCGGTGTACAGCAACATCTGATCGCCGGGGACCAGCGGCAGCCGGTAGGGGACCGGGTGCGCGGGCCCGAGATCCGCGAGACCGAGGGGCGGAGCTGTCGTCGGGGGCGTGGCGAAGATCACGGCACCGTCCGCTCGACGAACGAGCGGAGCCGGGTGGCCGTAGTTGAGCAGCTCGACAGCACGGTCGCCCTCGACCTCGACCAGCACACCGGTGACAAATTTCTCCCCGGACAGTCTACGGTTGAGCGCTCGTTCCACTCGGGAACTCACCGAGAGCAGATCCACTTCGTCGTGCCCGGCCTCGCGGAAGGCTCCCAGGACGACGGCGGCGGTCTCGATCGCCTCGAGTCCCTTGCCCTGGACGTCGCCCACGATGACTCTGACCGCACCGTGTGACACCACGACCTCGTACAGGTCGCCCCCGATCAGTGCCTCCGCTGTCGCGGAGGTGTACGAAACCGCGATCCTCAGATTACCGGCGAAACGGGGCACCGGCCGTAGCAGCACCCGCTGGGCAGCCTCCGCGACGGATCGTACGGCAGTGAGTTCCGCCTCCCGCCTCCGTCGCATCACCGTCGCTCCGAGAGCAGCGAGGGAGACACCTGCGACAGACAGGAGCGCGGTCTGGCCACGTGGGGTCTGGAGCAGGCCGTCGTAGGCCCCGATCATCAGGCACAGCAGAAGTGCCATCAAGCCGATCGCGGCGGTCCGGCGCGGACCTCCGACCAGGCTCGCGAAGGCCGGGCCGAGGGAGAACAGCGGAAGAAAACCGATGCCCTCGCCTGCTACGAGATCGACGACGGCAACGACCACCATAACGGCAAACGGCATCGCCGCCAGCAGTCCAGTGACGTCCTTTTCCCTCACGGACAACGACTTCCTCCGGATCGGCCGCTGCGCGCCCTCGGTTTCCCGCACTGGGACGCGGTGGGGAGTACCCTCAGGGTGCCACCGGAACCAGCACCCGCCTGCGAGGCCGTGCAGACACCGGGGATGATCAACGCGAGCACCGACATCAGCTCCTACGGGATCCTGCCCGGAACGCCGGGTGTGACACCTGACTCCCGAATTCAGCCGCTGCAGGGGGCGACGGACCGAGGGACCATGCAAGGCCCAGCAGCCTCGGCCGCGCGGCTACACCACATCGCCCGCTCCCGGCCGTCGGTGTCCTTCACCTGCCTCTGGAACAACCGCGCGTACTTGTCCAGCCTACCCGTGAGTTCCCCCGCGCTCTCGTGGCAGTTGCCATCTTCCGCACAGCATCACTTTCAGAAGCTGTCCTACAACCAACTTCCTTCCATGTTCAGGACGCACTACCAGGGGCTTCACGTCTGCCCGATTCCGGGGAGGGTTCGTCCTACCTGCTCACGCAGGGTCTTTGAGAAGTGATCTTGTGTCCGGGTTCGTCAGGTCAGTCCGAGGGCGGTGAGGGGTCGCTGGTGGTCTCGGCTGGTGCGGCGGCGATGTTGGTGTGGCCGTCCTCGCGGTGGACGCCGATTGCGAGGTTGCGCAGACCGGCCATGGCGCGGGGCAGGTGCCGGGTGCGAATCTTCGAGGCGTCCTCGTGGAAGGTGCGGTCCCGGACGTGGTGGAGTTGGTTCTCGATGCGCCAGTGTCCGCGGATCCAGGCCACGAGTTCGCTGCCGGTGGCTGCGCCGGGCGGCAGGCTCGTGACCAGGTAGATCCGCTCGATCGTCGGCTTGCCGGTGGCCAGGTCACCTCTCCAGCGCACGACTTGGAGGGCTTGGCGGGCGTGGGGGTAGTCGAGGTGGGCGAACGCGGCAGTCTTCAGTCGGCGGATCTCGTCGCGGTGGTGGGCCCGGCCACGTTCGTAGTGGTCCAGGCGGATGTCGTGCCAGGGCAGGCGGCGGACCTTGTCGTGCAGGCCGGGGTGGTTCCTCTTGACGACGGCCAGGTAGTGGGCTCCGCGTTCGTGCAGGTAGGAGGCGTGGTCGTGCTGGGTGTGCAGGGCGTCTGCGGTGATCACCGTTCCGGTCAGGTCGAAGCCGTCCAGGAGTGGGGCGAAGGCTGGGATCTCGTTGCTCTTACGGTCGACTTGCCTTTGGGCGAGGACTTGGCCGCTGTGGGTCATCGCGGCGATCAGCGTGGTGGCCGGCCGGTCCTTGGTGCGGGACCCGCGGAGTGTCTTGCCGTCGACGGCGATGGCCCGCCGGCCGGACACCGGGTCCTGACGTTCCTGGAGGAAGCGTCCGACGGCCCGGTCAGGGCGTCGCCGTCCGCGGCGGCCAGGACGAGACGGATGGTCGTGGAGTGCGGCGGCCGGATCAGGCCGGTCAGCGGGTCCGGGCGGAACCCGAGCAGCGCCAGGACGCGCTGCGGCGCGTCGGCAACCCACTCGCCGATTGCCGTGATCGAGGCGGCGCCGGACAAAACGGCGGCCGCCGCCGCGGTCAGCAGGGCCGTCCACGAGTGGCGGACGCCGCGACGGGCCCGTGGATCAGGCACCTCGACCAGGTAGGTCCGCAGGTCAGCGACCGTTTCCGGCGCGATGGGGCCGGAGGGGGCGCCCAGTTGCTGCAGGCATGACGGCATACGGGAAGATGGACGCGCAGGCATGGACTCGCTCGGTGCTCATACGGACTCGACACCCACATGATCACCAGCGGCCATGCCAGCTCTGCGTCCAGGGCCGCTGCCGACGGAAGCCGACAACCCGTCACATCCAGTACTCAGCAGGCGAACCGCCCACCTCGAGACTTCTCAAAGACCCTGCCTACCAGGGGCTTTACGTCTACCCACGACCAGGGTGACTTCGTCCGATCCGCCCAGAGGCGAGCAGTTCACAACGTTTCACGAAGATCATTTCACTGAGAAAACCTCACTGCCCGGATCTGACGTCACTGTGAGGGAACATGCGCCAGCCCCAGATCGATGGGGTGGGACCTTCGGCGACGACACCGTCGCCGCCACGATCGACCGCCTCGTCCACCACGCCGTGGTCCACTCCCTCAAAGGCGAGTCCTACCGCATGCGAGGCCGCGGAGAACGGCGCGCAGGAACTTGTTGACCAGGGCGGTCCCGGTCGCGGCACTCATCCCAGCGCCCGAGGTCCGCGGCGCCGCCGACGCGACAACGGTGATGAGCGCCTACGGCTCGGGGAGTAGGCCATATGTCTCATGGCGTGGGTGGGCGCTCCGGCTTAATGTTTCATTGCTTGCGCACGCAGCTCTGAGGCGACAGTCTCCCAGCGCCGTCGCCGTGTCGTGTCCTACGACATGCCGGGAGGACCGTTGACCGACCCCGGTTTCTCCCTCCCCCATGCGCCGAGGCCTCCGGGCTCAGGCGTTCGCACTGAAATGGACCACACCATGCCCCACACGCCGAATGTCGCCGTCATCTACTACTCCTCCACCGGCACCATTCACCAGCTGGCGGAGACCATTGCCGCCGGTGCGGCCGAGTCCGGAGCCAATGTGCGGCTGCTGCGCGTGGCCGAGCTCGCGCCCAAGGAAGTGGTCGCAGGCGTCAAGCCGTGGGCGGACCACGCCGCAGCGACCGAGCACATTCCGGTGGCCACACCGGACGACATCAAGTGGGCCGACGCTGTCATCTTCGGCACCCCTACTCGCTTCGGCAACGTCGCGAGCCAGGTCAAGCAGTTCCTGGACACCCTCGGCGGCCTATGGTCCCAGGGCCTGCTGGCGGACAAGGTGTACAGCGGCTTCACCTCCACAGCGCAGCTCCACGGCGGCCAGGAATCCACGCTGCTGGCGCTCTACAACTCCATCTACCACTTCGGCGGGTTTATTGTGCCCCCCGGCTTCACCGATCCCGTGAAGTTCGTCGACGGCAACCCCTACGGCACCTCGCACGTGACCGGTGCCGACGCGCAGTTCCCCGTCGACAGCACGGCCCGCGCCGCCGGCGCCTTCCAGGGCCGACGAATCGCCGACGTCGCCCGGATCATGAAGGCCGGCCGCGCGGCATGACGGATCCCCGGGCGTGAATGCCCGGCGAACACCGACCTCGGGCGCGGCTGAAGGTAAACCAGTTCACAGCACAAGGAGTTTTGACATGTCAGTTCCGCAGACACACACGGGCCGCGTGGCCGTCGTCACCGGCGCCGGGCGCGGCATCGGCCAGGCCATCGCGCTCGACCTCGGCGCGCGCGGCGCGACCGTCGTTGCTGTCGACCTCGACAGCCCTGACGAAACCGTCGCCCTGCTCGCCGGCAAGGGACACACCGCACTCGGCCTCACCGCCGACGTGTCGAACCCGCATCAGACCGCCGCCGTCGGCAAGGAGGTCGCCGACCGACTCGGACGCACCGACATCTTGGTAAACAACGCCGGCATCTTTCCCTTCCGCGACATCGAAGACCTCGACTACGACACGTGGACGCGCGTCATCGCCGTCAACCTCGACTCGCAGTTCCTCATGGTCAAGGCCGTACTGCAGACCATGAAGAAGGGCGGCTGGGGCCGCATCGTCAACCTGACCTCCAACTCCATCGTCACCAACGTTCCCGGCATCTCCCACTACATGGCCAGCAAGATGGGCAACATCGGCTTCAGCCGCGGCCTGGCCAACGACCTCGCCCCGTTCGGCATCACCGTCAACGCCGTCGGCCCGACCCTCACCATCACCCCCGGCAGCCAGCAGGTCCACCCCCAGGAAGCCCGCGACGCCGCCGCCCAGGCCCAGGCCATCAAGCGCAACGGCCTTCCCGAAGACCTCACCGGCACCATCGCCTTCCTCACCAGCGACGACGCCGCCTTCGTCACCGGCCAGACCATCATGGCCGACGGCGGCTACGCCCGCTGACCCATCCGCCAGCCCGCCGATCAGCTCCTCTGGGGCCGATGGAGGCTGCGCGAAAACGTCACACCTCGGGTCAGTGCGACCCTCCGGCGACGCCCGCCGGACGACCTGGCCCCGGCACCCAACAGAAGAGCAAAGGAGTCGCAGATCATGCGCAACGTTAAGCGCGCTGTGCTGGTAAAGCCCGGTTCTCCCCTGGAGATCTGGGAGCGCCCCACCCCGTCCGCATCCAGCCGTGACGTCATCGTCTCGGTCGAGATGTCCGGTGTGTGCGGCACGGACCATCACCTCCAGTCCGGCGATATCACGCTGCCCAACCCGATGGTCCTCGGGCACGAGGCCATCGGCCGTATCGAGGAGCTCGGCTCCGAGGTGACCACGGACTATGCCGGAGAGCCCGTCGCGGTGGGAGACCTCGTGTACTGGCAGCCCGCGCTGCCGTGCTATCGCTGCTATTACTGCACCGTCCTGGAAGACGTTTCCATGTGCCCCAACCTGGTCACATACCAGCTGCACCAGCACGGTGACAAGCCGCCGGTGGGTACCTACACAGAGTACGCCTGGCTGCCGGACGGCATGACGTTCTTCAAAATCCCGCAGGACGTCCCGGCCGAGGCTCTCATCGCCTTCGGTTGCGCCATGCCCACGGCACTGCACGCCCTCGACCGCCTGGGCGGCATCCAGTACGGGCAGGACGTCATCGTGCAGGGCTCCGGCCCCGTCGGCCTGGCCGCCACACTTCTGGCACACCTCGCCGGCGCGGGGAGCGTCACGGTCCTCGGCGCACCGGCCAACCGGCTCGAGATGGCTGAGAAACTCGGAGCCACCACCGTCATCGACGTGACGAAGACGACCGAGCAAGATCGGGCCGCCGCGGTCATGGAGATCACGGACGGCCGTGGCGCGGACGTAATCATCGAGGCCGCCGGCAGGGTCCCGGCGTTCACCGAGGGTCTCCCGCTTGTCGCCACCAACGGTACGTACGTCATCCTCGGTCTGTGGTCCGCGCCGGGCACCTCTCCGGTCGAGCCGCGCTACCTCAACAACCGCAACATCAGCGTCATCGGCTCGGCCTACACCACGCCGCGGCACATGTACAACACGATCCGGATCACCCGGATGTGCCACCAGCGGTTCCCGCTGGCCGAGATGGTCACCCACCGCTTCTCGCTCGATCAGGCGCAGGACGCGTTGGACTCTGTCGGACGCGGCGAGCCGCTCAAGGCCGTGATCGTGCCGTAGTAGCCCGCTCAACGCCGTTGGATCAGAGATCTTCAACCATCGGCGGTAACGGGACTCCTGGTGGATCAACTTGTGCGAGCAGGGTGGTTCGATTCCAGGAGTCCCGTTGTCGTCATCACGCGCACGATCGAGGTGCCGCCCGGGCAGCCGCGGTGAGCGAGACCAGTGTGCGCCGGGGGATCGTAGAACTAGCCTCAATACCAGGACTCTGTTGGTGATGTTCCTGGGTCATGCGGCAGCGGTGCACAGAGTGTGGAAGCGTGTTGATCGGCGGCGGGCGGTGGTCGGCTCGGCGATCCAGTCGGCGACACGGGTGAGGTTGCAGGCCAGTGAGGACGCGGAAGGCGCCCGTGCGGGCCTCTTCGATCTTCTGCAGCCATAGATCGCCGTGGAAGTCCTGGGCGATGTCGTGCACCCATACGATGTCCAGGCGGTCGGTTTGGAGGCGCTTCAGGCTGTCTTCGATCGAGCGCTTCGTGGCGTCGGCGGTCCACACGTGAAGCATCTTGTTCCCGGGCGCCCGTTGGCGAAAAGCGCCCGCAGCAGCAGGGGCGGGGTGTCTGCTTGGCCGGCGCCGTCAACGCGGCATCCGGCCGCCGCCGGCCAGACAGACCACACTCAGGCTACGGGCCAGCCACCAGGCCCTGGCAGGCTCAACCGTCACTGCAACGGCAGCCAGTCAGCTCGGGTTGTCCGCGTCGGCCTCGCGCGGCAGCGTGCACCTCGAGGTCAACCCATCTCGCTCATGGGCGACTCGACCAACTGCGGCTGGTGCCCGTCAGTAGGGCCTGATGGGTTCCGTGGCCGCCGCTGGTTCCGGCATGGAACCTCGTCAGCGCGAACACGATGATGAGGTCAAGGACCATCACGGGAATGGCCCATCCCGGGTAGTACGGCACGAACATGAACTGAGTGATCAGGCTGATCCCTGCCACCGCTGCCCCGGCCCCGCGACCCCAGCTCTTGTTCATCAGGACGCCCAGGCCGGCAATGACGAGCGCCACCCCGATGACAAGGTGAATCACGCCCCAGGCGGTCAGATCGAACCGGTAGGCATAGCGGGACGACGTCGCCAGCACCGTGTCCTTGGCGATAGCGGAGGCGCCCATCAGGATGCTGAGCGGGCCACTGAGCATCAGCAAGGCCCCGGCAGCCACAGACGCACCGCTGAGCGTCTTGCCACTGCTCTCAGGCCCCCCGCGCCCTTGCCGTGAGTCGGGCACCGCTGCCATGGCTGCCGCCTTCCTGTCAGGCGCGGCCCCGGCGCACACTGCCCCTGCAGTGGCGGCCACGCTTCTCTGACAGGATCACCAGGTTCTCCCGGCACCGCGACTCCAGAAGCGGTCACACCACCGTGACCCACTCGCCGGGTGGGGCAGGCCCCCGGGTGGGGGGGGGGGCCCACCCCCCGGATTAGGGGAGGGGGGGGTGTGCAACAGGGGGACGCCCCGGCCGAGGGCGGGGGAACCCGGGTAAGCCGCC
>NZ_JBHYMQ010000125.1:0-12723 GCF_042742985.1 Streptomyces sp. NPDC058864 | reverse complement strand
CCCCCCAGGTCATCCGTTCGACAGGGGGTAACAGTCATGCCGGGCCCGAAGGCCAGCGGCCCCATTGCAGGACCGCGAAAAACATAACGGGGGGGGGCGGAGTGGTGTCCGCGCGGCCCGGCCCGCGGCGGACGGCAGCCCGCCCCGGGCCCGTGTGCGGGCCCGGGGCGGGAGTGCCGTGAGGGGGAGCGAGGGGCGTCAGGCCTCGCCGCCCTGCGTGCGACGGCGGCGCAGGAGGAACACGCCGCCCGCCGCCGCGGCGGCCAGGAGGGAGGCGCCGGTGAGGCTCTCTGCGGTGTTCATGCCCGTCGAACCGCCGAAGCCGGTGTCGGGCGCGCCGCCGCCGTTGTTGTCGTTGTCGTTGTTGTTGTCGTTGTCACGGTCGTTGTCCCGGCCGCCGTAGCCGCCGTGGCCGCCGTGGCCGTGGTGGCGCTTGTAGCACTTGCGGTCGTTGTCGCGGCCGCGGTCGCCGTACCCGCCGCGGTCGCCGTACCCGCCGCGCCCGTTGTCGTCGCCACCGTCGTCACCGCGGCCGCCGTGCCCGCCCCGGCCGTGCCCGCCCCACGAGCACTTGTCGCGGCCGTGACCGCGGCTGTAGTCGCCGTAGTCGTCGTCGTAGTCGTCCCCGTAGTCGTCGCTGTCGTAGTCGTCGTTGTTGTTCGTGGTGCTGCCGTTGTTGGTGTTGGTGTTCGTGTTGGTGTTGGTGTTCGTGGTGGTTCCGCCGTCGCGGTCACCGGTCGTGCTGGTCGTCTCGGGAACGGTGAGGGTGCCGACGCTGCCCTGATCGGACTTCGGGCCGATCATGCAGCTGACGGTGATGGTGTACGTGTTGGCCGGCGCGTCCTCCGGGATCGTGAAGGTGCCGGTCAGCGGACCGCCGGGGGTCGCCGCGCTCAGGGTCAGGGCGTTGCGCAGCAGACCGGACGGGAAGGCGTTGGCGTTCACCATCGCGCCGGGCGCCTGGCAAACCTCGGAATTCGCGGTGACGGTGACGGAGCGTCCGTTCTGGGCGACGTTGACGTCGACCACGGCGAAGGCCTGCGAGTTCGGAAGCACGACCGCAGCAGCCGTCATCGTCGCCATCGCCAGGATACGAGCACCACGCATGGAGCTGAACCTCCTTGTGGACGGGGCAGGCGGGATGTGGCCCCCGGCACGACTGCCAGCGCGTCCTCGAGACCTATATGGCGATCATCTGCAGCCGCTCCGCACCCCGAGACCGGCGGAGGTGTACGGCCGAATGGGGTGGGGCCGTGGCGTCGCCCGGGACGTTTTCGCAGGTGGGAGTGGGTGTGAAGGCCCGGATAAGAAAAATGTGAAGAGATGTCCAACTGGGTGACAGATCATCAGATAATCTTGCGTCAGCAAGCTGGCGGAGGCCCGGTCTCCGGATGCCGGATTCGCTGACGAATCGTCAGCGGGCTTTGCCGTGCCCCGACATGCCATCAGAATGGCACCCCGCCATTTCCTGATCGAGCGTCAGGGACGGCTCGGTACTCCGGGATTCACCCGCCCGGGCTCAGAAGCGGATCCGGGCCGCGACGGGCAGGTGGTCGCTCCCGGTCGCGGGCAGGGTCCGTACGTCCGAGACCGTCGCGGAACGCGCCAGGACCTGGTCGATCCGGGCCACCGGGAACCGTGCCGGCCAGCTGAACGCGAGCCCCGACGCCGGGGCGCCCAGCCGGGACGTGAGCGGCGCGAGCCCGCGGTCGTCGACCGTGCCGTTGAGGTCCCCGAGCAGGATCAACCGGTCCAGTCGCTCGGCCGCGATCTCGGCGCCGAGGAGGGCCGCGCTCTCGTCCCGCCTGGCGGAGCCGAAGCCGGTCGGGCCGAGCCGCAGCGAGGGCAGGTGGGCCACGTACACGGCGACGTCCCCCTGCGGCGTCCGGGCGGTCGCCCGGAGGCCGCGGTCCCAGTCCCCGCCCAGATCCGCCGGCCGGATGTCGATCCTGCGCCCGTCCACCAGGGGATGTCTGGACCACAGCCCGACCGTGCCGAAGGACACGTGATACGGGTAGTCCGCACCCAGGGCGGCGCCGAACTCCGGCAGGAGGGACGGGGTCAACTCCTGCAGGGCGATCAAGTCACCACCGGCGGCGGCCAGTTCCCGTGCCGTGCCCCTCGGATCCGTGTTCTCGTCACTGACGTTGTGCTGCACCGCGACGAGGTCCTGCGCGGAACCGCCGTGCGGGCCCAGCAGCCCGCCGAAGACCGCGAACCAGGCCGCCGTCGGCACCAGCAGCGCGCCCAGGGCGACTCCCGAGCGCCGCAGCAGGGCCACGCACAGCAGCACCGGGACGCCGAGACCCAGCCATGGCAGGAACGTCTCGAGCAGGCTCCCCGCCCGGCCGGGGCCGTTCGGCACCGCGGCATGGCAGACGATCAGCAGCGCCAGCAGGAGCGGGAGCGCCGTCAGGACCCCGTCCCACCGCCGCCGGCCGCGCCATCCGCGGCCGACCGGCGCCGCGTCCGCCGGTCCGTGATCCGCCCGCGGGTGATTCGCCCGCCGGTCATCCGTCCACCCCACTGATCGCACGCAACAACGACGCCGGGCCGTGCGATCCGGTTCCCGTGCCGTACCGGGACGGGTCCCGCGCGCCCCGGTTACGAGGCCTCCGCGGCGTCCTCCACGACCCGGAACTGCGCCGGGCCCAGCGTGAGCACGCCGTCGCTCAGCGGAGTGCACCGCACCCCGCCCCTGCCGCGCAGCGCGCGCTGCGCCCCCGGACCGATGACGGTGTCCATCCAGGCGCAGGGCCGGGCGGGGCGGCGCACCGCGAACCGGACCGGCCCCGTTCCGGTGTCCAGCTCCACGGTCCTGCCGACGTACGCGTCGATGTCGACGCCGCGGAGCAGCACGTTGCGGCGGGTGTGCCGCAGGTCCGCCTCCGGGGCGATGTCCAGCGGAAGGGCCTCGGCGGCCATGAGCGTGACCGCGGCGTCGCGATGGGCCGGCCGCGCGTAGTAGCGGTCGCCCACGAGCCCCAGCCCGCTGCGCACCTCGGCACGCGGCACCAGTTCCCCGTCCGGTGCCGCCGACGGCCCGTCCGACGGCCGCCCCATGTACCGGTGCGCGGGCGACACCAGCAGTTGCACGACTTCGACCTGCTCAGACATGCCGCCAGCCTAGAACGCCGGCCGCTGTGTCCGGCGTGGCCTTCGTCTCAGGGCCGTCCGAGATGACGCCGGTCCCACGCGTCGCGGGACATCGCGGTGGGGCGGCGCAGCGGCGAGCCGTCGACGTACAGGTCGACGTGCTCGTTGTAGAACGCGACCATGCCTGCGACGGGGGCGCACGCCGCCGTGGGGAAGTCGTACGCCCAGGCGATGTCCTCGTGGGTGGCGCCGTCGCCGTCGAACGACCAGTAGCCGCTGGTCGTGCCCTTGTACGGGCAGCGCGTCACGGTGTCCGAGGGGCGCAGCCGGCGCCAGTCGACGTGCACGCGTTCGACGTAGTACCGGGTCGGCAGGCCCGTCTCGAACAGGGTCACCGCGTGCGGGGCGTCGGCGAGGACGGTGCCCTCGAGTTCCACGCGGACGCTGCTGGAGGAGCGCAGGGCGTCCACCCGGGTGTAGGGGCTCCGCGGGTGGACGAAGACCTGCTCGTCCTCCTCGTACCAGGCGTCGAGGGCTTCCCAGCGGAAACGCGCGGTGCCCAGGAGCCGGTCCGGGGCGCCTTCGTCCCAGACCCAGGCCGCGCCCTCGCGGATCTCGGAGCCGACGCGCAGCGAGTGGCGGCGCGCAGGGCCGGGGCCCAGCCGGCCGCCCCGGCCGTCGTCGGTGAGCTCCCCCTCGGTCAGGTCCGCCAGCGGGATGCTGTACTGCGGATAGCCGGGCCACTCCCACACGTACAGGGCGTGCCGGGTGTCCAGGACGGTACGGCCCCCGATCTGCGCCCGGATGCGGCGGGGGACGGGCTCGACGTGCCCGACCGGGACGATCAGACCCGGGTGGTTCACGCTCTCGTCCGCCATCGTGCTCACCTCGGTCCGTTCACGGGCTTCCGTACGCCCAGCTTCTCCGGCGCCCGCGCGATCGGCCACCCCGGCCGCGTCCGCGGGACGCCGGCGTCTCAGCCGAACACCGCCGACCACGGCCGCGTCGGTGGCCCCGTCCGGCGGCGGAGGGGAGCGCACGTGCGCCGCGCCCGAGGGCGGCCGCGGCACCCTGCTCGAACGCGACGCCGCTTCCCGGCAGGTCCCGATCAGCAGGTCGTACCCACCCAGCAGGTCGTACCCACCGGGAGCCTCGTCACGGGGACACCACGGGGTCCTGGCCGGGCAGATCACCTCCCAGGCCCGCCGTGAGTCGCCCGCGACGCGCGTCGTCGTCCCCGACTACCGCACCCTCTACGGCGCGGACATGCGGCCGGTGTCCTGACGTCCGCGCGGGGGCGGTCAGGCGCCCACCGTGCCGTCGACGCCCTCGCGGAGGAAGTCCGCGTGGCCGTTGTGGCGGCCGTACTCCAGGAGGACGTGCACCATGACCATCCGCAGGGAGACGTCCTCGCCCCAGCGCGGCTGGTGCCCGGTCAGATCCAGGGAGCCGGCCGCCGCCTCGATCCGTCGGGACTCCGCCACCTCGGCCTCCCAGGCCGCGAAGGCCTCGGCGCGGGTGGACGCGCTCGCGTCGTAGGCCGCCTGGAAGTCGATCCTGTCGGACCACACCATGGGCGCGTCCTTGTCCTCGAACACCCGGCGGAACCAGGCGCGTTCCACTTCCGCCATGTGCCGGACGAGCCCGAGCAGCGACAGGGTGGAGGGAGGCATGGACTGCAGCCGCAGTTCCTCGTCCGAGAGCCCCCGGCACTTCATGGCCAGCGTGGCGCGGTGGTAGTCGAGGAACGCCCGGAGCGTCTCGCGCTCCCCGCCCAGCAGCGGCGGGCCCACGCGGTCGTCGTCGGTCACTGGATGCTCACTTCCTCCATTGCGGACTGCGGGGGCCAGCCTTTCACCCGTGCCGCCCGGCCGGCCCGGGAATTACGGTGGGCTAGCATTGAAGAGTTCTTCAATTGGCGAATCTCTACAGAGGGTGCGGGTGGTCCGAGTGCAGGTTCCGCTCTACCAGGCCAAGGCGGAGTTCTTCCGCATGCTCGGGCACCCCGTGCGTATTCGCGTCCTCGAACTCCTGCAGGACGGCCCCAAGCCGGTGCGGGACCTCCTCAACGCGATGGAGATCGAGCCCTCCAGCCTCTCCCAGCAGCTCGCCGTACTGCGCCGCTCCGGCATCGTGACCGCCACACGCACCGGCTCCACCGTGGTGTACGAGCTGGCCGGCGGAGACGTGGCGGAACTGCTCCGGGCAGCCCGCAGGATCCTCACGGAGCTGCTGACCGGGCAGCAGGACCTGCTGGCCGAGCTGAAGCAGACCGAGCAGGGCTCCGTCGTCGCCGGCACGACGGGCACGACGGGCGACGCCGCGTGAGCGCCGGGACGAGCTCGCGCAAGGACACCGGCGGCGACACGTACAAGCAGAGGGCGGTGCTGCTGCGCGTCCTCGTCTACGTCTTCGTCACCCACTTCATCGCCGGTTTCATCACCCTGCTGTTCTACCTGGGGAAGCACGCCCCCAAGTGAGCGGGCCACGGGTTCAGTCCGGGTACAGCGGCAGGGTGACCCAGATGCCCTTGCCCCCGGTGCCGGGGTCGGGGTGCACCGCCACGGTGCCCCCGCACTCGGCGGTGACCTCGGCGACCACGGCCAGCCCGCTACCGGCCGCGGCGGCCCCGAGGAGGTCCGGCCGGTGCGGATGGCGGTCGTACACGGCGAAGGCGAGTACCCCACCGCCCGTCGCGTAGACGACGTCCAGGCTGGGGGAGACCCCGGCGGCGTGCCGAACGCTGTTGGCGACCAGCTCGCTGAGGATCAGCAGGGCCCGGTCCAGCACCGTGTCGCCCCGGGCGACGCCCCAGGAGCTGTAGACGTACTCGCCCGTCCTGCGGGCCACGGCCACGGACAGGGGCGCCGTCGGCAGGGTCAGCACATGGCGGCGCTGCAGCCTGGCACGGGCGGTCACCGGGTGCCGGGCCCGTCGCCGTCGGCGGTGCGGGTACCCGTGCCGGCGGGGCCGCCGAGCCGGTGGCCCTGGACCGTCAGGGGGTGGATCCGCAACAGGGTGTCGTGCGGGCCGTGGACCCATCCGGTGAGGGTGCGTCGGTAGTGGGCGGCCTCGTGGGCGTCGGCGAGGTCCTGGGCGGGCCCCGTGACCGTGACCGACCAGCCGGTGCCCGAGGCGTGGTGGAACCGGTCGCAGTGGTACGTCACGTCGCCCCCCTGCGTGACCGCGGTGAGCGGGACGGGTGCGCGGACGACGAGCGTGCCGTACCCCAGGACGTGGACGGCGGGGCGGACGAGCACCGCGCCCCGCAGTACGTGGACCAGGCGGCCGCTGCCGGCCCCTTGCAGCAGCCACAACGCCTCTGCCCCGGTCAGGTTGGCCATGCGGTACGCGGGGCTCATCCGGCGGCCTCCCCCTGCAGCACTCCGGCCCGGTGCAACCGGGCGCGGGCCGCGCGGACGGCCTCCGGGGCCGTGTCGTGCACCAGGTCCGCGTCCCGCAGTGCGTCCAGCACGCCCAGCGCGTCCAGTGCGTGCCGCTGTCCGGGCCGGAGGCCGGACGCCAGCACCGTGATGCCCCGGCGGTTCAGCCGGTCGATCGCGTCCTTCAGGACCAGGGCGCCGGTGGCGTCGATGTGGGTGACGCCGGAGAGGCGCAGGATGACCACCGACACGTCGGCGACCTCGGTGAGTTGGAGCAGGGAACGATGGGCGGCGGCGAAGAACAGCGGCCCGTCGATGCGGTACACCGCGATGTGCTCGGCGAGCAGGGCGGTTTCCCCGGCGCCCTGCCCGTCCGGCGGGCCCTCGTGCAGCGGCACCTGATCGAGCCGGACCTGCCGGGCTACCGCGCGCAGGGCCAGGGCCCCGGCCACCACCAGCCCGATGACGACCGCGTACACCAGATCAAGGGCCAGAGTGGCGGCCGCGGTCAGCAGCAGCACCGCGCCGTCGGCGCGGGTCGCCCGGGCCATCGCCCGCAGCGGGGCGACCTCGACCATCCGGATCGCGGTGGCGAGCAGCACTCCCGCCAGCGCCGCCAGCGGGATCCTCCCGACCAGCGGAGCGGCGAGGAAGACGATCACCGCGAGGACGGCGGCGTGGGCCAGCGCGGCCAGCCGCGAGCCGGCGCCCGTACGGACGTTGACGGCGGTGCGGGCGATCGCCGCGGTGGCCGGTACCCCGCCGAACAGCGGGACGACCAGGTTGGCCAGGCCCTGGCCGAACAGTTCCCGGTCCGGGTCGTGGCGGCGGCCGTGCGCCATCCCGTCCGCGACGGTCGCCGACAGCAGCGACTCCAGCGCGGCCAGGGCCGCCACCGCCACGGCCGGCGCCAGCAGCGAGGGGAGGGCGGCCGGGTCGAGGAACCCCAGGGAGGGCGTGGGCAGTCCGGACGGCAGGTGCCCGATACGCGCCACCTGAAGGTTCGCGGCCTCGGCGGCGATCGTGGCCGCGGCGACGGCCGGCAACGAGAACGGGACCCGGGGGCGCCACCGGGCACCCGCCAGGATGGCCCCGGCCACCGCGGCCGAGAGCGCGAGGGGTGCCCAGTGGGGGTGGGCCAGGAACTCCCGTACGGCCCGCAGGGCCACGGCCGTGACCTTCTCGCCGTCCGGCGTGGGCACCCCGAGCGCCGCGGGCACCTGCTGCAGCCCGATCACGCACGCGATCCCGAGGGTGAAGCCCTCCACTACGGGCGCGGGCACGTAGCGCATGTACCGGCCGGCGCGCAGCAGGGCCAGCCCGATCAGCAGCGCACCGGACATCAGCCCCACGGTCAGCACCCCGCCGGGCCCGTATTGGGCGACGATGGGTACCAGCACGACGGTCATCGCCCCGGTCGGCCCGGAGACCTGCACGTTCGATCCGCCGAACAGGGCCGCCACGGCCCCCGCCACCACCGCCGTCGCGAGTCCGGCCTCCGCCCCGAGCCCCGAGGAGACCCCGAACGCCAGCGCGAGCGGCAGGGCCACCACCGCGACGGTCAGACCGGCGAGCAGGTCCTGACGGGGCTGCCGCCGCATCGCCGTCAGATCGGCCCGCGCGGGCAGCAACGCGCGTACCGGGCCCCACATCCGCCCTGCCGGCCAAGTCACCGTGCGAAGACACCAGCCCTGTCGTCCATCGCCCGGGCCGGTTGCCTGGGACGGTCCGTAGCCGTGCCCGGGTTTCCCGTGGCGACACGGCGGGATCATCATGTAGTGAATTGAAGATTTTTGCAATTTGTGGATCCGAAGAGGGGCGTCGTGGACAGCCGCGGGTCCGACCCGCACCGGCGCGGCGACTTCCTGGTCGACGGCATCTCGGAACTCCACACCCGGGACCCGGACGTGGTCGAGTGCTTCCGCACGACCTGCCGGGAGGCCGAGGACCCGCTCGCGGCGGGAGGGGGCCCTGATCCGGCGGGGCTGCTGCGGATCGGATCGGCCTGGCGGCGCAGGCCCGCCGACCGCGCCCCTGGCGAGCGCGGTATTATAGCGGCCATTACAGATCGACGGGTCGGGAGGTCACGATGGCGGGAGGACGGCCGCGCGCCTTCGACGTCGACGAGGTCCTGGACCGGGCGCTCGAGGTGTTCTGGCGCCAGGGCTACGAGGGCACCGGGATCTCGGACCTCACCCGGGCCATGGGCATCAACCCGCCGAGCCTCTACGGCGCCTTCGGCAACAAGGAGGAGCTGTTCAAGCGGGTCCTCGACCACTACGCCGACGGCCCCGCCCGGTACATCCGCGAGGCCTTCGCCGAGCCCGGCGCGCGCCGGGTCGTGGAGCGGCTGCTGCACGGCGCCGCGGACGCCACGACCCGGCCCGACTGCCCTCCCGGCTGCCTCACCGTGCAGGGAGGGCTCGCCGCGTCGCCCGGGTCGCAGACCGTGCGCGACGAACTCACCGCACGCCGGGCGGCCGGCGAGACGGCGCTCCGTCTGCGGCTGGACAAGGCGCGGGCCGACGGCGAGCTCCCCGCCGAGGCCGATCCGGCCGATCTGGCCCGCTACTTCATCACCGTGTACCAGGGCCTCGCCGTTCAGGCCGCGGGCGGCGCGACCCGCGAGGAACTGCACCGGGTCGTCGAGCTCGCGATGGGCGCCTGGCCCGCGGAGCCGGCGGCCGGCTGACATCACCGAGGAGGAGGTCCGCGGGCGTGAGCGCCAACAGCAGGCTGACCGTCGCCGTCCACGTGCTCACGTGGATGGCCCTGGACCGGCGCGACGACGGTCCGGCGGCCACGTCGGAGCGCATCGCGGGCAGCGTCAACACCAACCCCGTGGTCATCCGGCGCTGCCTGGGCGAGCTGCGCAGGGCGGGACTCGTCGAGTCCCGGCGAGGTGCGGGAGCGGGCTGGAACCTCGTGCGCGAGCCCGAGTCGATCACCCTGCTCGACGTCTACCGGGCGGTCGAGGACGGCACGCTCTTCCGGCTCCACCCCGCCGCCCCGAACGCCGGCTGCCCCGTCGGCCACGGCATCGGCCCCGCCCTGCAGCAGGTGTACGACGGCCTGCACAGCGGCATCGAGCGGCAGCTCGCCGCCACCACCGTCGCCGACGTGCTCCGCGACACGCTCGCCCGGCGGCGGTGACCCGCGGCCCCGCGCGACTGGGTGTCCGGGGGCGGCGCGGGCACCGCGGGCCGCCCGCCGGTTCAGCCGGCGAGCGCCGCGAGTTCCCGCCACTCGGCCAGCGGGACGGCGGAGTCCGTGCCGACGACGTGCAGGCAGACGTGATCGGCCCCGGCCTGGTGGTGGTCGCGGACGCGCGCGCCGATGGCTTCGGTGCCGCCCCACGCCACGACGCTGTCGATGAGCCGGTCGCTGCCCCCGGCGGCCAGGTCCTCCTCGGTGAAGCCCTGGAGCAGCAGGCTGCGGGCGTAGTGGTCCATGGCCAGGAACGTCCCCAGGAAGCCGCGGGCGGCGGCGCGGGCCCCGGCCGGATCACGCTCCAGCACGACCGCCTGGTAGGGCGCCAGAAGGGGGCCGGGACCGAGCAGTTCCCTGGTGGCCGCCGAGTGCTCGGGGGTGACCATGAACGGGTGCACACCCGCTGTGCGCCGTCCCGCCAGCCCGGTCATCTTCGGCCCCAGCGCCGCCATGACGCGCTCTTCCGCCGGTACGGGGGCCGGGGCCCCGTCGAGCTCGTCCAGGTAGGCGCCCATGTCCGACAGGGGCCGGTAGGCGCGTCCCGTGCCGTGCGCGGCGGCCGCGTCGCTGACGCCGAGGCCGAGGAGGAGCCGGCGGTCGTACCGCTGCTGCAGGCGCGCGTGTCCCGCCGCCATCTCCACGGCCCGGTGGCGCCAGATGCTGAGCACGCCGACCGCGATGCGTGCGGTCCTCGTGGCGCGGAGCAGGCGCTCCGAGTCGCCCAGGACGTCGCCGCCGCCGAGCCCCGGGATCCACAGGGTGCCCCAGCCCATCGCGTCGAGTTCCGCCGCGGCCTCCTCGATCGCTCCGGGTTCGGCGGTGCGCAGCTCGATGCTCCAGATTCCTGTCCGTCCCAAGTCCATGGTGTGTGTCCCGTCTGTGCTGGTGGTGGCGGTGGTTGCGGTTGTCGTCCGCGGCGGGGCCGGGCGGGGCCGGGCGGGCCGGACACGGCCGTACCCCGCCCCGCCCGGGGGAGAGCGGCCCCGGTGGTGCTCAGACCTGGTTGGCCCCGCCGTCGACGAAGAGTTCGATGCCGGAGATGAAGGTGCTCTCGTCCGAGGCGAGGAAGACGGCCGCGGCGGCGACCTCCTCGGGCCGGCCCATCCGGCCGAGCGGCACCTGGCCCGCGAGGAAGCCCTTGAGCTGTGCCCTCCCCTCGGCGTCGGCCGCGAGGCCGTCGATACCGGGTGTGTCGATCGGGCCGGGGCTGATGGAGTTGACCCGGATCGAGCGCCCCCTGAGTTCGTTGGCCCAGGTCCTGGCGAAGGAGCGCACCGCCGCCTTTGACGCGCCGTAGACACCGAAGGCCTCGCTGCCGACGGAGCCCGCGGTGGAGCCGGTGAGGATGACCGAGGCGCCGTCGTTGAGGTGCGGCAGTGCCTTCTGGACCGTGAACAGCAGGCCCTTGACGTTGCTCCCGAAGATCTCGTCGAAGTGCTGCTCGGTGACCTGCTCCAGGGTGGAGAAGCTGCCGCCGCCCGCGTTGGCGAACAGCACGTCGACACGGCGCCCCTGCCGGGCGACGGCGTCGTAGAGCCGGTCGAGGCCCGCCGGGTCGGCGACGTCGCTGTGGACACCGGTGGCGCGGGGTCCGATCTCCGCCACGGCGGCGTCGAGTGCGTCCTTGCGGCGGCCGGTGACGAACACGTACGCGCCCTCGGCGGCGAACCGCCGTGCGGTGGCCAGGCCGATGCCGCTGGTGCCGCCCGTGACGATGGCGGTCCTGCCGTCAAGCTGTCCCATGGAATTGCTCCGTATCGCAATCGGTGATCGCCCGCACTGACGTAACCAGAGTTGTTACATTTCGCCGCAGGGGATGCCTGTGGCGCCCCTCGCACCGCGTTCGCACGCGTCGCGAGGGGGCGGCGGGTCGAGTTATGTAGTGGTCGATACGAAACTAAGTCGGCCTGCGGTGAGTGTCAAGCGCCGCTGTCTCCCGCAGCGGGGCGCGACGGGGGAGGGGATCAAACCTGCTGCTGGCCGCCGTCGACGAAGAGCTCCACCCCGGTGACGAAGGTGCTCTCGTCGGACGCGAGGAAGGCGACCGCGTCGGCGACCTCCTCGGGCCGGCCCAGGCGGCCGAGCGGCACCGCGGCGACCAGGCCGTCCATCAGGCTGCGGTCCTCTTCGGGGCCGGGCGCCAGGGTGTGGATCCCCGGGGTCTCGACCGGTCCCGGGCTCAGGGTGTTCACCCGGATGGCGCGCCCCTTGAGCTCGTTGGCCCACGTCCTGGCGAAGGAGCGGACCGCGGCCTTCGAGGCGCTGTAGACGGTGAACGCCTCGGCCCCGCCGCTGCCCGCGGTGGAGCCGGTGAGGATGACCGAGGCGCCGTCGTTGAGGAGCGGCAGTGCCTTCTGGACGGTGAAGAGCACGCCCTTCACGTTCGCCCCGAAGGTGTCGTCGAAGTCCTGCTCCGTCACGTCCTCCAGGCGGGCCATCCTGCCCCCGCCCGCGTTGGCGAAGAGGACGTCGATCCGCCGTCCCGCGGCCTCGACCTGCGCGTACAGCCGGTCCAGGTCGGCGGGCACGGCGACGTCACCGTGCACTGCGGTGGCCCGGTCCGGGCCGATCGCCGCGACCGCGTCGCGCAATTCCGGCTCCCGGCGGCCGGTGAGGTAGACGTGCGCGCCCTCCGCCGCGAGGCGCTCGGCGGCCGCCAGTCCGATGCCGCTGGCCCCACCCGTGACCACCGCGGTCTTCCCGTCGAAACGACCCATGCCCGACCTCCAGCGTCGCCCCCCAGCAGTATCCGGCGGCCCGCGCGCCGCCGCACGGCGGCTGCCGGCGGCCGGGCACCCACGGCCGGACGGAGCCGGTGCGGAGCCGGCGGGGCGTACGCGACGAGGGTGGCAGCACCGTACGAAGCGGCCCTTCCGCCGGAACCGGGACCACATCGGGCACTTCGGCGCCCTCCGCCCGCGCTTCGGCTTCGCATCTGTGCAACTGCGCGTACTCCCCCCGGATTTCGTCTTGTCACCCGGGTGTGATCGCCAGCAGGGTGCAGGGCGAGCCGCGGGCGCGATGGTGCGCCGTG
>NZ_JBHYMQ010000124.1:0-12742 GCF_042742985.1 Streptomyces sp. NPDC058864 | reverse complement strand
GGGCCCGGCCACCCGGGCGTGTGCGCGTGTGCCGAGGGGGCGCGGTTCAGGGTTCCCGCGTCTCCTTCGTCGCCGGGTGGTCCTCCTCCAGCCAGTGGCGGTGCCACCGCCTGGCCCAGCCCAGGGACACGTAACCCGTGCGCATGCCGAGCCGGGCCTCGGGGTCCTGGAACGCCTTGCGCATGTGCCCGATCACCACCAGGGCGATCGCCCAGGCCAGGACGTCGTGCACGAAGATGGCGCTGGTGCGGGAGATCGCCGGCAGCAGCCCGGTGAACCACATCAGCAGCCCGGTGGCCGTCATGACCAGCACGGCCCCGGCGAGCCAGCCCGCGTAGAGCTTCTGGCCCGCGTTGAACTTGCCGGCCGGCCGCAGGTCCGGCGCGGTCAGGCGCTTGCGCGCCGCCCGCAGCCAGCGCTTGTCGTACGTGGCGAAACGGTTCAGCCTGCGCAGGTCGGCACGGAAGGCCGGGGAGACGAGCCCGAACAGGAGGGGTAGCGGCAGCAGGATCCCCGACCACTCGTGGACCGTCGCGACCAGATGGCGCCGCCCGACGAGCTGGGCCAGCGGCCCGAGGTAGAGGCAGGCCGCGGTCGTCAGGCACAACAGCATCAGCAGACCGGTGCCGCGGTGCACCCAGCGCTCGGCCCGGGTGAACCGCAGCACGCGCGCGGAGCGCTCAGGCGGCCTGCGCGTCGCCACGCCGGTCGGCCCCGTCGAGCCAGCCGTCGACGTCATAGCCGTACTCCTCCCAGTAGCCGGGGATGACCTCGTCGGTCACGGTGATTCCGGACAGCCACTTGGCCGACTTGTAGAAGTACATCGGCGCGGCGTAGAGCCGGACGGGGCCGCCGTGCTCGTGACTGACGGGCTTGTCCTGCATCTTCAGGGCGACGAGCATGTCGGGGCGGCGGGCCTGGTCGAGGGTCAGGCTCTCGGTGTAGACGCCGTCGAAGCAGGTGAAGTGGATCGCCTTGCCCTCGGGGCGCACGCCGGCGGCGTCGAGCAGGTCGGACAGCGGGACGCCCTCGAAGGGGGTGTCCGCCACCCGCCAGCCGTCGGTGCACTGGACGTCGCGCACGATCCGCTTCTGCGGGAGCGCGCCGAGCTCGTCGAGCGTGTACGTCCGCGGGCGGTCGACGAGGCCGTTCACCTTCAGGCGGTAGGTCCGCGCGTCCTTGCGGGGCACCGAGCCGACGACGCTGTAGTAGCGGAAGCCGCCCGGGTTGGGCAGGACCCCGGTGAGCCCGGTGGGGTCGGCCTGCGAGGCGGCGCCGAGGAAGTTCTCCCAGCCGCGCTGCAGCCAGGGGGCCGCCGCGACGCCGGCGACCCCGGCGCCGAGCATGCCGAGCATGGCGCGGCGCGCCACGGGGGCGCCGCGCTCCGGCCGGCTCTGCCGGCTCTGCTGGTCGGTCACGGTCACCACGCCCCCTTCCGCGAGACGAACCCGGCCGCCCTGCGGTGGCCCGTTTCCGGCATCGCCTCCGGCACCTCGGACCCGCCGGCCTCCAACGGGAGGAAGCGGGCGCCGCCGTCCTCGGTCAGGCGCGCGGCCGGCACGCCTGCGGCCGTCCCCGCGCCCACCACGAGGTGGTCGTACTCCACAGCCTGGCTCACGCGGCCTCTCCTGTTCCGGCGACGCGATGCCGTCGAGTCACCCATTGAAGTGGTGATGACCTTCGCACGGCCAAAAGTCACCTGTCAAGGCGGTGATGGATTCCAAAGGGTGGACTCTGACTCCGCGGGGAGGTGGCCAATGTCCGGTTTGGGGTTGATATGCCCGCGCACTTACTTGCATGATGCAGCGCTTTCCTGATCTACTCCTTGACGCAGCAAGCGCTATTGGCCGGGGCCTGCGACTCTCGTGTGCACGCCCGTCCGGACAAGAAGAAGGATCTTCGTGAGCTTCCACCGTCGGGGCGGTGACGCACAGGGACGTCGTGCGACTGCGATGCGCCGGCCGAATTCATCCGCCGATGCGGGTTGTGTCCTCCTTTCTCTTCCGGTTCCCCTTTACGGGAACGGGAGTTGTGGCGGACGCCGGGAATTCGGCTGATGGACCCCCGCACTTGTCCCGCCCGCCGTTCGCCGGGTCGCACGTCGGGGCCGGTCAGCGCCGGTGCCGGCCGTCCGGCCCGCAATTCCACGGAGGACCGGGCGGGTTGGCTCGATAGTGACGGTGTCTCATTTCCTGGGGAAGTGGCGTGAGTAGACTCCGCGAGCCTTCCACGGGACGGCGACACGTCATATCGAAGTGTGGCCGGGGGAATTGGCCCCATTCGTTCAAGATTTGGGATCGTTCATGACTTCAGAAACATCCACCCGTCGGCATGCCAGGCGGCGCAGGCCCGGCCTGCTGGCCGCGGCCGGCGCGCTGGTGGTCGCGGGCTCGGTGGCCGTGCCGCTGACGGCACAGGCCACCGGCGCCGCGCCGGCGGACACCGCGCGGCAGCGCGACTTCGCCGCGGCGGCCGAGGAGTACCACGTGCCGGAGCAGTTGCTGCTGGCCGTGGCCTACCAGGAGTCGGCGTGGGACGGGCACGCCGGGGTGCACAGCACCACCGGCGGATACGGCCCGATGCACCTGACCGACGTCACGGAGGAGATGGTGGCCGGCGGCGACGCCGGAGCGGTCGGCCGCAGTGACATCGCGTCGTTCGTCGCCGACCCGGCGCTGCACACCCTGCAGGCCGCGGCGAAGCTGACCGGTCTGTCCGCGCGGGAACTGCGCGAGGACGAGACTGCCAACATCCGCGGTGGCGCGGCGCTCCTCGCGTCGTACCAGAAGGCCACCGGCGGTTCGGCCTCCGCGGAGGCCGGTGACTGGTACGGGGCGGTCGCCCGGTACAGCCAGTCCACGCAAGCGCAGGGTGCCAAGGCGTTCGCGAACCGCGTCTTCGCCACCCTGGCCAAGGGCGCCGGCCGCACCACGACGGACGGGCAGCGGGTCAGCCTCGCCGCCATGCCGCAGGTCAAGCCGGCGACGGGCCAGCTGGCGAAGCTGGGCCTGAAGGCCGCGGCCACCACGGACCCCGAGTGCCCCGCCACCGTGGACTGCACCTTCGTGCCGGCGGCGTCCAGCAACGGCCAGGTCTCCAACCGGCCCGCCAATGGGATCCGGATCGACACCATCGTCATCCACGACATCGAGGGCTCGTACGAGTCCGCCATCGCCACCTTCCAGACCCCGGGCAGTTCGGCCGCCTCGCACTACGTGATGCGGTCCTCGGACGGCGCGGTGACGCAGATGATGCCCACGAAGGACATCGCCTTCCACGCGGGCAACTACTCCACCAACATGCACTCCATCGGCATCGAGCACGAGGGCTTCGCCGCGCACGGCGCCGACTGGTACACCGAGGCGCAGTACGAGGCCACCGCCGAGCTGGTGAAGTACCTGGCCGAGCGCTTCGACATCCCCCTGGACCGGCAGCACATCGTTGGTCATGACAACGTTGTCGGCCCTTCATCGTCGAGCGTCTCCGGCATGCACTGGGACCCGGGCAAGTCCTGGAACTGGGAGCACTTCATGGACCTCCTGGGCGCGCCCGTCGAGGGCAAGCGCGGGGTCGGTGACATCGGTTCGGTGGTGACCATCGCCCCCGGGTTCGAGGACAACCGGCAGACCGTCCAGGTCTGCCCGTCCGACGACCCGACCGGTGCCACCCCCGAGTGCACCGAGGTGACGGAACCGTCGAACTCGCTGTTCGTGCGCACCGCGCCGAGCGACACCGCGCCGCTCTTCGGTGACCAGGCGATCCACTCCGGTGGCGACGGCACCGACCGGATCAACGACTGGGGCAGCACCGTGCAGGCCGGCCAGCAGTTCGTGGTCGCCGGCAAGGAGGGCCCCTGGACCGCGATCTGGTTCAGCGGCGCGAAGGTGTGGTTCCACAACCCGCAGGGCGCCAACACCGTCGTGGCGCGCGGTGGTTACACACTGATCAAGGCCGGTGTGACGCCCGCCACGCCGCCCGCCAAGGTGTACGGCCTCAGCTACCCCGACGTCTCCGAGTACCCGCCGGGCTACGGCGCCTCGACGATGGCCCCGCTGAGCATGTACTCCGTCCCGTCCGGCCAGGCGTACGTCGCCACCGCGGCGCCGGCCCTGACCGACGACTTCTTCAAGGCCGACGGCAAGGTCGTCTTCGGCGCCAAGAAGATGTACACGATCCAGTACAACCACCGCACCGCGCTGGTGTACGCGAACGACGTCATCGCCACGCAGCGTCCCGCGCACGACGGTCGCTGACGCCCGTACGACGCACTGAGGGTGGGGCCCGTGAGCCACGGCTTCCGGGCCCCACCCGCGTCCGGCCCCCGTCCTTTCCCGCCCTTCGCCCGCGCCGGTCCCGCGCGGGCGGGCACCCCGGTGAGCGGGGCTCACCGACTGCACGACCTCTGGAGCCACAGGTGCGCAAAGCACTCCTGCCCGCAGCACTCGCCGCCGCCCTCGGCGTGTCCGCCGTCTCCTGCGCGGACGTGCCGGGCCACGGCGGCGCGCCCCGCCCCGGTGGTACGACCGCCGAGTCGGCCGCGCAGGACCTGCGGGTGGGGTCCGTTTGCTCCTCGCACTTCGCCTTCGCCACCGATGTCTCCTGCGGGCTGGTGGAGCTCGGCGACGTCCGCTTCCACTGCACGGATGAGGATGAGGGTGAGGATGAGCAGGGCTACACCTGTCCCAGGACCCGTTCCGTGACGTTCGAGAACATCGGCAGGACCCCGGTGCGGCTGGTGGCGGTCAGCGGCTCGGCGCCGGGGGAGCGGCACGAGACCGTGTCGCCCGCGCTGCCGACCGGTGGGCGGGCGACCGTGGCGCCGCGGGCCGGTGACAGGTTCCTCTACGACGTCCTCCTGCGCGCGGGCACCGGCTCGGCGGCCGTCGGGGTCGTCGCGGTCTCCTGAGGACGGCGGGAGGGGCCCGCGGGAAGCAGGAGATGGCGGTGTGGTTAACATATGAGCACCGCCTAGCTCGAAAGATAAGCCTGTGACTGTCAACGAGGACTCGTTCACCGACTGGAAGCACCGCGAGGAGATCGCGGAATCGATGATTCCGATCATCGGGAAGCTGCACAGGGAGCGAGACGTGACCGTCCTGCTGCACAGCCGCTCCTTGGTGAACAAGTCGGTGATCAGCATCCTCAAGGCCCACCGCTTCGTCCGGCAGATCACCGGGGAGGAGCTCTCCGTCACCGAGACGCTGCCGTTCCTGCGGGCCCTCACCACGCTCGACCTCGGTCCGTCCCAGATCGACCTCGGCATGCTCGCCGCGAGCCACCGCGCCGACGACCGCGGGCTGTCGGTGGCGGAGTTCACCGCCGCGGCCGTCGCCGGCGCCACCGGTGCGAACAAGATCGAGCGCCGTGAGCCGCGGGACGTCGTCCTCTACGGCTTCGGCCGCATCGGCCGGCTCCTCGCCCGGCTGCTGATCGAGAAGACCGGTTCCGGCAACGGCCTGCGGCTGCGCGCCATCGTCGTCCGCAAGGGAGCCGGCCGGGCCGCCGAAGACCTCGTCAAGCGCGCCTCGCTGCTGCGCCGCGACTCCATCCACGGCCAGTTCCAGGGCACGATCACCGTCGACGAGGCGAACAGCACGATCGTTGCCAACGGCAACGCGATCAAGGTGATCTACTGCGACGACCCGACGTCGCTCGACTACACGGCGTACGGCATCAAGGACGCCATCCTCATCGACAACACCGGCAAGTGGCGGGATCGCGAGGGCCTGTCGCAGCACCTGCGTCCCGGTGTGGACAAGGTCGTCCTGACCGCCCCGGGCAAGGGCGACGTCCCCAACGTCGTCCACGGCGTCAACCACGACATGATCAAGCCGGACGAGCGGATCCTGTCCTGCGCCTCCTGCACCACCAACGCGATCGTGCCGCCGCTGAAGGCGATGGCGGATGAGTACGGAGTCCTGCGCGGGCACGTCGAGACGGTCCACTCGTTCACCAACGACCAGAATCTGCTGGACAATTACCACAGTTCGGACCGCCGCGGCCGGTCGGCGCCGCTCAACATGGTCATCACCGAGACCGGCGCCGCCTCGGCCGTCGCCAAGGCGCTGCCCGACCTCAAGGCGAGGATCACCGGCAGCTCCATCCGCGTGCCGGTGCCGGACGTCTCGATCGCGATCCTCAGTCTGCAGCTCGCCCGGGAGACCACCCGCGAGGAGGTCCTGGACCACCTGCGCGAGGTGTCGCTGACCTCCCCGCTCAAGCGCCAGATCGACTTCATCAGCGCCCCCGACGCCGTCTCCAGCGACTTCATCGGCTCGCGGCACGCCTCGATCGTCGACGCCGGCGCCACCAAGGTCGACGGCGACAACGCCATCCTCTACCTCTGGTACGACAACGAGTTCGGCTACTCCTGCCAGGTCATCCGGGTCGTCCAGCATGTCTCCGAGGTCGAGTACCCGACCTATCCGGCCCCGCGGGCCTGAGGGCCCGGCGCGTCGGCGCGGCCGGTGCGGGGGTCTCCGTCGGCCGGCCGGCCCGGGCGACCGCAAATCGTTTGCACGCACCGTCGGGCGGCCCGCAGCATGGGGCGCATGAGAGCGATGCCGACGACGGCGGGCGGTACCGGGTGACCGTGCACGAGGAAGAGCGCCTGGTCCTGCACGGGCCGGGGGGACTGCCGCAACTGTCGTACGTCGAGGGGGTCCGGGACGGCCGCCCCTGGGCCGACCTCGCGGAAGCGGTGGGGCCGGACCCGGTGCCGGCCGTGCTCGCGGGCATGCCGGGGTGGGCCGTGTCGGGCTCCGTCGAGCTCGGGCAGCAGCTCGTACGGCACGGCGCCCGGGTGCTGCGGCACGCGCACGGCATGGAGCGCGACCTCGTCGCCGATCCCCCGCCGCGCGAGTGGGCCGCGGTGCCCCTGCCGGACGGGCTGCGTGCCGCGCCCTGCGACCGCGAGGCCCGGGAGCTGCTCCCCGCATGGCGGGCCGCCTTCGCACCCGGTCATCCCGACCACCACCAGGGCAGTGACGAGGAGGCCCTGGACGTACAGCTGGCCCCGGTGCTGTCGGGCGCCGTGCTCGGACCGGTACTGCCGTGCAGCACCCTGGCGGTCGACGGGACCGGCCATGTCGTCGCCGGGGTCGTCGTGACGGACCGCGACGGCCTCCCGTGGGTCGCGACGGTCTTCCGGCAGCCGGATTCCCGTTACGCCGGTCTCGGTTCCCGGCTGCTGCGCCGGGTGCTGGCGGACGCGGCGGCGGGCGGTCTTCCACGGATCGGCCTGGCGGTGAGCGACGCCAATCCCGCGCGCGGGCTGTACGAGCGGCTGGGGTTCGCCGTCACCGGCACCTCGCTCACCGTTCTCGTCCCCTGAGGGGAGCGGATGCCCTCGGGGCCGGTCTCAACCGCCGCTGGTGAAGCGGGCGTTCAGCAGGGCGAGCCTGCGCTCGTGCGCCTGCTCCGGCAGGCGGCCGCTGCGCATGAGGGTGACCAGGCCGTGCAGGCCGGCCCAGTAGGTCTCCGTCAGGAGGTCGGGCGCGCCGTCGGCGCCCGCGACCGGCTCGACGGCACGCAGCAGTTCGCCGAACGCGTCGCGCAGGGCCGCAGGTGCCTCGGGCGTGGCGAACGGCAGGCCGACGTGGTGGGTGAACATCGCGTCGTAGAGGGCCGGCCGCCGCCGCGCGAACGCCGTGTACGCCACGCCCACCGCGGCGAGGGTCTCCCGCGGGCCTTCCACCGCGGTACGCGCGTCCCGCAGTTCGGTGGCGAGTTCCGCGAACCCCTGCACCGCGACGGCGGCCATGATGGCGTCCTTGCCCTTGAAGTGGCTGTACAGGACGGGCTGGCTGTACTCGATCCCGGCGGCCAGCCGCCGTGTGGTGACCGCGTCCCAGCCCTCGGCCTCCGCCAGTTCCCGTGCGGCGGTGATGATCAGCTGCTCGCGCTCGGCTCGCTCGCGCTCCCGGCGCGTCCGGATCGTCATGGAAGAAATTCTAGCACCGCTAGACCTCCTGTCGATGCTCTGCTAGCTTCGCTCCTGTCCCTAGCGCTGCTAGCAAGGAGATGTGGACGTGACCGTCACCGCGTACACCCTGGCCGTCGTGCTCGACCTCCTGGTGCTCTTCATCGGAGCCCGGTTCCTCCTCCAGCCCCGCCCCGCGGCCGCCGGGTACGGCGTGCCCGCCGAGGGGGACGGGGCCGGCGCCTACCTCGCCGTCAAGGGCCTGCGGGACGCCACCTTCGGCGTGATGGGCCTGGCCCTGCTCGCCTTCGCCGGTGCCCGTGCCGAGGCCTGGTTCATGCTGATCGTGGCGCTCGCCCCGCTCGGCGACACCCTGATAGTCCTGCGGCACGGCGGCACCAAGGCGGTCGCGTTCGGCATCCACTTCGCCACCGCGGTCGTCGTCCTCGTCTGCGCCGCGCTGCTCTTCGCCGTGTGACCCGGCGGCTCCCGCAGCCCCGTCACGACCCCGCAAGGCCCGCAAGACCCCGCAGGACCCTGATCGTCCGGACAAGGAGCCCGCAATGTCATTGATCGTGCCCGACTTCGACGCATCCGTGATCGTGCGTTCCACCGAGGCCGAGGTGATCGGCCGCGCTCCCACCACCGTCCGGCTGCTGGCCGACAGCAGCGCGACGGGCGGCGCGCTCTCCACCCAGCGCGTGACCCTGACCGGCGGCGCCGACGGCGCGCGGCCGCACCGGCACGACAGGTCGGCCGAGATGTTCTACATGCTCGACGGCGAGGCCCGGTTCCTGTCCGGGGACGAGGTCGTCACCGCCGGAGCGGGCGACCTGGTCGTCGTCCCGCCCGGCCGCCCCCACGCCTTCGGTGCGGCGCCCGGCTGCGACGCCGACATGCTCATCGTCATCACCCCGGGCGTCGAACGCTTCGCGTACTTCCGTCACTTGCAGCGGATAGCCCTGGGCGAGGTCGCCCCGGAGAGCCTGCTGGAGGTGCAGGAGCGGTACGACACCTACTTCCTGCACAACGCGGCCTGGGATCGGCGGGGTTGAGCGGGGCCGCGGCGGCCGACGCAGGCACCCGACCCGCCTCCGGCGGGCCGGGTTCGGGCCGGGATCATGCCCGGGTGCGCCAGATCGGCGAGCCGACCGACGTGTTCACCCCGGCATGGCCGGAGCGGGGGCGATGCTCACCGCCGGCCCCGCGCCCGTCCGGGTGCTGCCCGTCGATCCCGGTGAAGGGGGCCGGCGCCTGCTGCAGTCGCAGGTGGCCGCCCGGTCGGCACCGGGTGCCCTGGTACCGGACACCGGCGGGTTGCTCCCGGAGGACGGATGGGGGCGGGTGTCCGGCGGGGTGTTCGCACCGAACGGTCACGATGCCGCGGCCGTGGGACGCCCGCGCGATCCGGGCCGGATGACCTGCCTCGCGCCCGACACCCTCGAGTGGGAGGCGAGGGAGACGGGTCGCTCCGCGTGGGTCGCCTGGCCCCTCTCGGGGCAGTCGGCGACGTCCTGCGACGGGCTCCGCCGGCCGGGCCGGCGCGAGGAGACCGCGACCCTCGCCCTCTCGCAGGGGGTCGCCGTACACCCGTTCCTGCGGTCGGAGGAGTCGCGCGCCGACCTCGCCGGGACGCCCCGGCAGGCGGCTGCGATGCGTCAAGTGCTGGGAGCGGCGCCCGACTTCGCGCGGCGGGCGGGCCCCGCCGCCCCACGGCTCCTCGGCGAGGTGCGAGTCCCCGGCGGTTGCGGCCGCAGGTCATCGCGGGTGCGCGGGTGAAGTACCTTAAGGGGGGTCTGGTTTGGCTCGCGGGATCGAGGTCGTACGACGTGCTGGTGGCGGATCGGTATCGCTTGGACGCGCCCATCGGCCGCGGCGGCATGGGCGAGGTGTGGCGGGCGACCGACGAGGTGCTGGGGCGTCCCGTCGCGGTCAAGCTCCTGCTGGGCGACGGTGCCGACCCCTCGGCGGCCGCGCGGTTCCGGCTGGAGGCGCAGACGGCGGCGCGTCTGAGTCACCCCCACGTCGTGGCGGTCTTCGACTTCGGGGCCTGGGACGGGCGGTTCTTCCTCGTCATGGAACTGGTCGACGGCGACAGCCTGGCCCAGTTGCTGGAGGCCGGCCACCTGCTGGGCGCCGAACACGTCGCGGTCGTCGCCGCGCAGGCCGCCGCGGGTCTGGCGGCCGCCCACCAGCAGGGCATCGTCCACCGCGACATCAAGCCCGGCAACCTGATGCTCGACGCCGCGGGGTCGCTCAAGATCGGCGACTTCGGGATCGCCCGGTTCGTCGACGATCCGGCCGCCGGGCTGACGATGACCGGGCAGATCGTCGGCACCAGCCTCTACCTCGCCCCCGAACGGGCCCTGGGGCGGACCGCGGGGCCGGCCTCCGACGTCTACGCCCTCGGGTGCGTCCTCTACCAGTTGCTGACGGGACGTGCGCCGTTCCAGGGAGACAGCGCGACGGCCCTGCTCTACCAGCACATCGACAGCGCGCCGGTACCGCCCTCGCAGCTGGGCGTCGACCTGCCCTCCGCCTTCGAGGGCTATCTGCTGGGGCTCCTGGCCAAGCAGCCGGAGGACCGGCCCACGGCCCAGGACGTGGCCGACTGGTTCCGCACCGACGCGTGGCGCGCGCCGGCGGTCTCCCCGGCCGCCACCGTGCCGCCGCACGGTGTCCCGAACGGCGGGGGGAACGAGGCCGGTACGGCGGCGCTCGTGCGTCCGCCGGCGACGCGGTCCGCGCGCGCCGCCCGGCCGGCGTCGTCCCGGCGGCGGGCGGCGCCGGCACAGCGCCGCAGCCCTGGCGAGTTCATCCGCTACCGGCCCCGCGTGGCGAGCGCCATCGCCGGGGTGGTGGCCTTCGTGGCGGCCGTGATCCTCGGCATGGTGTGGTTCTCACCGGAGAGCAGCTCCGCGAACACCCCCACCGACGGTGCGAGCACGACGCCGAGCCAGGAGGCCGGGTCCTCGCCCCGTCCGTGACGCCGTCCGCCGACCTGGTCGATCGAACAGGGCGACGAACGGGGCGACGACGACTCGCAGGACGAGGACTGAGCCGGGGACCGGTCAGCCCACGTCCCCCGCGCCCGGTGCGACGGCACCCACGGCGACCAGCCCGATGATCAGCACACCGAGCAGGACGCGGTAGACCACGAACGGCGTGAAGCTGTGCGTGGAGACGTACTTGAGGAACCAGGCGATGGCCGCGTAGCCGACGACGAAGGCGATCCCGGTGGCCAGCAGCGTCGGCCCCCAGGCGGGAGCGGCCCCGTCACCGATCTCGAACAGCTCCAGAGTGCCGGACGCGAGCACCGCGGGGATGGCCAGCAGGAAGGAGTAGCGGGCGGCCGCCTCTCGGCTGTAGCCGAGGAAGAGCCCCGCGCTGATCGTGCCGCCGGAGCGGGACACACCGGGGATGAGGGCGAGCGACTGGGCGAAGCCGTAGCCGAGGGCGTGCGGGAGCGTCAGCTCGCTGATGGGCTTGGCGCTGCGGATCGCGCGGGTGCGGTCGGCCACGGCGAGGACCAGCCCGAAGAGGATCAGTACGGTGCCGGTGATCCGCAGGTCGCGCAGCGACGTCTCGATGCTGTGCTGGAAGACGGCGCCGAGGACCGCGATGGGGATCGTCCCGATGATGACGAACCAGCCCATGCGGGCGTCGGGGTCCTTGCGCCGGTCGGGGACGAAGAGGGAGGTCGTCCAGGCCTTGACGATCGAGACGATGTCGCGCCGGAAGTAGATCAGCACGGCCGTCTCGGTGCCCAGCTGAGTCACGGCCGTGAAGGCCGACCCCGGGTCCTTCCAGCCGGCCAGGGCGGAGAACACGCGCAGGTGTGCGCTGGAGGAGACGGGCAGGAACTCGGTGAGCCCCTGCAGCAGGCCGAGGACGACGGCTTCGAACCAGGACATCGGGGGGTGACTCCACGGATGGTCGGGGCGGCACGGCCCGGCGGCGGCGCCGCTCGGGGGAGGTGCGCGACATGAGGTCGTACGGCTGGGCGGTGGCGGTGGCGGTGGCGGTGTCGGTGGTGGTGGCCGGAGGGGCGGGCGGGGTGCCGCCCGCGGTGGAGCGGGCCGTGCGGCCGGCCGCGGCACGGCCCACCGGAACGGCGTGAGGGCGTGCGGGTCAGGACCCGTCGGCGTCCGCGCTGCCGCGCTCCAGACGGACCCGCCCGTACAGGGCGCCGCCGGGCATGACCGGGCCGCCGCCCTCCAGCACCGCGTCCGGTGAGGGCCCGCCCACGCCGGGCGATCCGAGTAGCCGTTTGAACACCATTGCGGCGTTCACTCCTTCACCTGTGGTTCCGTCGGCCCCCTGCGGGCCACCCGCAGAACTATCGCGTCAGGTAAAGAAGTTCCCAAGACACCCGCATGGCCGAGCGGTCTGCGGCCGGTCTCGGGGGCCGGCCGGGGCGGTGGCGCAAGGGCCGTCGCCATTGACGGCCGCCTTTGCGCTTCCTTTACCATGGGGGAACCTGCCGTACCGAGCACGAAGAAGGAGCCGCGGTTCCCGCGATGGACCATCCCCCGAGTACCGACCGTGTCATCCCCCGAGAGGCCCGCCGAGGCGTGGGAACGGGGGTGACACGGTGACCGAAGTCCTGCTCCTCCTGCTGGCCCTGCTGCTGACCCTGGCCTGCGCGGTGTTCGTCGCGGCGGAGTTCTCCCTCACGACGGTGGAGCGCGGCGAGCTGGAACGTTCCGCCGCGGCCGGTGAGCGTGGCGCGGACGGCGCCCTCAAGGCCGTGCGGCGGCTGACGCTGCAGCTGTCCGGCGCACAGCTGGGCATCACGGTGACCTCGCTGGTCATCGGCAT
>NZ_JBHYMQ010000123.1:0-12899 GCF_042742985.1 Streptomyces sp. NPDC058864 | reverse complement strand
TGGAGCTGCTGCGGTTCCTGGAGCGCGCCCACCCGGCGCCCCACCCGGCTGTCGAACACCAGCCGGTGACCGCGCCTCCCCAGGGGCCCGCACCGCGGGCCGCCGCCCACCCGCCCGAGTCCGGCGTACCGCTGGAGGAGCCCGCCGGGGAGCTCCCCGCCGACCTGCGCGAGACCCTCTCGGCGGACCCGCTGCTGGACACCGTCCGGCCGCAGCGGCCCTCCGACGTCAGCTGAGCCCGCCCCCGGCCCGCGGCACGTCCGGCCGCCACACGTACGGCACGGTCACCGCCACCGGCAGCAGCCCCAGCCGCGCCAGGATCGGGGCGCTGTCCGGGGAGGCGTCGACCTGCACGAAGCGGTGCCCCGCCGCGACCGCCAGCCCGGCCCGGTGCGCCACCGTCGCCCGGTAGGCGCCCCGCCCCCGCCACTGCGGCAGGGTGGAGCCGCCCCACAGCGACACGAAGTCGGTGCCCTCGTGGAAGCGGGCCCAGCCGGCGCAGACCACCGTGCCGTCGGCGGTCTCGGCGACGACCACCACGCAGGGGTCGCCCGGCCCCGACACCTCGCTCTCCAGCATCCCGGGCAGCCAGTCGTGGGGCACGCCCCAGACCGTCTCCTCCATCTCCCGGACGCGCTCGAAGTCCGCCCGTGACGTGACCTCCCGCAGCGCGAGGCCCTCCGGCAGCACCGGGGCGGCCGTCAGCGCCGCCGCCTCGCCGACCAGCACCGTCTCCGGCTCCTCCGGCACGAAGCCGGCCGCGACCAGCCGGTCCGGCAGCCCCGCGGGCAGGTCGTGGGCGTGGTACTTCCACTCCACCGGCATGCCCAGCGCGGCGTAGTGGTCCCGCTGCCGGGCGATCAGGGCGTCCAGCGCGGGGCCGTCGAGCCCGCCGAGGTCGCGGTAGTCCAGGAACCCCGTCTCCCCGTGCTCGTAGGTCTTGCGCAGCAGCGGGCCGTCGCGTTCCACCGAGCGGAACCGCGAGAGGTCGGCGGGCACACGGGCGCGCAACTGCCGGTCGTAGGCGGCGCGGTACTCCAGCGCCACGGGGGAGGGGTCGAAAGTGCTCATCGGGCGGATTCCACCACAACCGCGACCGCGGACGCGAGCGGATCGGCCGTGGTGAACGCAACGGGGCGGGGCCGCGTATCTGAAGCGGAACGACGCTTCCCCCTGCGCCCGACGATCCGGCCTGTATCCCCCCACAGGAGGTCCCGAGTTGAAGCACAAACAGATAGCCAAGAGGAAGATCGTGTTCGCCACGGCCGGTGCCGCCGCCATCGCGGCAGCGGCCGTACTGCTGCCCAACGCCAACGCGTCGCAGTCCGCCCCACAGGACCCGGAAGTCCCCTCGCCGAAGCGGCTCACCGCCACCGCCGCCGCGGAACTCGCCGCACGGCTGGGCTCGGAGCTCGGCCCGTCCATCGCCGGGGCGTACTACGACGCGGGGAGCGGGCGGCTCGTGGTGAACGTGGTCGCCGGGTCGGGCGACGACGCGGCCGCGCGGGCCGGGAAGGCCGGCGCCGCGACCCGTACGGTCGAGAACAGCGCCGCCGAACTGAGTTCCGCCGCGCGGACCTTGAGGGAGCGCGCCACGATCCCCGGCACCGCCTGGGCCGTCGACCCCCGGACCAACCGGATCCTGGTCACCGCGGACCGCACCGTCACCGGCGGCACATGGGACACCCTGGAGTCCACCGTGCGGTCCCTGGGCAGCGGCATGGCCCGGATCCGGAAGTCCGCGGGCGAGTTCAAGCCCCTCGTGGCCGGCGGGGACGCCATCTTCGCCGACGGGGCGCGCTGTTCGCTGGGCTTCAACGTCGTCAAGGACGGCGCCCCGGCGTTCCTCACCGCGGGCCACTGCGGGGTCGCCTTCGCGAACTGGTCGGACAGCCAGGGCGGGGCGCCCATCGCGACCGTGCGGCAGGCGACCTTCCCCGGTGACGGCGACTTCGCGCTCGTGACCTACGACGACCCGGACACCCGGGCGGCGAGCCAGGTGAACCTCGGCGACGGCCGGGCCCTGGCGATCAACGGGGCCGCGGAGGCGGCCGTGGGCCAGGAGGTGTTCCGGATGGGCAGCACCACCGGGCTGCACGGGGGCACGGTCCTCGGGCTCGACGCGACGGTCAACTACCCGGAGGGCACCGTCACCGGGCTGATCCAGACCGACGTCTGCGCCGAGCCGGGTGACAGCGGGGGCGCGCTGTTCACCCGTGACGGCAGCGCGATCGGACTCACCTCCGGCGGCAGCGGGGACTGCCAGGTCGGTGGGGAGACCTTCTTCCAGCCGGTGACCACGGCGCTGGCCGCGGTCGGAGCGGAACTCGGCTGACGTCCACGTGGTTCAGGCGGGGTCCCGGGCCGCGGCGGCGTCCGGGGCCCGGCCGTGCGCGGCACCGGGGCCGGCAGTTCCGGGGTGCCCGGGCGTCAGCGGAAGCGGCGGTGCAGGGGGAAAGCCGTCACCGTCGCGCCGACGTGCACGGCCCGGTGCGCCGGGGGCGGCGCCTTGGCCTCCTCGTGCAGGCCGACCAGCAGGGCCGCCAGCCGGTGCCGGAAGTCGTCCCAGACCTCGGCGTCCTCGTCCTCCGGGTACTGCGGGAGCCGTGCGCCGTACGGCGGCTCCACCAGACCTGCGGCCGCGAGGCGGCGCAGGCGGCTCACCATGCGCAGCCGGCCGGGGTGAGCCACGGGTCTGGAGATGGTGTCGGTCGCCGTCATGGCGGTCAGTAAATCGTGCCGTCCCCTTGCCTTCGCAACCCCCGGGCAGCCACCGGGGTGACGCGCGCGTGACGCCGGTTGACGTGTGGGACGCGGGAGCATCCATGTGACGTCGGGACGTGACGAATCTCGCACCGGTGTGGTGTTTGGGCCGTCCGGGAGGACGCGTACCCTCGCCCCCTCAGACGCCCGCGCCCGCCCCTCCGCACGAGGAGCCGCCGCTTCCGCAGCCTCCGCCGCCGCTCTTCCAGTGGTTGACGCCGTAGAGGCTCTCGGTCCCGTCGTGGTGGTCGAGCAGTCCGGCCTCCCTGGTGAAGTGCGGGACGGCCAGCCGCAGGGCCGGCTCGCCGTGCAGGGCGACCGCGAGCTGGACCGACTCGGGCGACGCCCTGCGGGTCCGCGGGCGCGGGAAACGCTCCTGGGCCCGCCGTAGGGCCTCGCGGCCGGCCCGGGTCCGGCGGGGCACCGCCCACAGGGCGAGGGCGGCGGCCACCGGCACGGCGGAGACGGCCGCCCGGACCGGCGGGTCCCAGGCCGTCGGGAAGCCGGACACCAGCCCCCCGACGGCGGTCAGCACGGCCGCGCACACCAGCACGCGGGCCGTGCGCCGGCGCCGGTCGCGGCGGATCAGCCCCGCGTCGGTCAGCCGCTCGCGCAGGGCGTCCATCTCGCGCCGCACCGGCCGGGCCGCGGCGACGGCGTTCACCCCGGCGGGCCGGTACAGGGTCTGGTAGACGGCCAGTTGCAGCGGGTGCGCGAGCCCCTGCAGGGGCCCGGAGATGCGCGCGGTGCGGTGCGCACCGGCGTCCACCGTGCCGCGCAGATGCAGTGCGACCAGTGCGACGACCACCGCGCCGCGGCTCCCGTCGCGCAGATAGGCGGCCTCGTAAGGGTCCGTCACCTCTTCGGCCGCGGCGCCCGGCGCCCGCAGCAGCGCCCCCGCCGTGAGGATCAGCCCCATCGCGGTCAGCGGATATGTCCATGCGAGCCATGACATGTCCCACCACCCCCTGGGGTCGGTGTGCCCGTGGACGGGAGGATGACGCGCTGTTTGAGGAAGGCCAGAGCTTTTCGGCGTAGCGTGGCGGCCGTGACGGATCTGGTGGCACGGACTTGTGACCGTATCGACCGGCTCGACGCCCGGATCAAGGCGTTCGTGAGGGAGCCGGACCGGCGGGGCCGGCTGGCGGCGGAGGCGGCCGCGGCGCCGCCGGGGGTGCTGTCCGGGGTGATGGTGGGCGTCAAGGACATCGTCCGGATCGACGGGATGGAGACCAGGGCCGGGTCCGCGGTGCCGCCGGAGGTGCTGGCCGGGCCGCAGGCGCCGCTGGTGGACCGGCTGCGGGCGGCCGGGGCGCTGGTCGCGGGCAAGACGGTGACTGCCGAGTTCGCGGTGACCGCGCCGGGGCGGACCCGCAATCCGCACAACACCGCCCACACACCGGGTGGTTCGAGCAGCGGCTCGGCGGCCGCGGTGGCGGCGGGCATGGTGCCGCTGGCGGTCGGGACGCAGACCGTCGGCTCGGTCGTCCGGCCCGCGGCCTACTGCGGGGTGGTGGGCTTCAAGCCGACCTTCGGGCGGGTCCCGGTGGACGGGGTGATCGCCAACGCCCCGAGCTTCGACACCGTCGGGGTGCTCGCCGCGGACGTGGTGACGGCGGCGCGCGGCGCGTCCGTCCTGTGCGACGACTGGCGGGAGCAGCCGGCCGGCGAGGGCCGTCCGGTGCTCGGCGTCCCCGTCGGCCCGTACCTGGACCGGGCCGGGACGGAGGCCCGGGATGCCTTCGCGGCGCAGGTCGAGCGGCTGGAGGCGGCGGGCTGGACGGTGCGCGAGGTGCCGATGGTGCCGGGCCCGGGTGAGTTCGAGGCGGTCGTACGGCAGTTGTACGTCATGAACCGCTACGAGGTGGCCCGTACGCACGCCGACTGGTTCCCCCGGTACGGCCACCTGTACCGCGAGCAGACGGTCGCCGCCATCCGCGAGGGCCACGCCATCGGCCGCGACGACTACGAGCGGGCCGCGGGCGAGCGGCTGGTCTTCCGTGACCGGCTGCTGGAGGCCATGGGGGAGGTCGACGTCTGGCTGGCGCCGTCCGCCACCGGCCCCGCCCCGTTCGGCCTGGGCAGCACCGGCGACTCGGTGATGTGCCTGCCGTGGAGCAACGCCGGCTTCCCCTCGGTGAGCCTGCCCGCCGGGTTCGCCGCGAACGGCCTGCCGCTCGGTCTGCAGGCCGTCGGGCGCCCCGGTGAGGACGAGGAACTGCTGCGGTGGGCGGCGGCGTTCGCCCCGGTCGTCAGGCCTCGGTGAAGACCAGGTCCTCGACCGGGACGGTCATCCGCACGGTGTGGCCGCCGGTCACCTCGACGACGTGGTGCAGTCCCCGGACCTGCGCGCGCGGGGTGTCCGAGGACAGGATCCGGTAGGTGTCGGCCGCCCCGGCCAGGAAGGCGCGGAAGGCGGCGAGGGAGGGTTCGCCGAGCGCGAGGTAGTCGAAGAGCCGCCGGAACAGCTTGGGGACGAGCACCACGTCGTCGGTGAGCGAGGAGAGCCCGGTGACCTTCGCGCCGGTGGTGCTCACGTCGCCGGGCCACAGCCCCCGGCCCGCCTCCCGGGCCTGCCGGGCGGTCTCGGTCAGCTCCTGGCGCAGGTCGGCGTAGAGGTTGCTGTAGAAGGTCGGGTAGGCCAGGCCCTCGGCCACCAGGTGGTGGTTGACGGTGGCGCGCAGCAGCGGCACGCCGACCGTGACCTCCTGGCCGGACTTCGCGCCCTCCGGCAGCGCGCCCCGGCCGGCCAGGGCGACGCAGCGGCCGTGCACGTCGACCCCGCCGGTGAGGATCCAGCCGGGGACGGACGCGGGGGTGGCTGCGACCACCCTCTCGCCGCCGGGCTCGCGCTCCACGGCGGTGAAGCCCAGCCACCTCAGCAGCTCGTCCCGGGCCGCGTGGGCGAAGGGCAGCGGTTGGTGGGCCGGGGCGGAGGTGGGCCCGTAGTGGGTCTCCAGCGCGTCGACGGCGTCCAGTCGCAGCTTGCCCCGGCAGGAGTTGGTGAGGTCGAGCCCGAGCCCGCCCCTGACCCGGTTCCAGTCGGGGTGGCGGGTGGGGACGAAGCCCACGGTGTCCCCGTCCGGCTCGGTGTTCTCTATCTGGAAAGAGCCCTTGACCAGCAGCATCGGCATGGCGACTCCCCGTCGGGGTGCGAGCGTCGGTGACGTCGTGTGCATGAAACCACGCGGAGGGTGGCGGAGGACAGGGATCCGGCGCGTCTTCGTACATGTGTTCGACAAGTGGTCTATGGTGGGTGGCAGAGGGTTCGGAAGGGGGGAGACGAGAGCGGCCGGAGGTGCGTATGGCGGGATTCACGCACCTGCACACCGTCTCCGGCTTCTCGCTGCGGTACGGGGCCTCGCACCCCGAGCAGCTCGCCGAGCGCGCCGCCGAACGGGGGATGGACGCGCTCGCGCTGACCGACCGGGACACGGTGGCCGGGGTGGTGCGCTTCGCCAAGGCGTGCGCGCGGGCCGGGGTGCGGCCGCTGTTCGGCGCCTCCCTGGCGATGCCGGCGGCGTACGCGGGGGAAGGCGGCGCCACCTCCCAGGCCGGCCCGCCGGCCGTCCGGCGGCGCACCCCGGTGCGCGGCGGGGCCTTCGTGCCGGAGGCGACCGACCGGGCGGTGTTCCTCGCCCGGGACCGCCGGGGCTGGGGCGCGCTGTGCCGGCTGGTCAGCGCCGCCCACACCGACGGCGGCATCGGCTGGGAGGACCTGGGACGGGAGGGGCTGTACGTGCTGCTCGGCGCGGACTCCGAGGTCGGCCGCGCGCTGGCCGCCGGACGCCCCGACCGGGCCGCCGGGCTGCTGCGCCCCTGGCGCGAGGTGTACGGGGACGCGCTGCGCCTGGAGGCCGTGCACCACGGCCGCACCGGCACCGGGCACGGCTCGCTGCGGCTCGCCGCACGCACCGTCGGTTTCGCCCTCGAGCAGGGTGTCGTCCCGGTGCTGACCAACGCCGTCCGCTACGCCGACCCCGGCCAGGGGGAGGTGGCCGACGTCCTGGACTCGGCGCGCCGCCTGGTGCCCGTCGACGTACGCGACGCGGGGAGCCTGGACAGCGGCGAGCGCTGGCTGAAGGACTCCGGGGACATGGCGCGCACCGCCGAGCGGGTCATGGAGGCGGCCGGGTTCACCCGCGGCGACGCCCGCCGGCTGCTGCGGGCCACCGAGGAGACCGCCGCGGGCTGCGCCGTCGACCCGGAGGACGACCTGGGGCTCGGGCAGGTGCACTTCCCCGAGCCGGAGGTCGTCGGCGCCGGCGCCCGCAGCGCCGACCGCGTACTGCGCTCCCACTGCGCCGCCGGGATGGTCCGGGAGGGCCACGACCGGGACCCGGAGTACTGGGCGCGGCTCGACCACGAACTGCGGATCATCGAGCGGCTCGGCTTCGCGTCGTACTTCCTCACCGTCGGCCAGGTGGTCGCCGACGTGCGGGAGATGGGCATCAGGGTCGCCGCGCGCGGTTCGGGCGCCGGCTCGCTCGTCAACCACCTGCTGGGCATCGCCGCCGCCGACCCCGTCGAGCACGACCTGCTCATGGAACGCTTCCTGTCCGGCCGGCGCGCCTCCCTGCCCGACATCGACATCGACGTGGAGTCCGCCCGCCGGCTGGAGGTCTACCGGCGCATCCTGGACCGCTTCGGCGGCGAGCGGGTCGCCACCGTCGCCATGCCCGAGACCTACCGCGTCCGCCACGCGGTGCGCGACGTGGGCGCCGCCCTCGGGATGGACCCGGAGCAGACCGACCGGCTGGCCAAGGCCTTCCCGCACATCCGGGCCCGCGACGCGCGGGCCGCCCTCGCCGAACTGCCCGAGCTGCGGCAGGTGGCGGGGGAGGACCACGGCCGGCTGTGGGAGCTGGTCGAGGCGCTGGACGCGCTCCCCCGCGGGGTCGCCATGCACCCCTGCGGGGTGCTGCTGTCGGACGCCGGGCTGCTGGACCGCACCCCGGTCGTGCCGACCAGCGGCGAGGGCTTCCCCATGTCGCAGTTCGACAAGGACGACGTCGAGGACCTCGGGCTGCTCAAGCTCGACGTGCTCGGGGTGCGCATGCAGTCCGCGATGGCGCACACCCTGGACGAGGTGGAACGGACCGGCGGCGGCCGGATCGACCTGGACCGCATCCCGCAGGGCGACCCCGCCACGTACGAACTGGTCCGCTCCGCCGAGACGCTGGGCTGCTTCCAGATCGAGTCCCCGGGACAGCGCGACCTGGTGGGGCGGCTGCAGCCGGCCACCTTCCACGACCTGGTCGTGGACATCTCCCTCTTCCGTCCCGGGCCGGTCGCCGCCGACATGGTCCGGCCCTTCATCGAGGCCCGGCACGGCCGCAAGCCCGTCCACTACCCGCACCCCGACCTGGAGCCCGTGCTGCGCGAGACCCACGGGGTCGTCGTCTTCCACGAGCAGCTCATCGACATCATGTGCGTCATGACCGGCTGCGACCGGGGCTTCGCCGACGAGGCCCGGCGCGCGCTGTCGGACGAGACCCGGCAGGGGCGGCTGCGGGCCTGGTTCGCGGACGCGGCCCGGGAACGCGGCTACTCCCGCGAGGTCATCCGGCACACCTGGGAGATCGTCTCGGCCTTCGGCGCGTACGGCTTCTGCAAGGCGCACGCCGTCGCCTTCGCCGTGCCGACCTACCAGTCCGCCTGGCTCAAGGCGCACCACCCGGCGGCCTTCTACGCCGGGGTGCTCACCCACGACCCCGGGATGTACCCCAAGCGGCTGCTGCTCGCCGACGCCCGGCGGCGCGGGGTGCCGGTGCTGCCGCTGGACGTCAACCGGTCGGGCGCGGCCTACCGGATCGAACCGGTGCCCGGTGAAAAGAGCGGGGAGGAGGTGTGGGGGCTGCGGCTCGCGCTCTCCGAGGTGCACGGGATCAGTGAGGCCGAGGTGGCCCGGATCACCGCCGGACAGCCCTACTCCTCCCTCCAGGACCTGTGGGAGCGCGCCCGCCCGGGCCGCGCCGCCGCCGAACGGCTGGTCCAGGTCGGCGCGCTGGATCCCTTCGGGGGCAACCGCCGCGACATGCTGCTCCAGGTCGCCGAGGTGCACCGGCAGGGCCGGGCCTCCGCGTACGACGGCCAGCTCACCCTGACCGGAGGGGAGGGCGAGCCGGCGTTCGCGCCGATCGGCCTGCCCGACATGGACGACGGCGAACGGCTCGGCGCCGAACTCGGCGTCCTCGGCATGGACGCCTCCCGCCACCTGATGGACGACCACCTCGCCTTCCTGGAGGAGCTGGGCGCGATCCCGGCGAACCGGCTGCGCGAGGTGCGGCACGGCGAGACCGTGCTGGTCGCCGGGGCCAAGGCGGCCACCCAGACGCCGCCCATCCGCTCCGGGCGCCGGGTCGTCTTCACCACCCTCGACGACGGCACCGGCCTGGTCGACCTCGCCTTCTTCGACGACAGCCACGAGGCCTGCGCCCACACCGTCTTCCACTCCTGGCTGCTGCTGGTCCGCGGGGTGGTCCAGCGCCGCGGACCGCAGAGCCTGTCCGTCGTCGGCGCCGCCGCGTGGAACCTGGCCGAACTGGTCGAACTGCGCAAGGGGGGCGGCCTGGAGGCGGTCGCGGCACGTCTGGCCGAGACCCCGGGCGAACCCGCGGGCCTGCCCGCGCCCCCGCCCGAGGGCCGCCGGGTCCGGATGTCCACCGGTTACGAGATGCATCCCTGGGCCGATCTGCGGCCCGCGGGCGAGGGCGTTCCGACCGGCCGCAAGCTGTGGCACTCCAGCCCGGGGAGCGCGGGGCGATGAACAGCCGACCGGAGACCTCGCACGTGCTGTACGTGCACTTCCACGCCGCCGAGGCGCTGTACGAGCAGCTCCTCGCACTGCTCGGCGGCTTCACCCCCGTCGTCCAGGCGCTGCCGCCCGACGCCGCGCTGGCCGACGTCCGCGGGGCGCTGCGCTACTTCGGGCGCGACGCCGCGGAACTGGCCACGCTGCTGCGGGTGCGGCTGCTCGCGCTCCACGGCGTGGACTGCACGATCGGCGTCGGCCCGAACCCGCTGCTCGCCCGGATGGCGGCACAGGGCGGACCGGAGGGCGCGGTGCGCACCGCGCCCACCGACCCCGCGGCCGTGGCGGCCTTCCTCGCCGAGCGCCCGGTGGCGGCGCTGCACGGCGTCGGCCCGGCGACGGCGCGGCAGCTGGGCACGTACGGTCTGGACACCGTGGGACGGGTGGCGGCCGCGCCCCTGAGCACCCTGCAGCGGATCCTGGGCGCCACGGCGGGCCGCAGGACGCACGAGCGGGCCCGCGGCATCGATCCGGCCCCGGTCGTCCCGAACGCCCCCGCCCGCTCGGCCGGCGCCGAACGCCGCTTCGGCCACGACGAGCTGGATCCGGTGCGGCACCGCCGTGCCCTGCTGTCGCTCACCGAGGAACTGGGCTCCACGCTGCGCACGTCGGGCCGCGTCGCGCGCTCACTGACCCTCACCGTCCGCTACGCCGACCGCTCCACGACCACCCGCACCCGCGCGCTGCCCGAACCGAGCGGCCACGGCACGGCCCTCGCGGGGGCCGCGTACCGGCTCTACGAGGGGCTGGGGCTGCAGCGCGCCCGGGTGCGCGGACTCGCGCTGCGCGCGGAGGGGCTGACGGACGCCGGTCTCGCGACGCTGCAGCTCAGCCTGGACCCGGGGGACGAGAAGGCACGCCGGATCGAGGCGGTGGCGGACCGGGCGCGGGCCCGCTTCGGCCCGCGGGCGCTGATGCCCGCGGCACTGTCGGGTGCGGCCTGACGCCCCATTATCACATCGATGTGAAGCCGGCGTGATGAATTCTTTACCCACCGGTAGCTGGCGGCGTTTGTTACTCACTCGTAAATTGACGGAAGCTCAGCACTCTGGTGATCCGGATCACAGGCTGCACGGGAGCCAGTCATTCCCCCACCTGCGAGGAGATCGCTCGATGCTGCCCATCAGACCGCGATCAGCGCTCCGGCTCCTCTCCGCGCTGACTCTCACCGCCGCCCTCTTCGCCACCCCCGTCCTGGCGGACACCACCACCGCCGCACTGGCGAAGGCCCCCGCGTCCGGTACCAAGGCCACCACGACCGTCAACGCCGCGGCCACCGCCGCGAGCAGCGGCTGGAACAACTGGTCCTGCAAGCCGTCCGCCGCCCACCCGCGGCCCGTCGTCCTCGTCCACGGCACCCTCGGCAACTCCATCGACAACTGGCTCGGGCTCGCGCCGTACCTGGTCAAGCGGGGCTACTGCGTCTACTCCCTCGACTACGGCCAGCTCCCCGGCGTGCCCCTCTTCTACGGGCTCGGCCCCATCACCGCGTCCTCCCAGCAGCTCGCCGACTACGTCGACCGGGTCCTCGCGTCCACCGGCGCGGGCAAGGTCGACATCGTCGGGCACTCCCAGGGCGGCATGATGCCGCGCTACTACATGAAGTTCCTGGGCGGTGCCCCCAAGGTGAACGCGCTCGTCGGCATCGCGCCCAGCAACCACGGGACCGATCTGGGCGGGCTGCTCAAGCTGCTGCCGTACTTCCCCGGGGCGGCCGAGGCCATCGAGCACCTCGCCCCGCAGGGACTGACCGACCAGATGGCCGGATCGGCCTTCCTCACCAAGCTGAACGCCGGCGGGGACACCCTCCCCGGCGTCCGCTACACGGTGATCGCGACCAAGTACGACGAGGTCGTGACGCCGTACACCTCGCAGTTCCTGTCCGGACCCGACGTACGCAACGTGGTGCTGCAGGACCTGTGCCCGCTCGACCTGTCCGAGCACGTCCTCGCCGGGCTGACCGACCGCATCGTGTTCCACGAGACGGCCAACGCCCTCGACCCGGCGCACGCGAAGGCGACCGACTGCGGGGACGTCTTCAGCTGACGGTCCGCCTCAGCCGATCCCCGCGCGGCGCCTGCGGGCGACGAGCAGCAGCACCGACGCGCCGAGCGAGACGGCGGCGGCCCCCGCCGCCATCAGCGAGGTCGTGCCGGTGCTGCTGCTCCCGGTCTGCGCGAGGTCCGCGCCGGACGGGGAGGTGTCCGCCGTCGCGGAGGGTTCCACGAGCGGGCTCGTGGAACCCTCCGCGACGGTCTGCGCGTGATGGCGGTGGCGCACCGTCGACCTGTCCGCCCCGGCGGAGATCTGCGCGTCGTCCGGCACGGAGGCGGTGGGTGCGGGGGCGGTCGTGGCCGCGGCCGGAACGCCCCCGGTCGTGGCGGGGGCCGAGGCGGCGGGCGCGGCGGGCGCCTCCTGGGCCTGGCCGGTGTCCGCGCCGAAGACCACGTCCGAACAGGAGTAGAAGGCCTCCGGGCTGTCCGAGCGCTGCCAGATCGCGTAGACCAGCTGCCGCCCCGACCTGGCCGGCACGTCCACCGGCAGGACGTAACTGCCGTCCCGTACCTGGGGGTCGGTGACCTTCGCGAACGGCTGCGCCTCCAGGTCCGACCACCGCAGCGGCCGCGACGGGTCGTATCCCGTCTTCGTCATGTACAGCTCGAACGAACCCTTGTGGCGGGCGGTCACGCGGTACGCCAGGCCCTGCCGTCCCGGCGTCATCCGCGTCGCCGGCCAGTCTGCCCGCGCCAGGTCCAGCGCCTTGAACTCCTCGTTGCCCGCGCTGCAGAGCCTGCCGTCCGGTATCAGCTGCCGGTGCCGCCCGGCCGCGTCGCCGATGCGCACCCCGTTCCAGTCGTAGAAGGCCTGGGTGCCGCCCGCGGCGACCGCTGCCCGGCACGCGGCCGACGCCGGGTTCTCGGGGTTCTCCGCGTAGCAGGTCAGCACCCGGCTGACCGGGCCGCCCATGGTGCCGTGCGCGCCCGCCGGCCCCGCTGCCAGGCCGGTCAGTGCGAGCGGTCCGATCCCGAGGACGGCGGCCAAGGCGGCCCTGCGGCGTGCGGTCATGGTGGGGTTCTCCTTCGGCGGTGGCCCGGATGCACGATGCCGGGACCCCGTCGGCGCCGCCCCCGTGAGCGGCGCCGACGGGCGTCGGCGAACCAGCACGCTAGCCGCGCCGCAGGGGCGGAACCCCTGTTCGGAGGACCTGCGGGCGATCTTTATGGCGGCGTTAAGGCATCGCTAAGCGGGGGCTGAGGATGCCGTCGCGCCCCGGGCGGACCGAGTCCTCCACGCACGGCGGCGGCGCCGGACAGGACTCCTG
>NZ_JBHYMQ010000122.1:0-13057 GCF_042742985.1 Streptomyces sp. NPDC058864 | reverse complement strand
GGGGGGGGCGCCCCGGGGGGGGGGGGGGGGGGGGGGGGGCCCCGCGGCCCCCCCCCCCACGCCCCGCGTTCCGCTCGCGGTTCCGTGCGCTACCACCGGTACCAGCGCGAGCCGCCGGAACCGCTGCGTGCCACGAATCCGAGCAGCCACAGCACCAGGACGACCAGGGCGACCCACCAGAGGACCTTGACGGCGAAACCCGCGCCGAAAAGGACGAGGGCCAGCAGCAGAACGAGTAGCAACGGGACCATGGGAACACCTCCTGGCTTCCGGTTGCCCTGGATTCCCGGCGGCACGCACAGGGAATCCGGGCGCCCCGGCGGCGGGAGTCCGGAGCGCGTGCGAGGGTGGCGGCGGGGGCCGGGCCGCGGGCCCGGTCACCCGGATCCCGCCGGCCACCCGATCCACCGGAGGCACGGATGCAGCGGACCTCACCGCCGGCCCCGGCCGGGCGCCTCGCGCGGACCGGCCGGCGGCCCGATCCCGGGTTGCCGGTGCCGCCGTACTGGGCGGAGCGGCTTTCCGCACGCATGCCGGGCGGCGCCGCACCGGAGCCGCCCGGGGGCGGCGACGCGGTGCGCGCGGCCGCCGCGGGCCACTGGGAGCGCCGTGGGCTCGCCACGACCGCCGCCGACACCGTCGCCACGCCCGGGGCGGAGCCCCTGCTGCTGGCGCTTCTCACGGCGGTGGACGGCGATGTCGTGCTCGCCAGGCCCGCCGCCGAGTGGCAGGCGCCGCTGGTGCGCATGCTGGGCCGGCGGGCCACGACCGTGCAGACCCCCGCGGTCGGCGGCGGCGCCCCCGATCCCTTCGCCCTGCTGGAAGCGGTACGCCGGGCCCGCGCGGACGGCGCCGACCCGCGGGTGCTGCTCATGGCGGCCGCCGACGACCCCAGCGGGACGGTGACGCCCCCGGAACTGCTGCACGAGGTGTGCGAGGCGGCCGAGCAGTGCGGGCTCCTGCTGGTCTCGGACGAGACGTACGCCGACACCGTGCACCGTCCGCACGAGACCGTGCTGCTCACCCCCGCCGAGACGCTGCCCGGCCGGACGGTCGTCGTCACCGACCTGTGCGCGGCCCTTGCCCCGCCGTCCTGGCCCGTTGCGGTCGCCCGCTTCCCGGCCACCGCGGAGGGCGCCCGGCTGCGCGCCGCCGTCGCGGACCACTGCGCCGGGCTGCGTGCGGTGCTCCCGGAGCCGGTGGCCGCCGCGGCCGCCCACGCGCTCGCCGAGGGCGCCGAGGTCCGGGCGCACCTCGCCGCCGCCGCCCGCCTGCACGCCGCTCTCGGCGCCGCCGCCCACCAGGCGGTCACCCGCGCAGGTGCCCTGAGCCGCCCGCCCGAGGCGGGCTTCCACCTCTACGCGGACCTCGGCCCCCTGCGGCACGCCCTGGCCGCCGCCGGCGTCACGGACGCCCCGACCCTGGAAGCCGCCCTCTCCGCCCGCCTCGGCCGTCCCGTCCCCGGCGGCCACCGCTTCGGCGACGACCCCTCCGCCCTCCACGTCCGCATCGACACCGGCCCCCTCCACGGCACCGACGACGCCCAGCGCCACGCCGCCCTCACCTCCCCGAGCCCGCTCGAACTTCCCCACGTCGCGGACGCGTTGGCCGATCTGGAGGCGGCGATCACCGACCTGGCCGCGGGCGCCGCGTGAGCGCCGCCGCGTGCCGATGCGCTGTCGCGAACGCGCGGCCGTCCGGGCCGGGTTCCGCGACGTCGGTGCTTTCCGGGGCGGAGCCGGTAGCGGCTGCCGGGCTCTACCGCCGGTGGCCGCGAGCGGCGCCCTCACGACGGTCGTGGACGGCGGGACCGCCCGCACCCTCGGGCGCCCGTGCCCCTCGCCGCGCCCGGCCTGCCGAAGGCGCGGCGGCGGGCCCGGGGCACACCTCCCGCCGGGAGGCGGCCGGGGTGTTCGTCGGAGGTGGCGTGGGCTGCGTGAGGTCGGCGCACGGTGCGCGTGGCTGCCGGGACGGGCTGCCATCCGCGGTTGACCGGGGTGAGACCGATGTCGGGCCCATGCGACCCATGGTTGCTTCCCGGGGCGGAGCCGACGCGTGCGCCCGGCCTGCCGAAGGTGCGGCGGCGGGCCCGGGGCACACCTCCGTCCGGGGGGCGGTCAGGGGCCGGGGTGTTCCGCCGGGGTGTCGTCCGCGGTGGTGGGGGTGGCGGCGGAGCCGCGGAGGCGGCGCCGGAACTGGGGGGCGGAGGCGATGAGGAGGGTGAGGGCGACGGCGAGGAGGACGCCCTGCCAGGGCTCGGGGAAGAGGGTGCCGCCGAGGATGCCGATGAGCTGGTAGGCCGCCGCCCAGGCGAGGCAGGCGGGGACGTCGCCGCGGGCGAAGCGGCGGACGGGCATCTCCGCGAGCAGACAGGCGACCATCACCGGGATGCGGCCGGCGGGTATGAGGCGGGACAGGACGAGGACGGTCACGCCGTGCTCGTCGAGCCGGCGTTGCGCGTCGGCGAGGCGCGCGGGGTCGGCCCGCTCCTGCAACTGCCGCAGCCAGCGCGAGCCGTTGCGGGAGCGCACACCGCGGTGGCCGAGCAGGTAGAGACCCATGTCGCCGATGAAGGCGGCGCCCGAGGCGATGACGAAGACCAGGGCCAGCGAGAAGGGGGCGGTCTGGTGGAAGGCCACGACGGCGGCGCTGCTGACGAGCGCGCCGGTGGGCACGACCGGCACGAGCGAGCCGAGCACGACCAGCAGGAACAGCGAGGGGTAGCCGACCACCTGCCCGGTGGACTGGGAGGTCGTCTGCTCCGCGAGCAGGGTGAGTCCGCTCACCTGGCGGCCTCCAGCAGCATGCTCTCCCCGTGGTCCAGCCGGTGCACCGCCACCGCGGGGGCGAACTGCCCGGCGAGCCGGACGAACTCGTCGCCGGGGGAGTGGAATTCGTGGGGGCGGACGGCGTCCATGCCGATCGGCCAGTACGTCCCGTAGTGGATGGGCACGGCGGCGCGCGGCGCGAGCCGTGCCAGGGCCCGGGCGGCGCGCGCCGCGTCGAGGTGGCCGGTGCCGAGGAACGGCCCCCAGCCGCCGACCGGCAGCAGGGCGGCGTCGCAGGGGCCGACCTCGTCCGCCATCGCGTCGAACAGCCCGGTGTCCCCGGCGAAGTACGTCCGTTCCTCGCCCACCAGCACGTAACCCAGCGCGGGGGAGCGGCGCGGCCCGTACGGCAGGCGCCGTCCGTCGTGCGCGGCGCTCACCACGCGTACCGTCAGCGTGTCCACCTTCACCTCGTCACCGGGGGCGACCTCGGTCAGCTCCAGCTGCCGGTCCGCGGCGAGCCGCCGCAGCCGGGGCACCGCGGCGGGGGCACCGCGCGGCACCAGTACCCGGGTACCCCGGGAGAGCCGGGCCAGCGAGCCGGTGTGCAGGTGGTCGGCGTGCAGGTGGGAGACGACGGCGACGTCCGCCAGCGCCGCACCCGGCGGTGGCACCGCTCCGCGCCGTCTGCGCAGGTGGGCCAGGCGCGGGGCGAACAGCGGATCGGTGAGCACCCGCACCCCCGAGTCGCGCACGGTCACCGTCGCGTGCCCCCACCAGGTGATCTCGACCGCCACTCGTGCCTCCTCGTCTCCCCCCCCCGAGCCTATGCTCCGGCGCGCCCGCCGTGTGCCCCCGGTGCGCGGCGGGGCGCCGGGAAGACTGTGACAGTCTGGGGGTATTCGTGTTCGGGGACGCAGACAGACGTGGGCAGACGGCGGCAGACGTGAGGAGACGTGAGGAAAGGGTGGGCGTGCTGCGTCGGTGGCGGGCCGCCGGGGGCGCGATCGTCCGCGTGCTGGTCGTGTGGGCGGTGTCGACGGCGACGATGGCCGTGCTCGCCGGGATCCTGCCCGACTTCCGCATCCAGTCGCCCACCGGCGACAGCCCCACCCGCATCGCGGTGACGGCCGCGGCCGCCGCCGGGGCGTTCGGTCTGCTGAGCGCGCTGGTCTGGCCGGTGCTCGTCCGGGCCGTGCTGCTGGTGCCCGCGCTGGTGCTGGGTGTGCTGGTGTTCTTCCTCAACGGCTCGCTGCTGCTGCTCGCGCTCCGCTTCACCCCGGACTGGCAGGGCGACATCGCGCCGGCCACGGCCGTGGTGATCGCCGCCGTGATGTCGGCGGCCTCCTCCGCGACGAGTACGACGCTCGCCATGCGCGACGACGCTGCGTACGGCCGCCGGCTGGCCCGCCTGGCCGGCCGGCGCCGGGACGCGGGCCACGACGCGGCCGGTGCGGACGGTACCCGCGAGCCGGGTTTCGTCTTCGTCCAGCTGGACGGCGTCGGGTACGACGTGCTGCGCGAGGCCGTACGCCCGGTCACGCGCAAGGGACGCCTGCGCCCGCCCGCGATGGGGACCGTCGCCGGATGGCTCGACGGCAGCCACCGGCTGGTGCCGTGGACCACCGACTGGAGCAGCCAGACCGGCGCCAGCCAGCTGGCCATCCTGCACGGCAGCAACGAGGACGTGCCGGCCTTCCGCTGGTACGAGAAGGAGACCGGGCAGGTCATGGTCTGCAACCGGCCTTCCTGCGCCGCCGAGCTGGAGCGCCGCGCCGTCGCCCGCACCGGGCGGGCGGGGCTGCTGGCGCCGGACGGCGCGAGCCGGGGCAACCTGTTCAGCGGCGGCGCCGAGCAACTGGCGCTGGTGATGTCGGTGTCGACCCGCCGCCGGCGCTTCTCCGCCGACCGGCTCGCGATGGCCCGGCTGCGGTCCCGGGCGGTCGGCGCCCCGGAGGGCGGCGACCCCGCGGCCGTGCTCGCCCGGGTCGGCGCGACCCGCTCCCGGACCGGCTACTTCGCGTACTTCTCGGACCCGGCCAACGCCGTGCGCACCGCCGCGTCCTTCTTCGCGGAGGTCGTCCGCGAGGTCATCGAGTCCGTCTCCGCGCGGCTGCGCCACGAGCGTCCGCGGGTGCGGCGCGGCGGGCTCTACCCCTTTCTGCGCGCCTTCGCCACCGTCGTCGAGCGCGACGTGGCGGTGGCCGCCGTCGTCGGCGACATGCTCGCCGGGCGCGGCGCCGTCTACGCCGACCTCGTCGCGTACGACGAGGTCGCGCACCACTCGGGGCCGCGCAGCGGGGACGCGATGCGGGTGCTGCGGAGTCTGGACCGCGCCATCCGGCTGGTCGCCGACGCCTCCCGGTACGCGCCGCGGCCCTACCGGATCGTGCTGCTCTCCGACCACGGCCAGAGCCACGGGGAGACCTTCGAGACCGCGTACGGGCTGACGCTGAGGGACCTGGTGCGGGCGGGGTGCGGGCTGCCGGTGCGCCGTCGCGCCCGGGGCACGGCGAGCGGCGCCGAGGCCCGCGCGGCGGCCCGGGCGGCACTGCACCGGCCGGAGCACGGGGGCCGCGCGGGCGAGGAGCAGGAGACGGCCGGGCCGTCCTCGGACCCGGTGGTGCTGGCCTCGGGGAACCTGGCGCTGATCTCCTTCCCCGACCTGCCGGGGCGCGCGGACCGGCAGGGCGTCGAGGCCCGCCACCCGGCTTTGCTGCGGACCCTCGCCGAACACCCGGGCATCGGTTTCGTGCTGGTCCTGGACCGGGAGCGCGGGCCGCTGGTGCTGGGCGGGGACGGCGGTGAGCACGAGCTGGAGACGGGACGGGTCACCGGCCGCGACCCGCTGGCGCCGTTCGGGCCGGGCGCGGCGGCCGCGGTGCTGCGCACCGCCCGCTTCCCGCACGCGGCCGACATCATGGTCAACTCCGCGTACGACCCGGTCAGCCGGGCCGTGCACGCCTTCGAGGAGCAGGTGGGCTCGCACGGCGGCCTGGGCGGCGACCAGAGCCGCGCCTTCCTGCTGCACCCCTTCGACCTGGACGGACCCGACCCGTCGGCCCGGCTGGTGGGCGCGGGAGCCGTGCACGAGCTGCTGGCCGGCTGGCTCGGCCGCAAGCCCGTGGCGGCGCCGCCGGTCGCGGACGGTCTGGACGAGCAGCCGGTCGCCGGCTGACGCGCGCCGTGTTCGGGACTGTTGTCCGCCGCCGGTCTCCTTCGGGTGGTTCCCGTTCCGCCGGAGGCGCGGAGGCGGGGGTCCGCCACGTGCGGGTGATTGACCTACGGGCGCCGCTGCTGGACGCTTGCCCGCGATCGATCGGACGGTGGCGCGCGGGCGGGGTCCGCGGGCGGGAGAGGCTGCGATGCCGTACTACGAGGACCTGAGTCCGTACGCGTACTTCACAGAAACGATTCCGCCGGATGTCTCCGCCCACGCGGTCGGCTGGCTGGACCCCGCCCACCCCTTCCCGCAGGCTGAGCCCTCCGCGGAGTTCGCCGACCGTCTCTTCGCCCTGTGCCGCGACCACCTGTGCGCCATCACCCACGGCTGGTACGGCTGCATGCTGTGCCGCCGCAGGCTGATCGGGGGCGGGCGTTTCAATCCGGTGAGCGTGTCCCGCGGCGGTGAGCGGATCCTCGTGGGCCACGGGGAGGTACGGGTGGAGGACGGCGCCGGCGCCTGGCTGATCGCCCCCGACCTGGTCGTCCACTACGTACTGGCGCACCGCTACGCCCCGCCCGAGTCCTTCGTCGAGGCCGTCCTGGCCGGCCGTGTCGTCGCCGGCTGCCGGTAGGCCGCACCCGCTCACGGGCTGATCGCGAGCACCACGTACGCCGCCAGCAGAGCCAGGTGCACCCCGCCCTGCAGGGGGGTGGCGCGTCCCGGTATCACCGTCAGGGTGCCCACGGCGACGGTGATCGCCAGCAGCACCATGTGCGTGGCGCCCAGCCCCAGCAGCAGTGGGCCGGACATCCAGACCGACGCCACCGCGACCGCCGGGATGGTCAGCCCGATGCTCGCCATCGCCGAGCCGAGCGCCAGGTTGAGGCTGGTCTGCACCCGGTCGCGGGCGGCCGCGCGGACCGCGGCGATGGTCTCGGGCAGCAGCACCAGCAGGGCGATGACGACGCCGACGAAGGAGGACGGCAGACCGGCGTACTGCACGCCCTGCTCGATCGTCGGCGACTCCACCTTGGCCAGCCCCACGACCGCGACCAGCGCCACCACCAGCAGCGCCAGGCTGAACAGCGCGGCGCGGGCGGTCGGCGGGACGGTGTCGTCCTCCGAGACGTCGATCACCTCCCCGCCCGGCTTCACCGGCAGGAAGTACGCCCGGTGCCGCACCGTCTGCGTCGCCACGAACAGGCCGTACAGCACCAGCGACGCCAGTGCGGCGAAGGTGAGCTGGGCGGTGGAGAACCGCGGGCCGGGGGTGCTGGTGGTGAACGTCGGCAGCACCAGGCTGAGGGTGGCCAGGGTCGCCACCGTCGCCAGCGACGCCCCCGTCCCCTCCGGGTTGAAGACCGCCACCCGCCGCCGCAGCGCCCCCACCAGCAGGCAGAGCCCCATGATGCCGTTGCAGGTGATCATGACCGCCGCGAAGACGGTGTCGCGGGCCAGGCCCGCGCTCTTCGGGCCGCCGTCCGCCGTCAGGGTGAGGATCAGGGCCACCTCGATCACGGTCACCGCCACCGCCAGCACGAGCGCCCCGTAGGGTTCGCCGACCCGGTGCGCCACCACCTCCGCGTGGTGGACGGCGGCGAGCACCGCGACGGCCAGGAAGACCGCGACGACCACGACCACGGCCACCGGCAGCGCCCGTCCCCACGTCAGGGCCAGCAGGACCACCGAGAGCACCGGGACGAGGACCGTCCAGTGCAGGGCGGACACGGGGAAGCGAGCGGTCATGCCTCCGAGACTGACAGCTCGTCAGGGTCGGCGCGACGCGGGGAACCCGGACGTGCCGCCACTCATCGCCCGGCCGGGGGAAACGCCTGTTCGGCCCAGATGGTCTTGCCCGCGGAGGTCTGCCGGGTGCCCCAGGCCTGGCTCAACTGCGCGACCAGCAGCAGGCCGCGGCCGCCCTCGTCGTCGGACAGCGCACGGCGCAGGTGCGGTGCGGTGCTGCTGCCGTCCGAGACCTCGCAGATCAGGGTGCGGTCACGGATGAGCCGCAGCTGGATCGGCGGGGCGCCGTAGCGGATCGCGTTGGTCACCAGCTCGCTCACCACCAGCTCGGTGACGAACACGGTCTCGTCCAGGCCCCAGGCGACCAGCCGCTCCGCCACCGCCTGCCGCGCGTCCGCGACGTGTGCGGGATCGCCGGGCAGGTCCCACACCGCGACCTGGCCGTCGTCGAGCGCCCGGGTACGGACGAGCAGCAGCGCGACGTCGTCCACGGGGCGGTCCGACGGGAGGGTCTTCAGGACGGTGTCGCAGGCCGCCTCGATCGTCGGGGCGGGGGCGGCCAGCGCGGAGCGCAGCCGCGCCAGTCCCGCGTCCAGGTCGAAGTCCCGGCTCTTGACCAGGCCGTCGGTGTAGAGCGCCAGCAGGCTGCCCTCCGGCAGTTCCAGATCCAGCGCCTCGAACGGCAGCCCCCCGACGCCCAGCGGCGGACCGGCGGAGACCGGGACCATCTCGACCCGGCCGTCGGGGAAGCGCACGGCCGGCGCCGGGTGCCCGGCGCTGGCGAGGGCGCAGCGGCGCGCGATGGGGTCGTACACGGCGACCAGGCAGGTCGCGCCGAGCTCGCCGCTGGTCTCGGCCGGGGACACCTCCCGGCCCTGGCCGTCCTCGGGATCCAGGTGCGTGACCAGGTCGTCGAGGTGGGTGAGCAGCTCGTCCGGCGCCAGGTCCACGTCCGCGAGGGTGCGCACCGCCGTCCGCAGCCGTCCCATCGTCGCCGAGGCGTGGATGCCGTGGCCCACGACGTCGCCCACGACCAGGCCCACCCGCGTCCCGGACAGCGGGATGACGTCGAACCAGTCGCCCCCGACCCCCGCCCGGGCCCCGGCCGGCAGGTAGCGCGAGGCCACCTCCACCGCGGCCTGCTCCCGCAGCCGCAGCGGCAGCAGGCTGCGCTGGAGGGTCAGCGCCGTGGAGTGCTCCCGCGTGTAGCGGCGCGCGTTGTCGACGCACACCGCGGCCCGCCCGGCGAGTTCCTCGGTCAGCGTCAGGTCGTCCTCGGTGAACTGCTCCGGACGCGCCCAGCGGATGAACACCGCCACCCCGAGGGTGATGCCGCGCGCCCGCAGGGGCACCGCCAGCACCGAATGGATGCCGTACTCCTGGACCTTGGCGTCCCGCAGGCTGTTCTGCGCCAGCCACAGCGTGAAGTCCGGGTGCCCCAGCAGGCTGAGCACGGGCCGGCCGGTGGCCAGGGCCCGGGAGGGCGGGGAGAACTCCGGGTAGACGTCGAGCTCGCCGAGGTCGACGGCCGCGTCGGGGGCGCGGCCCGACGCGGTGCGGTGGGCGACGCGGCGCAGCTCCACCCCGTGGCCGGGCGGACCCGGCGGGGGCTCCTCGCCGTGCAGCACCGAGTCCAGCAGGTCCACGCTGGCGAAGTCGGCGAAGCGCGGCACGGCCAGCTCCGCGAGCTCGTCGGCGGTGCGCACGACGTCCAGGGTGGTGCCGAGCCGCGCACCGGCCTCGTTCAGCAGGGCCAGCCGCCGGCGCCCCCGGAACTGCTCGGTGCTGTCGAACGCCGCGCTCGCCACGCCCCGGATCCGGCCCCACGGGTCCCGCACCGGCCACATCTCGGTGCTCCACGCCCGCTCGCCCCCCGCGGGCCCGCCGGCGGCCGCGCTCTCGTAGTGCGCCGCCCGGCCGGTCTCCGCGACCTGCCGCAGGTGCTCGTTGAACCCGCGGCGCCCCTCGTCGTCCAGGAGCGGCCCGGTGAAGGGCCGCCCGCTCAGGTCCGCCGCGGGGACCCCGATCATGTCCGCCGCCGTGTCGTTGACCCGGTGGTAGCGCAGGCCGGTGTCGTACGTGGCCATGGCGACGGACGACTGCTGGAAGGCCCACAGCAGGAGCGCCGTGTCCGAGTCGACGGGCGCGGCGGTGACGACGCAGCCGCCGGGCCGTTCGTCGGCGTCCAGCGCGGGCGAGACCCGTACGTCGAGTTCGACTTCCCGCCCGTCCCGGCAGTGCGCCCGCACCCGGCCGCGCCACTCGCGGTCGACCGCGACGGCCCCCTCGTCCGCACCGAACACCTCGGCGACCGGGTGCCCCACGGCTTCCGCCGCCGAGTGCCCGAGCAGCCGCCGTGCCCCCGCGCTCCATCCCGTGACCACCCCGCGCGCGCTGACGGTGACCACGGCCGTGGCGGCCGGGTCCTCGGGGTCACTCGTGTTCATCGTCGGCGATCACACACCTGTCGCAGTCCCTACCTCCCCAGAGTGCGCGCTGCGCCGGACACCATCAAATCGGCCCCGGCCGCCCCGCGCCCCTGCCCCGGTGCCACTGTCGGTGGCGGCGGCGATACTGACCGCCATGCGCGCGAGCCGGCTGGTCTCCCTCCTGCTGCTCCTCCAGTCGCGGGGCCGGATGACCGCCGCGGAGCTGGCGGAGGAGCTGGAGGTGTCCGTACGCACGATCTACCGGGACGTGCAGTCGCTGCACGAGGCGGGCATCCCGCTGTACGGCGACGCCGGGCACGAGGGCGGTTACCGGCTCCTCGACGGCTACCGCACCCGGCTCACGGGCCTCACCGCCGACGAGACGCAGGCGTGGTTCCTGGCCGCACTGCCCGATCCGGCCGCACAGCTGGGGCTGGGGGAGGCCGCGGCGGCGGCCCGGCTGAAGTTCAGCGCCGCGCTGCCGCCGGCACTGCGGGAGCGGGCGGAGCGGGTGCGGGAGCGGTTCCTGCTGGACGCGCCCGGCTGGTACAGCTCCGACGAGCAGGTGCCGCACCTGCCCGTGGTGGCCGACGCCGTGTGGAACCGGCAGGCGGTACGGGTGCGTTACCGCCGCTGGCGCGAGCCCGCAGAGACCGACCGCAGGCTGGAGCCGTACGGGCTGGTGCTCAAGGCGGGCCGCTGGTACGTGGTCGCCCACGACGGCCGCGAGCGGCGCACGTACCGCGTGGACCAGATGCTCGAGGTGTGCGTCCTCGACGAGACGTTCGCGACCCCGCCCGGCTTCGACCTCGCCGGGTACTGGCGGGAGTACCTCGCCGGATTCCACGCGCGGCTCCACCGGGAGCAGGCGCTGATCCGGCTGTCGCCGCGCGGCGCCGAGCGGCTGCCCGCGCTGCTGTCGCGCGCCGTGGCCCGGGCGGTGGCCGAGGACGGCGAACGGGAACCGGACGGCTGGGTCCGCGCCCGTGTGCCCATCGAGTCGGTCGCGCACGCGCACGGCGAGTTCCTCAGGCTCGGCGCGGATCTGGAAGTCCTGGCACCGGTTCCGCTGCGGGAGCAGCTGGCGGAGTCGGCGCGGGCACTCGCCGCCCTCTACGCGCCGCCGCGAGCCACACCGCCGCCCCCGCGGACGCCACCACGCTGAGAGCGGCGACCGCCGCGAAACCGGTCGGCACCCCGGCGCGGACGGTCACCGCCGAGGTCGCGAGCATCACGGCCACGGTCGCGGCGAGCCCGTACGCGTTCGCCGTCCCGAAGGCCCGTCCCACGCGGTCCTCGTCGGCCGCCGTCATCAGCAGCGTCCGCGAGGCGATGCGCGCCTGTCCGAAGACGAACGCCCCGGCCGGTACGAGCAGCAGCAGCCCCGTCACCCCGAACCGGGGCTGCAGCGCGAACAGCACGGCGCAGACCCCGAAGCCGGTGAGCGCCAGCCGCAGGTCGCCCAGCCGGGCCCCCGTGCGCCGGTACGCGGCCGCCGCCAGCAGGAAACCGGCGCCGCCGAGCGCGTCCACCGCGCCGACGACGGCGGCGCCCCGGTGCAGCTCGGCGATGACCAGCACCGGCATCAGCGCGTTGAAGACGGTCACCACCACACTGCCCTGGGCGTACAGCACGACCAGGGGCCCGAGCGGCCGCCGCTGGGCGCCCGGCCGCACCGTGGGCGCGGCGGCGGCCGAGCCCACCGCGACCGACCGCCCCGGACCGCGCCCGGTCGCGAGGACGAGGGCCGCGGAGGCCACGAAGGTCGCCGAATTGAACACGAACAGCGGGGCGGGCCCGGCGTACTGCAGGGCGAGACCGCCGACCGCCGCCGACAGCAGCATGCCGCTCTGCAACGCCATCTCGTAGTGGGCGTTGAACCGCCGCAGCCGCCCCTCGGGCACCCGTTCCCTGATCAGCGCCGCGCTCACCGGCACGAAGAGCGCGGCCGCCATCGCCAGCGCCAGGTTGCTGCCGTAGACGACCGCTCCCCGCGGCCAGCCCAGTGCCGTCCCGAATGCCGGTACCAGGGCCACGACGGCGCTGAGCAGGTCGCAGCCCGCCCACAGCGCCCGACGGTCGAAGCGGTCTGCCAGCCGGCCCGCCAACGGCGACAGCACGGCCTGGGGCACGGCGACGGCGATGAAGAGCCAGCCCACGTCGAGCACCGAGCCCTGGGCGCGCACCATCAGCAGCGCCGCGGCGATCAGCTGGATGTTGTTGCCCAGGGAGGTGATGAACACGGCGGGCAGGAGGAGGCGTTGGGTACGTCCGGTGGTGGTCACGGGGACCGATGGTCCCGCTCTCCGCTGACATCTGCTGTCAGGGAGACGCCGCGGGGTGCCCCGGTTAATCGGTGGACGCACGGCCGGAGTTCCCGACAGCATTCCGCCGATGACGAGAACAGACACACCCACCGCCTGGGACGAGCGCTCCGCGCTGACGACCCTCCTCGACTACGCCCGTGACACCGCCCGCGCCAAGTGCGAGGGCGTCTCCCCCGAGCACGTCCGCAGCGCCCCGCTCCCGGGTTCCCCGCTGATGACGCTCGGCGGACTGATCAACCACCTCCGCTGGGTCGAGTACTACTGGTTCGAGGTGGTGTTCCTCGGCGGCGAGGACGAGGGCCCGTGGACGGACGAGGACCCCGACCGCGAGATGCGGATCGCCGCGGACATTCCGCTCGCCGACCTGCTGGCCGACTACGAGGCGCACACCGCCCGCTACCGCGAACTGGTCGCCGGGCACGAGCTGGACGCCCCCGCCAAGCGCCCCATCCGCGACGGCCGCCACCCCAATCTGCGGTGGATCCTGCTGCACCTCGTCGAGGAGACCTCCCGCCACAACGGCCACCTCGACGTCCTGCGGGAACTGGCCGACGGCACCACGGGCGTGTAGGGGTAGCCGGCCCGGAGGCGCCGGTGCGGGTGGGCGGTTCGGCTGTCCCG
>NZ_JBHYMQ010000121.1:0-13635 GCF_042742985.1 Streptomyces sp. NPDC058864 | reverse complement strand
TGATGAGGCAATCCGGGGTGACCCCGGATTGCCTCATCACCCCCCACCGGCCGACCCGGCCCAAGGACGGGGGAGGGCAGGCGGGTGGGAGACGGCCGGAGGGTGGGCGATGAAGCGGTCCGGGGTTGCCGCGAGTGCCTTACTCACCTCCCTCCGGCGTCAGTCGCCTACTCAACGGGAGGGGGTGTGGCGGGGTGCGCCCATGGGGGTCCCCCCGGCCGAAGGCTGGGGGAGACGAGCGGCGGACCCGGGACGGAATGCTCCGGCGAATCCGCGAGCGCTGTGGGGGTCCCCCCGGCCGAAGGCTGGGGGAGTGCGCCGGCGCGCCACCGACCCACCGACGAACAGAGCGCAGACCCGCACTGACCGACCGGGGCACCGGGAGGGCGGGCGGGAAAAGAACCCCACCCGCAACCACAAACAACGCCGGCACACGACAAACGGCCCGCCAGCGCAGCGTCACCCCAGGTTGGCCAGAATCCGCGCCTGCCCCTCCCGCGCTTCGACCAGCGCCAGGAACTCCCCCTCCGGCCCGAACACCGCCGTCGGCACCGCCCCCAGGGACGGCGGCGCTTCCAGCCGCACCCCGTTGCCCAGGAGCCGCGCCTGCCGGGCGTCCACGTCCCACCGGGGGAACGCCGCCGCCGCGGCCTCGGCGATGGGCAGCACCGCGAACGCCTCCGTGAGCTGCTCCAGCGTGCGGGCGAGATCGGTCCCGTAGGGCCCGACGCGGGTGCGCCGCAGCGCGGTGAGGTGGCCGCCGACGCCGAGCCCGGCGCCCAGGTCGCGGGCGAGGGCCCGGATGTACGTGCCGGAGGAGCATTCGACCGTGACGTCGACGTCGACCACGTCACCGCCCTCGAGCGGCACGTGCCGGACGTCCCGCACGGCGAACGCCGACACCGTCACCGGCCGCGCCGCCAGTTCGAAGTCCTCGCCGCCGCGCACGCGGGCGTAGGACCGGACGCCGTTGACCTTGATCGCGCTGACCTTGGACGGCACCTGCATGATGTCGCCGGTCAGCGGCACGATGCCCGCGTCGATGGCCTCGCGGGTGACCCCGTCCGCGGGGACCGAGGCCGTGACCTCGCCCTCCGCGTCGTCCGTGACCGTACTCCGGCCGAGCCGGATGGTCGCCTCGTACTCCTTGCGGGTCAGCGCGAGGTGCCCGAGCAGCCGGGTGGCCTTCTCGACGCCGATGACGAGGACGCCGGTGGCCATGGGGTCGAGCGTGCCGGCGTGCCCCACGCGCCGTGTCCCGGCCAGCCTGCGCAGCCGGGACACGACGTCGTGAGAGGTCATCCCGCCCGGCTTGTCGACGATGACAAGCCCGTCCTTCATCGGGCGCCGTCCTCCGCCTCGTCGTCGCCCTCGTCGTCGGCCTCGTCCTCCGCCGGCTTGCGGTAGGGGTCGGCCTCACCGGCGTAGGAGGCGTCCGTGGCGGTCTTGCGGACCTCCTCGTCGGCCAGACGGGCCTTGGCGAGCAGGTCCTCGATCGTGCGCGCGTTCTCCGGGACCGCGTCGGCGACGAACGTCAGGGTGGGCGTGAAGCGCACGCCGGTCTGCCGTCCGACCTCCGAGCGGAGGACGCCCTTGGCGCTCTCCAGCGCCGCCGCCGAGGCGGCCCGCTCCTCGTCGTCACCGAAGACCGTGTAGAAGACGGTCGCCTCCCGGAGGTCACCGGTGACCCGGGTGTCCGTGATCGTCACGTACCCCAGCCGCGGATCCTTGATCCGCCTCTGGAGCGTCTCCGCGACCACGACCCGGATGCGGTCCGCCAGCTTGCGCGCCCGCGCGGTGTCGGTCATGCGTGCTCTTCTCTCTTCTCTTCACGCTTCGGTACGTGAGTGTCAGTCGTCGTCCCCGTGCACCTGCTGCCGCGCCGACAGCAGGTCCACCTCGGGGCGCGAGGCCATCCAGCGCTCGCAGCGTCCGAGGACGTCCTTGATGTGCCCGAGGTCCCCGGACACGACCGCCACGCCGATCCCGGCCCTGCGGTAGAGGTCGTGGTGGTCGACCTCGGCGACGCTCACCGCGAACTTGCGGTGGAGCTCGGCCACGATCGGCCGGATGACGGACCGCTTCTCCTTCAGCGAGCGGACGTCGCCGAGAAGCAGGTCGAAGGACAGCGTCCCTACATACATGGGCATCAGGTCAAGCCGACCTGTGGGGCCTCGTAGTGAACGGTGCGAACACCGTGAACAGCAATCACCACAGTAAAGGCAACGGCCGGGGCCGATCGACGGAATTTACCCTCCGCCAACCGGCCCCGGTCACGTGTCCCTCGATCAGACGCGAGGCTTCTCGCGCAGCTCGTAGGTCGCGATGACGTCGTCGACCTTGATGTCGTTGTAGTTGCCGAGGTTGATACCGCCCTCGAAACCTTCACGAATCTCGGTGACGTCGTCCTTGAAGCGCCGCAGACCCTCGATGTTGAGGTTCTCGGCGACGACCTTGCCGTCGCGCAGCAGACGCGCCTTGGCGTTGCGGCGCACCTCGCCGGAGCGGATGAGCACACCGGCGATGTTGCCGAGCTTGGAGGAGCGGAAGACCTCGCGGATCTCGGCGGTGCCGAGCTCCACCTCCTCGTACTCGGGCTTGAGCATGCCCTTGAGCGCCGCCTCGATCTCGTCGATGACCTGGTAGATCACCGAGTAGTAGCGGACGTCGACGCCCTCGCGCTCGGCCAGCGACGTGGCGCGGCCCTCGGCCCGCACGTTGAAGCCGATGATGATGGCGTCGGAGCCCGCCGCCAGGGTGACGTCGGTCTCGGTGACCGCACCGACACCCCGGTGGAGGATGCGCAGGTCCACGTCCTCGCCGACGTCGAGCTGGAGCAGCGAGGACTCCAGGGCCTCGACCGAACCGGACGCGTCGCCCTTGATGATGAGGTTGAGCTGCTGGACCTCGCCGGCCTTGAGCACCTTGTCCAGGTCCTCCAGGCTGACCCGGCGGCGGGACTTGGCGAAGGCCGCGTTGCGCTCGCGGGCGGCACGCTTCTCGGCGATCTGACGGGCCGTACGGTCCTCGTCGACCACCAGGAAGTTGTCGCCGGCACCCGGCACGTTCGTCAGACCGAGCACCAGGACCGGGGTCGAGGGGCCGGCCTCGTCGACGGTGTTGCCGTTGTCGTCGAGCATGGCGCGGACACGGCCGTACGCGTCGCCGACGACCATGGTGTCGCCGACCCGCAGGGTGCCGCGCTGGACCAGGACGGTCGCCACGGCGCCGCGGCCGCGGTCGAGGTGGGCCTCGATCGCGATGCCCTGTGCGTCCTGCTCCGGGTTGGCACGCAGGTCGAGGGCGGCGTCCGCGGTGAGGACCACGGCCTCCAGCAGGCTGTCGATGTTCAGGCCCTGCTTGGCGGAGATGTCGACGAACATGGTGTCGCCGCCGTACTCCTCGGCCACCAGGCCGTACTCGGTCAGCTGACCGCGCACCTTCGTCGGGTCCGCGCCCTCGACGTCGATCTTGTTGACCGCGACCACGATCGGCACGTCGGCCGCCTTGGCGTGGTTCAGCGCCTCGACCGTCTGGGGCATGACACCGTCGTTCGCCGCCACCACGAGGATCGCGATGTCGGTGGACTTGGCACCACGGGCACGCATGGCGGTGAACGCCTCGTGACCGGGGGTGTCGATGAAGGTGATCGCCCGGTGCTCGCCGTTGACCTCGGTGGCCACCTGGTAGGCACCGATGTGCTGGGTGATGCCGCCGGCCTCGCCCGCGACCACGTTGGTCTTGCGGATCGCGTCGAGCAGGCGGGTCTTTCCGTGGTCGACGTGACCCATGACGGTCACGACCGGCGGACGCGCGACGAGTGCTTCCTCGCCGCCCTCGTTCTCGCCGAACTCGATGTCGAAGGACTCGAGGAGCTCGCGGTCCTCCTCCTCCGGGCTGACGATCTGGAGGGTGTAGTTCATCTCGTCGGCGAGCAGCTGCAGCGTGTCGTCGGAGACGGACTGGGTCGCGGTGACCATCTCGCCGAGGTTCAGCATCACCTGGACGAGCGACGCCGGGTTGGCGCCGATCTTCTCGGCGAAGTCGGTCAGCGAGGCACCACGGGAGAGGCGCACGGTGTCGCCGTTGCCGCGGGGCAGCAGCACGCCGCCCACGGACGGGGCCTGCATGGCCTCGTACTCCTGGCGCTTCGCCCGCTTCGACTTGCGGCCACGGGCCGGACGGCCACCGGGGCCACGGCCGAAGGCACCCTGCGTGCCACCGCGGCCACCCGGACCACCGGGACGACCGCCGAAGCCACCGCCACCGGGACGGCCGGCGAAGCCGCCGCCACCGCCACCACCGGGGGCACCACCGGGACGCGGACCGCCGAAGCCGCCGCCACCACCGGGACGACCGCCGCCGCCACCACCGGGACGACCGGCGAAGCCACCGCCACCGGGACGGCCTGCACCGCCACCGGGACGCGCGCCGGGGCCGCCGCCGGGACGACCGGGGCCGCCCGGACGGCCGGGACCGCCGCTGGCAGCGGGACGCTGCGGCATCATGCCCGGGTTCGGACGGGGGCCGCCGCCCTGCGGACGGGGCATGCCGCCCGGGGTCGGACGCGGACCGCCGGAGGCGGCACCGCCACCGGGACGCGGAGCGCCACCCGGACGGGGACCGGCGGCACCCGGGGCGCCACCGGGGCGCGGGCCGGGCTGGCCGGGGGCACCACCGTGGCCACCGCCGGGACGCGGCGCCTGCGGGCGCGGCATGCCGGTGGAACCGGAGGTGAAGGGGTTGTTGCCCGGACGGGGACCGGCCGGACGCGGGGCACCCGGGCGCGGGGCCTGGCCGCCGGCGCGCGGGGCACCGGGACCGCCCTGGCCACGGCCGCCGTCACGCTGGCCCGGACCGGAGGGACGGGCGCCGGGACGCGGGCCGGCGCCACCGGGACGACCGCCGACGGGGCGCTCGGCCTGCGCCGGACGCTCCTGCGCCGGACGCTCCTGAGCCGGGGCCGGGGCCGGCGGGGCGGAGAACTCCGCCTGCGGCACCGGGGTGACCGGCGCGGGCTTGGCCGGGGCCGGCTTGGGACCCGGGGTCGGGCGCGGGCCCGGCGTCGCCGCGGGGCCGCCCGCGGGCTTGGGAGTGGGGGCGGGTCCCGCGGCCGGCTTCGGGGCCGGGGAAGCGGGACGGGCCGGCGCACCCGGAGTGGGGGTGGCCGGCTTTGCGGGCGCGGCCTTGCGCGGCGCCGCGGGCTTGGCACCCGAGGGCTTGGAGGCGGAACCGCCACCGGAACCCTGCAGTGCGTCAGTCAGCTTGCGAACAACCGGCGCCTCGATCGTCGAGGACGCCGAACGGACGAATTCGCCAAGTTCTTGGAGCTTGGCCATGACGACCTTGCTCTCAACTCCGAACTCCTTGGCGAGTTCGTATACCCGGACCTTAGCCACTTCGCTCCTTCATGAGGTCCGGGGTGGTCGTCCGCCGGACCGTCGCTACTTCATGGGCGTACTCATCGCGTGCTCATCGAGTGCTCATCGCAATCTCGACCTACTTCCAACTCGCGGGGTACTGACCGCACGGTCGCCCGAGCGGTCTTCCTGCCTACTCACGGTGTGCCTGCTCGACGTACCCGCGGAGGTCCGCGGTGTCCAGCGTTCCCTGGGCCCGGAAGGCCCGCGGGAAAGCCCGGCGGCGGACCGCCAGGTCGAGACAGACGGTGTCGGGGTGCACATAGGCACCCCGACCGGGCAGCGTACCGCGAAGATCGGGAACACATGACTCCCCGATCACCGCCACACGCAGCAGATCGCGCTTGGCCGCTCGCGCCCTGCACCCGATGCATGTGCGCTCCGGGCGTGCTGGGGCGTGCGTCCGGCCAGACATCCTTAGTCTACCTCCCCGCGCCGACCTCACCCCTCCGGGTTATTCGACGCACGGTTGTTCCTCGGTCACCCGGGGGTGCTACTGCTCCACCTGCTCGGTGTCGGGCCGGATGTCGATCCGCCAGCCCGTGAGCCGTGCGGCCAGGCGGGCGTTCTGCCCTTCCTTGCCGATCGCCAGCGACAGCTGGTAGTCCGGCACGGTCACCCGCGCGGAGCGGGCGCCCATGTCGACGATCTCCACCTTGCTCACCCGAGCGGGTGACAGCGCGTTGGCGACCATCTCCGCCGGGTCGTCCGACCAGTCGACGATGTCGATCTTCTCGCCGTTCAGCTCGGCCATCACCGCGCGCACCCGGGCGCCCATCGGGCCGATGCAGGCGCCCTTGGCGTTCAGCCCGGAGCGGCCGGAACGGACCGCGATCTTCGTGCGGTGGCCGGCCTCGCGGGCGATCGCGGAGATCTCGACGGAACCGTCCGCGATCTCCGGGACCTCCAGCGCGAAGAGCTTCTTGACCAGGTTGGGGTGGGTGCGCGAGAGCGTCACGGACGGACCGCGCACGCCCTTGGCCACCCGGACGACGTACGAGCGCAGCCGCGTGCCGTGCTTGTAGTCCTCGCCGGGCACCTGCTCCTGCACGGGCAGGATCGCCTCGAGCTTGCCGATGTCGACCAGGACGTTCTTGGGGTCCTTGCCCTGCTGGACCACACCGGTGACGATGTCGCCCTCACGGCCGGCGTACTCGCCGAAGGTGATCTCCTCCTCCGCGTCCCGCAGCCGCTGCAGGATGACCTGCTTGGCCGTGGTCGCGGCGATCCGCCCGAAACCGCTGGGCGTGTCGTCGAACTCCCGGGGCTCGGCGCCCTCGGGGGTCTCCGAGGGGTCCTCCTTGGCCCACACCGTGACGTGGCCGTTGGTCCGGTCCAGCTGCACGCGCGCGTTGCGGCGGCTGCCCGGCTCGCGGTGGTACGCGATGAGGAGCGCCGACTCGATCGCCTCGACCAGCAGGTCGAAGGAGATCTCCTTCTCCCGGACCAGACCCCGCAGGGCACTCATGTCGATGTCCACGGCTACGCCTCCTCAGTGCTCTCGTCGCCGTCAGTATCGGCACCCGCCGTGTCCTTGCGACTGAATTCGATCTCCACCCGCGCCTTGGCGATCTCGCCGAAGGCGACACGGGCGGGTTTGGGCTTGCGTCCCTTGACACCCGGGACCTCCAGGTCGAGCCCTTCCTCGTCGACCGCGAGGATCCGCGCGACCAGTTGCTCGCCGCCGGCCGTCGTCAGCTTCACCAGCCGGCCCTCGTTGCGCCGGAAGTGCCGCGGCTCGGTGAGCGGTCGGTCCACGCCCGGCGAGGAGACCTCCAGCATGTACGGCGCCCCACCCATGGCATCGGCGTCGTCGAGGACCTGCGAGATCTCCCGGCTCAGCTCGGCGAGCGCGTCCAGCGGGGCACCCTCGTCGGAGTCCACGATCACCTGGAGCTGGCGCCGGCTGCCGGCGGCGGTCACCTTGACCTCTTCCAGTTCGAGCCCCGTCTTCACGACGAGCGGCTCCAGCAGCCCGCGCAGCCTCTCGCTCTGGGTGGTGCTCATCCGGGTGACTCCTCGGCCGCGTGTGCTGTTGTGATGGAAGGTCGTGTGTCGGGCCAAAGCCTATCGGTTCAGGCCCCGGATCGACGATTCGGCGCCGCGGAGGGCGCCGTCACGGCCGCCGGGCGCCGCGCGGGTACCCTCACGTGAGGTGATCACGGGAAGGGGCACTGTGCCGCTCAGCAACATTCCCCGCCGGCGCGCGGTCCGCGCCGCCCTCGTCCTGCCGGCCGCGGCGGGACTGCTCGGCGGATGCTCCGACGGGACACGGCCCGAGGGGACCTCCGCGAAGGGCTCGCCGTCCGCCGACGCGAGCGTGACGCTGCGCAGGAGGGCCGCCAGGGACAGCGCGGCACTGCTCGCGCAGTACGACGCCACCGTCGCGGCGCATCCCGACCTGGCCGAGCGGCTGCGGCCGCTTCGCGCCGAAGTGGCGCGCCACGCCGAGGCGTTCGGCACGTCCGGGCGGGCCGCGTCGCCGTCCGCCGCGCCTTCGTCCTCGCCTTCGGCCTCGCCGTCGCCGTCGTCGTCCGTCCCCCCGCGGGCCGGGGACGCGCTGTCCGCCCTTGCTACGGCCGAGCGCACGCTCTCCGACACCCGGGCCGCCGCGCTCCTGGACGCGACGCCCGAACTCGCCCGCCTGCTCGCCTCGGTGGCCGCCTGCGGCGCCGGGCACGTCCTGCTTCTCAAGGAGCACTGACCCGATCCATGGCACAGCAAGCGCTGCTCAAGGCCGTCCAGGCCGCACTCTCCGCCGAGCACGCCGCGGTGTACGGCTACGGCATCGTCGGCGCCCGCGTCGGCGGCCGGCTGACCGAGCAGGCCCAGCAGGCGTACGACGCGCACCGCGCCCGCCGCGACGCGCTGCGCCGCACCGTCGGCGACCTCGGCGGCGAACCCGTCGCCGCCGAACCCGCGTACGCCCTGCCGTTCGACGTACCGGACGGCGCGTCTGCCGTACGCCTCGCCGCGGAACTGGAGGACCGGGTCGCCGGGGTCTACGCGGACCTCGTGCGCGCCGCCGACGCCGATCTGCGCCGCGGGGCGGCCGACGCGCTGCGCGAGGCGGCGGTCCGCGCCGTGCGCTGGCGCGGGGGGAGCGTAGCCTTCCCCGGGCTGGCCGAACGCGCACGGACGGCCGCGGAGAAGGTTTAGCACCCGGAGGGACGTACCCACGCATGGCCTCGGCACCACAGCCCCAGCACCTCGAACCGCCCGAGCGGCTGGTCCGCACGGTCAGCGCCTGGGAGGGCGAGGCGGGCCGCGCCTGGCTCGCCGGCCTCCCCGAGCGCGTCGCGGACCTCCTCGCGCGCTGGGAACTGCGGCCCGAGCGGGTCCTCTCCCCCGGCGGCCAGATCAGCATGGTCGTCCTCGTACGACAGGCCGACGGCACCCCCGCGACCCTCAAGGTCGGCCTCGTCAACGACGAGACCCGGCACGAGCACGCCGCGCTCGCCCGCTGGGACGGCCGCGGCGCGGTCCGCCTGCTGCGGGCCGACCCCGACGCGGGAGCGCTCCTCCTGGAACGCCTGCACAGCGACGTGTCGCTGCGCTCGCTCCCCGAGCAGAAGGCGATGCTCGAGGCGTGCGCCACCCTGCAGCGACTCTGGGTCCCCCCGGGCGAGGGGCACCCCTTCACTCCGGTCGTCGAGCACACGGCGCGCCTGGCGGCGCTGCTGCGGGAGCGGCGCGACCTGCCGTACGTCCCGGAGGAGGCCCGGGCCCTGGTCGACGAGGCCCTCGCCGCCCGCGACGAGCTGTGCGCGGCCGCCCCTGGCGAGGCCGTCCTGCTGCACGGGGACTACCACCACGGGAACGTGCTCGCCGCGGACCGCGTGCCGTGGCTGGCCATCGACCCCAAGCCGGTCGCGGGCGAGCCCGCGTACGACCTGGCGTGGCTCGTGCGCGACCGCCTCGAGACGCTGGTCGCCACGCCCGGGTCGCAGTCCGCGGCCCGCCGCAGGGTCGCCAAGCTCTCCGACTCCCTCGACGTCGACCGGGACCGCGTCCGCGGGTGGGCCCTGTTCCGGGCGGTCGAGGCGGGCGTGTGGGCGCTGGGGGTCGGCGACCGCGAATCGGGGGAGCTGCACCTGGAGTTCGCGACCTGGCTTTAGTTCTGACCGGGGTCGCCCCTGCGGGTGCGTTTGTGGTGTGCGGGTCGTTTGTGGTTGCGGTTGGGGTTCTTTTCCCGCCCGCCCGCCCTCCCCCATCCAGGGGACGGTTGGTGCGGGTGGCGCCCGGTCCTTGGGTAGGCCGGGGGCGGGGCCTCCGGGGTGGGCATTCTGTACCGCATATTTATGTGCATGGCGGGCAATCCGGGTTCGGCACCGCTCTGCCGCACAACAAATACACGTCAGCGTCCAGAACGCCCACCCTCCCCCAGCCTTCGGCCGGGGGTGCCCCCAACTCCCCCACCCCCTCCGCCGGTTCCGCGACGAACGCCCGGTGGGGGGTGATGGAGCAGTCCGGGGTGACCCCGGATTGCCTCCTCACCCCCCACCGGCCGTCATGCGCCCACTCAACGGGAGGGGGTGTGGCGGGGTGCGCCCGGAAGCGACGAGCGGTGATGCCGGTGACGCAACGACCCGGCAAATCCGCGAGCGCTGAGGACGTGCGCCGGCGCGCCACCGACCCACAGCCGGACAGAGCGCGGACCCGCACTGACCGACCGGGGCCACGGGAGGGCGGGCGGGAAAAAACCCCAACCGCAACCACAACGGCGCCGCACACGACAAACGGCCCGCACCAGACGCCCGGGTAGCGAAGGGCACCGCTACGCGGAGAGGCGGGAGAGCGCGTCCGCCACGGAGAGGTCCTCACGCTGCCCGGTGCGGCGGTCCTTGACCTCGACGACGCCGTCCGCGGCCCCCCGCCCCACGACAAGAATCGTCGGCACCCCGAGCAGCTCCGCGTCGGTGAACTTCACGCCCGGCGAGACGCCCGCGCGGTCGTCGACGATGACCCGGACCCCGGCGGCGTGGAGCTTCTCCGCCACCTCGAGGGCCAGTTCCGTCTGGAGGGCCTTGCCCGCCGCCACGACGTGGACGTCCGCCGGGGCGACCTCGCGCGGCCAGCACAGGCCCTGACCGTCCGCGGTCTGCTCGGCGAGCGCGGCGACGGCGCGGGAGACGCCGATGCCGTAGGAGCCCATGGTGACCCGGACCGGCTTGCCGTTCTGGCCGAGGACGTCGAGCTCGAAGGCGTCGGCGTACTTGCGGCCCAGCTGGAAGATGTGGCCGATCTCGATGGCCCGGTCCAGCTTGAGGCCGGCGCCGCAGCGCGGGCAGGGGTCGCCGGGCTCGACGGTGACGACGTCGAGGTACTCGTCGACCTCGAAGTCGCGGCCGCAGACGACGTTGCGGGCGTGCGTGTCGGGCTTGTTGGCGCCGGTGACCCAGGCGGTGCCGGGGGCGACGCGGGGGTCGGCGAGGTAGCGGACGCCGGTGAGTCCCTGCGGGCCGACGTAGCCGCGGACGAGGTCGGGGCGGCCGGTGAAGTCCTCGGCGGTGACGAGTTCGACCTCGGCGGGGGCGAGGTGCTCGGCGAGCTTGCCGAGGTCGACCTCGCGGTCGCCGGGGACGCCGACGGCGACGATCTCGCCGTCGACCTTGACGAGCAGGTTCTTCAGGGTGGCCGAGGCCGGCACGCCGAGGTGGGCCGCGAGGGTCTCGATGGTGGGGGTGTCAGGGGTGTCGACCTCCTCCAGCGGCGGGTGCGCGGCGCCCTCGACCGGGGGCACCACGGTGGTGACGGCCTCGGTGTTGGCCGCGTAGTCGCAGGCCGGGCAGTCCACGAAGGTGTCCTCGCCGGCCGCGGCGGGAGCGAGGAACTCCTCGGAGGCCGAGCCGCCCATCGCGCCGGAGACGGCGGAGACGATGCGGTAGTCGAAGCCGAGCCGCGAGAAGATCTTGATGTAGGCCTCGCGGTGCAGCCGGTAGGCCTCGGCCAGGCCCTCGTCGGTGGTGTCGAAGGAGTACGAGTCCTTCATCTGGAACTCGCGGCCGCGCAGGACGCCGGAGCGGGGCCGGGCCTCGTCGCGGTACTTGGTCTGGATCTGGTAGAGGATCACCGGCAGGTCCTTGTAGGACGCGCACTGGTCCTTCACCACCTGGGTGAAGATCTCCTCGTGGGTGGGTCCGAGCACGTAGTCCGCGCCCTTGCGGTCGCGGAGCTGGAAGAGGAGGTCGCCGTACTCGCCGGCGCGCCCGGTGGCCTCGTAGTTCTCCCGCGGGAGCAGCGCGGGCAGCAGGACCTCCTGGCCGCCGATGGCGTCCATCTCCTCGCGGACGACGCGGGCGACGTTCTCCAGCACGCGCTTGCCGAGCGGCAGCCAGGTCCACACCCCCGCGGACGAGCGGCGGACGTATCCGGCCCGGACCAGGAGCTTGTGGCTCGCGGTCTCGGCGTCGGCCGGGTCGTCGCGCAGCGTCTTGAGCATCAGCCGGGACATGCGCAGGACCATGGGGCTCTCCAGGGGGTTTCGTACCGTTCCGCCGAGGATATCGAGCCCTGGCGCGCTGCCGGAAACGCGTTTACCGCACGAGGGGGAGGTGCGCGCCCATGACGGCGTAGGGGCTGGCCGCGCTGGGGAAGTGCACGGGCCGGGCCAGGTCGGTGTAGCCGAGGGCGCGGTAGAGCCGCCGGGCCCGGCTCTCGGTGTCGATGGCGGACAGGATGCTGCGGGGCTCGTCGGCGCCGTCGGTGATGGTGGTGATGAGGGCGCGCCCGATGCCGCGGCCCTGGAAATCGGGGTGGACGTGCAGCTCGGTGATGGTGAAGGAGTCGTCGAGCCACTCGTCGGTGCCGGTGCGCCGCAGATAGGGCTCGACGACCGTGGACCACCAGTGGGTGCGGCTGTTGGGCATGCCGTACACGAAGCCGGCGAGCCGTCCGTCGGGGGTGAGCGCGCCGAGCGCGCGGACGCCGGGGAAGCAGAGGTGCCGCAGCACGATCTGCCGCCGGATGGCGACCTCCTCCGTGCCCAGTCCGAAGGCGACCGCCTGGACGGCCAGTGCCTCGTCCACCCGTGCCGTCAGGTCGATCGGCTCGACCGCCACGTCCTCCATGGGCGGCGACACTACTAGAACAGGACGCTCATGAAGGCGCCGACCTCGGTGAAGCCGACGCGGCGGTAGGCGGCGCGGGCGGGCGCGTTGAAGTCGTTGACGTAGAGGCTGGCCACGGGGGCCACGTCGCGCAGCGCGTAGTGCAGGACGGCGGCCATGCCGGTCTCGGACAGCCCGCGGCCGCGGTGCTCGGGGGCGACCCAGACGCCCTGGATCTGGCAGGCGTGCCGGGTGACGGCGCCGATCTCCGCCTTGAAGACGACCCTGCCGTCCTCGATGCGGGCGAACGCGCGGCCGGAGCCCACGAGTTCGGCGACGCGGGCCTGGTAGATCAGTCCGCCGTCGCCGGCCAGCGGGGAGACGCCGACCTCCTCGGTGAACATGGCGACGCAGGCCGGCATGATCACGTCCATCTCGTCGCGCCGGACCCGTCGCACGTACGGATCGGGCGCGACCTGCGCGGGCAGTGCGCGCGTGACCATCAGCGGCTGGTGGGCGCGGACCTCGCGGGCCGGGCCCCAGCTGGGTTCGAGCAGCGACCACAGCACGGATGCGGCGGCGGCCGGACCGACGATGGAGGAGCAGCGGCGTCCGGCGCGCAGCGCCCGCTCGGCGAAGGCGCGCACGGCCTCGGGGCCGGCGCAGATCGGGACGAGGTTGGCGCCCGCGTAGCAGAGCGCCTCGAGACGGCCTCCGGAGTACCAGCCCCACATCTCGCCGCCGAGGCGCCAGGGGTCGAGTCCGGCGACGGCGACCCGGGAGGCGACGAACGCGTTGGCCACCGGGTCGCGGTCGAGCACCGCGAGGGCGGCGTCGAGTTCGCCGGGTTCCATGACCTTGGTCGTCGTGGTCGTCAACACGTGGGGCGCCTCACCGTACGGGCCGCAGCGGTCGGGGGAAGGAAGTCCCCGCACCTTACCTCGCGAACGCGTGTTCCGCCCGGGCCCGCCCGGATCCCGGACCGCGGGGGTCCGGGACGCGGGGCAGGGCCGGTGGGTCAGCTGACGGAGACGGAAGGCTCGCCGGAGGCGATGCCGTCGGCCTCCATCTGCTCGGCGAGCTTCATGGCCTCTTCGATGAGGGTCTCGACGATCTTCGACTCCGGCACGGTCTTGATGACCTCGCCCTTGACGAAGATCTGCCCC